>JAFEEI010000140.1 GCA_018241205.1 Pseudomonadota bacterium
TTAATTCGGCGGACGAGATGAAGCACGAGGCGCACGGAACACAGCAACCGAGACATATCAACAAGATAAACGAGGGAACGAGTACCGCGCAACGAAGTGATTCGCCCGTATAGTCAATTAATCAGCGTTTCCCTAAAGTAACCGCTTTCTTCCCACTGATGAACGTATGACGCTCCTCGAAATCCGCAATGTGACCAAACGGTTCGGCAATTTTACCGCGGTGAACAATGTCAGCATCGCCGTCGAAGCCGGGGAATTTTTTACCTTGCTGGGTCCTTCCGGGTGCGGTAAGACAACGCTGCTGCGTATGATTGCCGGCTTTGATGCCCCCGACAGCGGGGAAATTTTGCTCGATGGCAAAGACATCGTCGGCCTTCCGCCGGAAAGACGCCCCTTTCATACGGTTTTCCAAAGCTACGCGCTATTCCCGCACATGACGGTCGCCGGTAATATCGGATTCCCGCTGAAAATGGCAGGCAAAACACCGGCGGAAATCAAAACCCGGGTCGCCGAGACATTGCAAGAAGTCGAACTCACCCCATTTGCCGAGCGCTACCCGCATGAATTATCCGGCGGACAAAAGCAGCGCGTGGCATTCGCGCGCGGACTCATCAATCAACCACGCTTGTTATTGCTCGATGAACCGTTGGGCGCACTGGACGAGAAACTGCGCGAGAACATGCAACGCGAGCTGATCAATTTACAAGCCGAAGCCGGTGTCACGTTCATTTATGTCACGCATGCGCAAAACGAAGCATTGGCGTTGTCGCATCGCATTGCCGTGATGAATCAAGGGAAAATCGAGCAGATCGACGAACCGTCCCGCATTTACAATTTTCCGGTCAACCGCTTCGTGGCCGACTTCATCGGCAAGATCAATATGCTGGAAGCCAAGGTTAGTGAGGTTTCCGCTGCGCATTTAACATTAACCGTCAGCGGACTGGGAGAAGTCATGGTGCCGGTCAAGGCGCACATCAACACCAGCGATCAAGGCGTTTTCGCCGTACGTCCGGAACAAGTCCGTATCGTTGCACAGTCACCGGACAGCGCGGTTGAATCGCAACTACTCGGGAAAATAAAAGATTTCCTGTACATCGGCGATGTCACCACGTATATCATCGAACTGGCCAACGGCACATTAATCGAAGCATTACTTCCCAATTCCGTACCGGATCATGCCAAGCTTTTTGACATCGGCGATTCCGTAGTGATCAGCTGGCAAGAACAATCCGCGCAATTCTTGCCTGATTAATCCGATCCCGGGTCTATTCCTTGCAAGCAAAAGAAACATGATTCTGCACAAATCAAACTGCATCTGCCGCGATACTATTCACGCTTATTGTTTAAGATCGCGATCAGGCTCAATGAATCCGGTAAAAAATAATCAAAACCACAAAGCTTGAAATCTTCCTCAGTCCAATGCGATCGATGATTCTCCAGGGGATTTGCCTGGACTTCTTGTTCAATGAATTCCTTCGGTGTGCTGACAAGGACAGAACCCTTGCATACCCGCTGACACTCTTTTAGAAAAATGACGCCCTGCTCTTTATCAAAATGCTCCAGAATATCGATCGCAAGCACTAAGTCGTAAATTTTATCTCCCAGTCTCGATAGCAATTTCAGCGCTTCACCGATGTACAGATTGGTGTATGAATACTCGTGCACCGCAGTAATATAGCCTGCAAAACCTTCAATCCCGTCGATTCTAATCTTCCATTGATCCCTGCTGCGTTGACGCGCATTTGGACCGTCAATTTCAAAAAGATTTACATTTTCCAAGTTTGTACGCAGCAAAAATCCATACTGCCCCATCCCAATGCCAATATCGAGAATTGATTCCGGATTCTGCTGCTCAGCAAAACCAACGATTGTGCTGAGCTGATTACTATAGCTAAATGGCATTTTCTTGTCCTTTGATGGAATTCACATCGATTGATTGATAAGTTTTCACGAGGTCTAAGTATAGGGGAAAAATAAATGCGCTTTATACCAAAAAATGTACCGGCCGGAGCGCTGGACATCGAATCGATGCCTGTATTAATTAAAAATCTCTTTCATGGCCCTCGTGTAAAATAACCGCACGGAAACTTCAAGCGTCATTCCACTGGATCGATCGCCCAATTAAAAACATGCAAACATCCAGCCGTCTTGTCAAATGGCTCATCAGCACGCCGCCGCTGCTGTTCTTGCTGATATTCTTCGCCGCGCCGGGTACGATCATGGTATTGACTTCTTTCCGCCTGCCGGGCGAATTCGGCGGGCTGGCGCCGGTTCATATCTTGCCTGGCGATACGAACGAAGAATCCGGTTTGACGATCGAAACCTATCAATTTTTTTTCAGCGATTTCATCTACCTCGAAATATTCCTGAAATCATTCGCTGTCGCTACGCTCACCACGGTGATCTGCATCGCCATGGCCTATCCGCTGGCGTTACTGATCGCCCACAGTCAAAAAAAATTCCGTAATCTGATGATCATGCTGGTGGTGCTGCCGTTCGCCAGCAATTTTCTCATCCGCATTTATGCCTGGATGATCATCCTCGGCCCGGAATCGGCGCTCAGTCATATGATCAACCATACCTTGGCCGTTTTCGGCATGGCACCGGTCACGCTGCTCTTTTCACCGTTTGCGGTGTTGATCGGCATGATTTATGTGCACTTGCCATTCATGATCCTGCCGCTGTATACCAATCTGGAAAAGCACGATCCGATCTTGCTGGATGCCGCGCAAGATCTGGGAGCGAACCGCTGGCAGCGCTTCTGGTACGTCACCTGGCCGCAGTCGCTGCCGGGTATTTTTTCCGGATCGGCGCTGGTTTTCATTCCCGTTCTCGGCATGTTTGCCATTCCTGATATCCTGGGTGGAACAGGCGACATCATGATCGGCAATCTGATCAAAGACCAGTTTCTCGGTATGCGGGACTGGCCGTTCGGCTCGACACTGTCGATCATGCTGACGCTGGCGGTGCTGATCATCGCCGGATTATTCTCCCGGCTCGCCAAGCCGGTCACCAAGATTACCTGATCATGCCACGCCGGATGACCGTTTTATGGATCGTATCGATCGGGGTATACGCCTTTTTGTATATTCCGTTGATCATCGTCGTGGTGTTTTCCTTCAACGACTCGAAACTCAACGCCGAGTGGGTGGGGTTCACGCTGCATTGGTACAAAGCCTTATTGCATGATCATGAAATGTTGCTGGCCGCGCGCAATTCTTTGATCATCGCCGTCAGCGCCAGCACGATCGCGACATTATTGGGCACCATGGCCGGTTTGGCGATTCACCGCTACAAACTCAAGGTATTACCAATCCTGGCATTTACCCCGGTCGCCATGCCGGAGATCCTGCTCGGCGTTTCGCTGCTGCTGTTTTTTCTGCAAGTGCTCAACCTGACCCTCGGCATGGTCTCGATCATCATTGCGCATACCACTTTTTGCATCGGATTTGTCGCGATCATCGTGCGTGCGCGCTTGCAAGGAATGGACGAATCCATTTTCGAGGCGGCGCGCGATCTTGGTGCAACACCGTGGCAGACTTTCCGGCAAATCACCCTGCCTTTGATCAGACCGGCTATCATCGCCGGGGCTTTAATGTCGTTCACGCTGTCGATCGACGATTTTGTCATTACCTTCTTCACCAAAGGCGTCGGCGAACCGATTCTGCCGATCCAAATCTACACCATGATCAAGGTGGCGGTCACACCGGAAGTGAATGCCGTTTCCACCCTGCTGATGCTGTTGACATTGACGCTGATCATCATCGCCTCACGCTTCGACAGCAGTATGCTGGGTGAATCCAAATCATCATGACTCATCGATTGCCGTTCCCGGTTGTCACGTTATTTCTTATCGGTACGGTTTTGCTGTGCAGCTGCATACCACAACAAAATCCGGCATCCGGCAATCACGCCGCGACACGCGTACTGCAGCTATTCAACTGGAATAATTACATCGCGCCGGAAACCATTCAGCACTTCGAAGCACTGTGCGATTGTCACGTTAAACAGGATTATTTTTCGGATAACGAGGAAATGCTGGCGAAACTGGCTGCCGGCGCATCCGGCTACGATTTGATCGTCCCGACCGGCAATGCCATGGATACCTTGATCCGTCAGGGCGCTCTCGTGCCACTGGATAAAACCTTGCTGCCGAATCTGAAAAATATTCATCCTGCCTATCTGAAAACACAATT
This sequence comes from Pseudomonadota bacterium, assembly GCA_018241205.1. Lineage (GTDB taxonomy): Bacteria > Pseudomonadota > Gammaproteobacteria > Burkholderiales > Nitrosomonadaceae > Nitrosomonas. The sequence continues at coordinate 4,197 of JAFEEI010000140.1, forward strand.
CGATCCGGAAAACCGGTATTCCGTCCCGTATGCCTATACGCTGACGTTATTGGGATTCAATACCGATAAAATGCGCGAACTCGGCTTACCGGCCGACACCTGGGCGCTTATCTTCGAACCCGAATACCTGAAAAAAATAAAGGGCCGTGTCACCGTACTGGACAGTCCGCGCGAATTGATGGCTGCGGCATTGTTATACCTGGGTTACACCGCGGACGATCAAGATGAAGCGCATTGGAATCAGGCCAAGGAATTGATTATCCGCGCCAAACCTTATTGGGCAGCATTCAGCAATACCAGCTACATCCGAGAAATCGCCATCGGCGATTTATGGGTGGTACACGGTTATTCCAACGATTTATTTCAAGCCGCGCTGGATGCCAAAAAAACCGGACGCCATTTCACCATCGATTACGCCATTCCCAAGCAAGGCGCGGTGATGTCGCTGGATAGCATGGTGCTGCATAAGAGCGGGAAACACGCTGAATTGGCACACCAATTCATTAATTTTATGCTGGACGGCAAGAATTCCGCCGAGCTGACCAACTTGATCGGATCCGGCAATCCGAACATCGCGGCAAAACCATTTATCCGGCCGGAACTCGTGCACAACCAAGTGATATTTCCGGATGACGATACCTTAGCACGGCTGGAAATGATCACCGATCTGAATTATCAGCAGCGCCGCGTACTCAGCCGTATATGGACGGAAATAAAATTGCGTTAAACTTACTTTCTTTCACATTCTTTCCGGGAATACTCATGAGTTATTATCGGCACCATGTTTTTTTCTGCACCAATCAACGTGAAGGCGGCGCCAAATGCTGCAACAATTTCGGTGCGCAGGAGTTACGCGACTACGCCAAGCAGCGCATTAAATCGCTCAAGCTGGACGGCAAGAAAAAAATCCGCATCAACAATGCCGGCTGCCTGGACCGTTGTAACGAGGGTCCGGTGATCGTCATTTACCCGGAAGAGACGTGGTACACCTACATCGACAAAGACGACATCGACGAAATCATTGACGAGCACCTGATCAAAGGCAATGTCGTAGAACGCCTGAAAATCTGATCCACGCCGATCGGCTACATTGTTGAGAACAATAGTTTGTCCGCAGTCACGCAGGAATTTTTTATCGACGGCCCGGCGGGAAAGCTGGAAACCGTTCTGGGCGAACCCCGCTCAGCACCCAAAGGAATCGCCGTCGTTGCCCATCCGCATCCGTTGCATGGCGGAACGATGGACAACAAAGTCGTGCATACCTTATTCACCGCTTTGCTGGAACTTGAATTCATCACGGTAAAATTCAATTTTCGTGGCGTTGGTCAAAGCGAGGGGAGTTTCGGGCAAGGTGCCGGTGAAATCGAGGATGTACTGGCAGTGACGCACACTATTCGCGATCAATTCATTCATCAAGTTGCGGATATTCCGCTGTTGCTGGCGGGATTCTCATTTGGCGGCGCTGTTCAATTGCACGCGGCGGAGAAACTGGCGCCCGAGTTTCTGCTGCTGGTCGCACCTTCGGTGGTTAATCTCCAAGCACCGCCAGTACCGGAGACGACTCAATACGCTCTGATCATTCACGGCGATAAAGACAATGTGGTATTACCCGAAGCAGTTTTAAGCTGGGCGGAACCGGCAACGCAACCGGTATTGGTCGTACCTGGCGCGGGACATTTCTTTCATGGCAAACTGGCGCTGCTCAAGCGGCTGGTTTTCGACCATTTTGCGCACAGAATCTGAAGCCAATCTCAGTGAATTCTATTCGACCAGCCGGTGCTGAATGGCATAACGAACCAGTTGCGCATTATTCTTCATATTCATCTTTTCCAGAATACGCGAACGGTAGGTACTGACCGTTTTTACACTGAGCGCCAGTTTATTAGCGATGGATGTTAACGATTCCCCGGAAACAATCAGTTTAAAAACATGAAATTCCCGATCGGAGAATGTGGTATGCGTTAATTTATCCGGCTCCATGACCGGATTGAATAACAGCTTCTCGGCCAATTCCGGATTGACGTATTTTCCACCTTTAGCCAAGCGGCGAATCACGGTAATCAATTGATCGGTCGGACTGTCTTTGGTCAAATAACCGGAAGCGCCGGAGCGGATAGCCCGGATTGCATATTCTTCTTCCGGATACATGCTGAGAACCAATACGCACGACGATGCGTTGGTCGATAAAATTCTTTTCAGTATATCCAGACCGTTGATATCAGGCAGGTTAATATCCAACAGCGCGATATCCCAGTTAAACTCCCGCGCTTTCTTAAGAATATCTTTTCCATCGGTGGCTTCCGCAACCACTTTGATATCGTCCGTTTCGTTAAATATCCTTTTCAGGCCATCGCGAAATAACGCATGATCGTATGCAATCAGAACTTTAATCATGGATCAATTCCCCGATGTTTGTTGCTGCAATAGTCAGCGGTATTTTAAGCGTCACCACACTACCCTTGAAGGGCTTACCGGATATCTCAAGCTCACCGCCGAATTGCTGTGTTCTCTCTTTCATGCCAATAATTCCAAACGACTCGGGATTCAGCATTTGTGATTCCGTTATACCGACGCCATTATCTTTAATGGTAATCACAATATCGTTATCATCTTCGATGAGTTCAATATCCACTCTCGTGGCTCGCGAATGCCGGGTAATGTTGATAAATATCTCCTGAATAATTCTAAAAATGCTGGTTTCAAAGTTCTTGTTACTGCAAGATATGGCCGATATCACAGATTCCAAGTAACATTTAATATTCGTGCGCTGTTCAAATTCACGCACCAGCCATTCGATTGCACCGTATAGTCCAAGATTGTCTAGCACATTGGGCCGCAAATTGACCGACACCCGGCGCGCGGTCTCGATCGCTTCTCCTGTTAAGGCATAGAGCGATTTGATCCGCTCATGCATGGGATCCGCCGTGATCTTCTTCGACAACCAATCCAAATCCATTTTCAGGACGGTCAAGGTCCCGCCCAAAACATCGTGGATTTCACGGCCGATCCGGGTTCTTTCCTCTTCCCGGACATCCTGCAAATGCGTTGTCAAATGCCGCAAGTTCTCAATCATCCGTTTGCGTTCCGTAATGTCCTCGATCATGCATAAATGACAAACCTCGTGATTATTCATGGGCTCAAACGGTACGATGGACATCTCAATCCAGATAATGGACATATCCGGACGTAACACCCTTTTTATTATTTTACTGTCATGCGGCTGATGATGTATGAGAAGTTCGATATCATGTTGATAAGACGAAACATCTTCAGGATGAATGATATCCGCTTGATGGATGCTCAACAATTGCTCCACGCTTCTGCCCGCGATGCAGGCATACATGGGATTTACATCGTAGTATTTTCCCGTTTGCAAATTGATCAGGGCAATCCCGAGCGGTGCTTTCTCAAAAACGGTTTGGAAGCGCCGTTGCGCTTTTCTGTTACTTTCTTCAATGCGCTTGCGCTCGATCGAATAACGGATCACACGCGCCAAAACACCTTCGGTCAGGCTGCCCTTGACTAGATAATCCTGTGCACCCGCTTTGATCGCTTTGATCGCGAGCTTTTCATCATTCCGGAAAGATAAGACTGCAATCGGTATGCTCGCCGCATGCTCGCGCAATTGGTTGATCGTCGTAACGCCATCGCTATCCGGTAAAGTGAGATCCGACAAAATCAAATCAAACGAGTGCTGGCGGATTAATTCAAGCGCGGAACTTAACCGCTCGGTATGAACCAAGGTAATCTGGTCGCCCATGGCTTGCTGCAAATCGTTTTGCACCAGCAAGGCATCTGTTTCGTTGTCCTCAATCAGTAAAATATGAATTTTGGGTGAAGTCATGATTCAATCAAGACTCGGATAGAATGGAAGCGGCAAACCAAAAATCCCTAATCGATTTCGCAGTTCGAATACAGTCGTCAAAATCGACCGATTTCTTGATATAGCTATTGGCGTAATTATTGTATGCCGCTTTAACATCTTCTTGCGTGACAGAAGAGGTATAAATAATAACGGGAATGGCTTTCAATTCAGGATTCGATTTCAATTCCGCCAAAACTTCCAATCCGCTTTTTCTCGGCATATTGAGATCCAGCAAGATAATGTCAGGACGCGGCACGTTCGAGTACTCGCCCTGCCGTTGCAAAAATTCCAGCGCATAAACGCCATCTTCGACTACATACACTTCACTGCTTGTCTCGCAGAGTGTGAATGCTTCTTTGATTAACAAAACGTCAGTCGGATTATCGTCGATCATCAGAATTATTCTGGGGCGGGTATTATTTTTGTGAAACATTGTGATAATTAATTAGTTCTTTGGAATTGTGAAATAAAATGAAGAGCCTATATTATGTGTCGATTTGACCCAAATCTTTCCGCCGTGATGTTCCACAACTTTCTTGCAGATGGCCAAACCAATGCCGGTACCGGCATATTCCCGCCGGCTGTGCAGGCGCTGAAATACCCGGAAAATACGTTCCAGATACTGTTCTTCGATACCGATTCCGTTGTCTATGACGGAAAAAATCCATTCACGGCGATTTTCTTCGACACCGATGTGTATTTGCGGCGGTTGATTTCTGCGGAATTTGAGCGCGTTATTGATCAGATTGGTAAATAGCTGAATAAACTGGAAGCGAATACCCTTGAGCACCGGCAGCTTATCGTACGTAACAAGCGCATTGCACTCACCGATGACGACGGATAGATCCGTCAGCACATTTTTCAATAACTGTTCGCAATCAATTTCAATCAGCGATTGACTCGCATTCACTTGTGCATATGTTAGTAAATCATCAATCAGCACTTGCATGCGATTGGTACCGGCCACTGCATGCGAAATCAAATCCTTGGCCCGTTCATCCAATTGATGATCACAGTATTTTTTGAGTAACTGAACGAAGCTATTGATGGCACGAAGCGGCTCCTGCAAATCGTGCGTAACGACGTAAGCAAATTGTTCTAGTTCATCATTTGAGCGGGCCAGTTCCGTTACCTGCTCTTCCATTTTTTGTTCCAGTTGCTTGTAATTCGTTACTTCGGTGCGTATCCCTACATATTGATAAGGAACACCCTGATCATCCAGGAACGGCACTATCGTCGTATCAACCCAATAATAGGTGCCATCCTTTGCACGATTCTTGATTTCTCCGCGCCATACTTTGCCTTCCGTAATGGTAGTCCATAGATCTGCCATGAATTCTTTAGGATGGTAACTGGAATTAACAATGCGATGATCTTGCCCGATTAATTCTTTAGCCGAATACTTTGAAACAGAACAAAACTTTTCATTGACGTAGCGTATTTCTCCGGATTTCTCGGTAATTGCAACGATGGCATGCGCATTGAACGCGTTTTCAATCATGCACACATCATTCATTAATAAATTCTGCGCAACAGCCAGTTGGTTTTGTTGCCACCATATTGCGAGATCACGTGCAATATTTTTTAAAAAAACACTATCTTCATTTTCCGGCCAACCGGCGACATGGATATCGTCGGAAAAAACACCCACTTGACCCGCTATGGCACCATCAATCACCACCGGCACCGAATATTGATAGGGAAGAAGGTGCGCGGATTTGTTTACCGTAAAGCACTTGCCATCAATTTCCACGAACGGAAAAAACCGGTCACACGGCAGCCATGCAAATCTCATATGCTCGATCAGCGGCTGGCACAAATCTTCGACTGTGCGAGCTGTCAGCATGACACGGGAAATCGCATATAAGCATGACAGTTTGGCTTGCTGCGCATGCGTTTCAGTTTCAGTCTGATCTAGATAACTATTCCCATTGTGCAAGACACTGGAAGCAAACTGAATTCCATCCATCTTTATAAGTGCGTTTGAGCCTTCTTTGGAACTCGTTTCTTGATCGATGGTTGCATCCCACTGCGTATCTGGGTGAAATTTTTCAATCCAGCAAGGCTTTTTTTGTGCATTCATTCACTTTCAATCCGTACACATATCTAAGTATCATTTATCCTCATTGCCATCTTTAATGAGTTCTCTAATCACCGGATGATTTATCAGGGCGTATTCGCATTAATAATCAATTATTATCAATGGTAACTTCCTAGCGGATTAAAAACTATAGGAATATTCTGATTGCAATTTCTATTCATTGAGTTAATCGCTTAATCTTACTCATTAAATTTAGAAAATATTCATCAGCTGCCATCACGAAAATCGCACAAAACGAAATTTCATTTTATCCACGTTTTGTTTTGTTACTCACCGATAGAGTCACAATTTCGCAGTGACATACTAATTGAATTAATCGCTATGGGAATTGTAGATTACAAGGCAGCTTGTCAACTTATTCCAGGCTTATAAAGAAATTCTTCGGCTGAAATCCGCACCGGATGATCCGTAGCACAAATCTTCAATAACCCTGAAAATCAATAGGACAATTCTTACTTAGAGTGCATCGTGTTTTTCCCGAAAAAAAAGAAACCACCGACAAAGTATATTAATTCATATACCGTAAATCTCATCTCACACAAACAATTCCCAGAAGGGGAAATCATGAGACTTAATCTTCCGGTTACTAATACCGAATATCCCATTGACGATGATACGCTCATTGTATCTACGACCGACACCAAAGGCAGAATAACCTATATTAATTCCACATTTGTCGAAGTAAGCGGCTTCTCGGAAGAAGAATTACTCGGCAAAGCGCATAATATTGTGCGTCACCCGGATGTCCCTCCGGAAGCGTTTGAAGATCTGTGGGTAACACTCAAACAAGGATTGCCGTGGACCGGACTGGTTAAAAACCGCCGTAAAAATGGCGACTTCTATTGGATCAAAGCCAATGCAACACCATTGATAGAAAACGGCAAGGTAACCGGCTACCTATCGGTTCGCACCAAAGCCTCGCACGCGGAAATCGAGCGGGCTGCGCCAATCTATCAACGGATTCTGGAAGGTAAGGAAAAAAACCTGAAAATCGAGAAAGGCCAAATCGTACGCACCGATTTCATCGGAAAACTGCAAGCCTTTCTCAAAATGACTACGAAAAAACGCATTGTACTGGCGATGACGGTCCCTGCTTTATTTCTATTGGCCGCAGGTGGTATCGGCTGGTGGGATCTATCACAAACTGAGGCATCCGCATCGCTGGGCAACATGATCGCTACAATAACGGCAACCGGTCTTGCATTGATAGCCTATATGGCTTATGACTTGGCCAAGAATACGCTGTCACCGCTAAAGCAAGCCGCGGATATCGCAAATACTTTGGCTGCCGGCGATTTAACGCACAAGTTTTCCATCAACCGCAGCGATGAATTTGGCGAACTGCTAAAAGCATTGAGCCAGATGGGCGTTAACCTGCGGGCTACCGTACTGGATGTTCAGAAAAATGCAGCATCCGTACGGATGGCTGCCGGAGAAATCGCCGAAGGTAATTTAGATCTTTCGCAGCGCACGGAAGAACAAGCTTCTTCGCTGGAAGAAACCTCATCCAGCATGGAAGAGCTTACCGCAGCCGTGGGTCAAAACACGGACAATTCCATTAGCGCTAACCAGATCGCGATAACAGCCAGCAGTATTACCGCCAAAGGCGGCGAAATGATGCACGAAGTCGTCATCAAAATGTCATCGATTAACGATAGCTCAAACAAAATAGCGAACATCATCAACGTCATCGACGGTATCGCTTTTCAAACCAATATCCTGGCGCTCAACGCGGCGGTAGAAGCGGCACGAGCCGGTGAGCAGGGCCGCGGTTTTGCCGTGGTGGCGACAGAAGTCCGTAACCTGGCGCAAAGAAGCGCGACAGCCGCAAAAGAAATTAAAACACTGATCGACAATTCGGTAAAACAAGTTGAGGAAGGCACTTTATTAGTCGATAAAACAGGCAAAACAATGGAAGAGATTGTGGTGGCGATAAGAAATCTAACCGAAATCATGTCGGACATTACCTCTGCCTCCAAAGAACAGAGCACCGGTATTGAGCAGGTCAATCAAGCCGTGACACAAATGGACGATGTCACGCAACAAAACGCCGCTCTGGTCGAACAAGCCGCGGCGGCTGCCGCTTCGCTGGAACAGCAAGCAAATGAATTGGTTGGCGCTATTTCCATATTCAATCTGTCGTACAGCGGTACAAAAAAACCAGGACCCACGGTTCACCTCACTAACAAGAAAAAAGCGACGCTCACTGAACGGCATGAAACTGAGATCATTCATAACGGCAGTGCAAAATTGCCACAAAGAAAAAAAATCGCTGCCGGTGGCGGCAACGATCAATGGAGTGAGTTTTAGAAGAATCATGACCGTTTTCTGATTTATCCCGGGCCTCAACCACAATGGCCGGTGTAACAACCGGCCATTGTGGTTTTAGAATCGGCGTAAGTCCGGTATATTTAGCGGAATTCAACATCGATAGATCACCCGAATGCCGCAACGAAGAATAATTCCTCTGCATGACAATGCAATCCCCTGGCACACAGAAAATTACGCGGCACCTTCCTGGCTACCTGGCGGTAATCTGCAAACGCTTTACCCTTATTTTAAAAAACCGGCGCAGCAATTTACCTACCGACGCGAACGCTGGGAACTCGACGACGGGGATTTTATTGATGTCGATTGGAGCGACGGGTCTGACAAATCTCCACTGGTCGTTTTTTTCCATGGCCTCGAAGGCGGCTCGTCGAGTCACTACATTCTCAGTATGATCAATAGCCTGCAACGCCATCACTGGCGTAGCGCCGTCATTCATTTCCGCGGTTGTTCCGGTGAACCGAACCGCTTATCGCGCGCCTATCACGCCGGCGATTCCACCGAGATTGATTGGATGCTGCGGCGCATTATCGATCAGATCAAAACAACGGAATCAGCGCAACCGGTGTATGTCATGGGAGTATCACTGGGCGGCAATGCGCTATTGAAATGGCTGGGCGAACGGGGGAAGCAGGCCAAGGAACTCGTCGCAGGCGCCGCAACCGTATCCGTTCCGCTCGATCTGGCCGCCGCCGGATCGGCTCTGGATCAAGGATTCAATCAAGTGTATACGCGCCATTTCCTCGATACGCTGAAAGAAAAAGCATTCGACAAGCTCACGCAGTTCCCCGGCTTATTCGATGCGTATGCGCTGAAGAAATGCGCTTCGATTTATGATTTTGACAATATCGTCACGGCGCCCTTACATGGATTCCGCAATACCGATGATTACTGGCGACAATCGAGCAGCAAGCAGTGGCTGCCGCATATCCGGGTTCCGACACTGGTGATCAATGCGCGCAACGATCCGTTCATGCCGGCATCGGTGCTGCCGTCGCAGGCTGAAGTCTCAGCCGATGTCACATTGGAATTCCCCGAAGAAGGCGGTCACGCCGGATTCATGCGCGGACCGTTCCCGGGGAAATTGGATTGGTTACCGCAGAAAATCCTTGGTTTCTTTCACCATCAGTGCCGGCAAAGCGCCTCAGAAAAAGCGCGCAACGAAAGCATGCTCCATATTTCGAGCTAGCGGTATTTTGACGCGATGACCGCTGCCGGGAGCAATCTGCACCGGTTCGCCTTTGGCGTTCAGCATCTGCGCCAATTCGACAACCTGATTGCCGGATGGGTGAATAATCTCGAGACGGTCACCGACTTGAAAGCGGTTTTTTACCAAAATTTCCGCCATGCCATTGATTGCATCGAAGCCGGTGACATCACCGACATACTGACTGCGATTGGATTCGGAATGCCCGCGCAGATAGTTTTGCGTTTCATGGGTGCTGTGGCGCTGGTAAAAACCGCTGGTGTAGCCGCGATTGGCCAATCCTTCCAGCTCACCCAGCAAATTGAGGTCAAACGGCTTATTGGCCACGGCATCGTCGATCGCCTTACGGTACACCTGCGCGGTACGCGCCACATAATACAACGACTTGGTGCGCCCTTCGATTTTCAGCGAATCCACACCAATCTTGACCAGCCGTTCGACATGCTCGACCGCGCGCAAATCCTTGGAATTCATGATGTACGTGCCGTGCTCGTCCTCCATGATCGGCATCAGTTGGCCGGGGCGCTCCTTTTCCTCGATCAGATACACCTGATCCGCAGCCGGATGACGCGTAACGGAGCCGCACCCGCCCGATAAGCCGGATTGCTCCGATTGTTGCATCACTTGGCCGAAATCAAAATCGATTTTGCCGGTTTCCTGAATATCGCCGCTCGGATTTTCTTCGGCGGACTTCACTTTGTAATCCCAACGGCACGAATTGGTACACGTTCCCTGATTCGGATCGCGGTGATTAAAGTAACCGGACAGCAAGCAACGGCCGGAATACGCGATGCACAATGCACCGTGCACAAAAACCTCGATTTCCATATCCGGGCAAAGATCGCGAATCTGCGCCACTTCGTCCAGCGACAACTCGCGCGACAGAATCACCCGCGTCAAACCGATTTTCTGCCAGAATTTGACACCCATGTAATTCACGGTATTGGCTTGCACCGACAAATGAACCGGCACTTCCGGCCATTTTTCCCGCACCATCATGATCAACCCCGGATCGGCCATAATCAGCGCATCCGGTTTCATTGCGATAACCGGCGCCATATCGTCCATATAGGTCTTCACCTTGGCGTTATGCGGCATGATATTGCTGGCGACAAAAAACTTTTTCCCAGCGGCGTGCGCTTCCGTAATGCCGGTTTTGATCTGCTCCAAGGCAAATTCATTATTACGCGCGCGCAAAGAATAGCGCGGCTGCCCGGCGTACACCGCATCGGCGCCAAAGGCGTAGGCGATGCGCATTTTCTCCAAAGTACCGGCAGGAAGTAAAAGTTCGGGTGCTTTCAACATAAGGTAAAATAACGTTCGGTTAATCAATGACAGAATCCGCAGACCCGAATTGTAACACCATGCCAACCAACCCTGCTTTCATTCACTTACGGCTGCACAGCGAATTCTCCATTCTGGACGGCACGATCCGCATTCCCGATGCCGCTGCGAAAGCAGTGGCGGATCAAATGCCGGCATTGGCGCTGACCGATCTCGCCAACTTGTTCGGGCTGGTGAAATTTTACCAAAGCGCCTGCAAAAACGGTATCAAGCCAATCCTCGGCTGCGATGTCTGGATCACCAACGAATCCGACCGCAACAAACCGGTCCGGCTGTTATTGCTGTGCCAATCGCACGCCGGTTACCTACTGCTGTCGCGCTTACTGTCACGCGCCTACCGCGAAAACCAATACCACGGCAGAGCCGAAATCAGGGAAGCGTGGCTGCATCCCGGTGAATGGGGCACGCAGGGACTCATCGCATTGTCGGGCGGGCGTTTCGGTGACATCGGTCTGGCCATTTTGCAGCACAATCCGCAGCAAGCCGAAATTCAAACCCGCAAATGGGCCGATTTGTTTCCCGATCGCTTCTATCTCGAACTTCAGCGCGACGGCCACCCCAACGAAGCGATGCTGGTGCAACAATCGCTGGCATTGGCGCGGAAACTCAACTTGCCGGTCGTCGCCACACACCCCGTGCAATTTCTCAATGCCGAAGATTACCGCGCGCACGAAGCACGGGTGTGCATCGCTGAAGGTTATACCCTGGACGATAAACGCCGCCCGAAGAATTTTACGGAACAGCAGTATTTCAAAACTCAGGATGAAATGGCGCAGCTGTTCGCCGACATCCCGAGCGCACTGGCCAACACCATCGAAATCGCCAAGCGCTGCAATCTGGTTCTGGAATTGGGCATCAACCGCTTGCCGTTATTTCCGACACCGAATAACGAAAGCCTGGATCAGTATCTGCAAGACCAAGCAGCCGCGGGCCTGCACCAGCGCATGCGGCACCTGTTCCCGGACGATCAAGCACGCACGGACAAGCTGCCAAAATATCAAGCGCGGCTGGAATTTGAAGTCAATACCATCATCCAGATGGGATTCGCCGGGTACTTTCTGATCGTCGCCGACTTCATCAACTGGGCCAAGCAAAACAACGTGCCGGTCGGTCCCGGGCGCGGTTCCGGCGCAGGTTCGCTGGTCGCGTATTCGCTCGGCATTACCGATCTCGACCCGCTGCGCTACGATTTGCTGTTTGAACGCTTCCTGAATCCAGAGCGGGTATCGATGCCCGATTTCGATATCGACTTCTGCCAGGACCGGCGCGAATTGGTCATCGACTACGTCAAGCAGCGTTATGGCACCGGCAAAGTCTCGCAAATCGCCACCTTCGGTTCGATGGCGGCCAAGGCGGTGATCCGCGACATCGGCCGGGTCATGGATTTGCCGTATAACTTCGTCGACCAGCTCGCCAAACTGGTGCCGTTCGAAATCGGCATGACGCTGAAAAAAGCGCGCCAGCTCGAACCGCAGCTCAACCAACGCGCCGCCGAGGAAGAAGACGTGCGTAATCTGCTGGAACTGGCGGAGAGCCTCGAAGGTATCACGCGCAACATCGGCATGCATGCCGGCGGTGTGCTGATCGCATCGAGCGAGATCACCGACTTTTGCCCGATTTACTGTACCGAATCCTCCGATTCGGTCATCAGCCAGCTCGACAAGGACGATGTCGAGAAAATCGGTCTGGTGAAATTCGACTTTCTCGGCTTACGCACGTTGACGATTCTCGACCGCGCCGTGGACTATATCCGTCAGTTGCACCCGAACGACGATCCATCCATCCCGCCTTTTTCACTGGAAACACTGCCGCTCGACGACGAAGCGACGTACGCGCTGATGCGCAAAGGCAACGCCGTCGGCATTTTCCAGTTTGAATCGCGCGGCATGATCGATTTGCTGCAAAAAGCGAAACCCGATCGTTTTGAAGACATCATCGCGCTGGTGGCGTTATACCGCCCCGGCCCGATGGATTTGATCCCGGAATTTATCGACCGCAAGCACGGCCGGAAAAATATCGAATATCTCGATCCGCGCCTCGAACCGATCCTCGGCCCGACCTACGGCATTATGATTTATCAGGAGCAGGTCATGCAGATTGCTCAGGTGATCGGCGGCTACAGCCTCGGCAGTGCGGATCTGCTGCGCCGCGCCATGGGCAAGAAGAAAGTCGAGGAAATGGCGCAGCAGCGCGACATTTTCGTCACCGGCGCGGTCAACAACAATTTAAGCGAGGATAAGGCCACCGAACTATTCGGCTTGATGGAAAAATTCGCCGGTTACGGCTTCAACAAATCGCACGCCGCCGCGTATGCGCTGATCGCCTTCCAGACCACTTACCTGAAAGCGCACTACCCTGCCGAATTCATGGCGGCGTGTATTTCCGCCGATATGGACGACACCGACAAGGTGCAGATTTTTGTCGAAGACAGCATCGCCAACGGCTTAACGATCCTACCGCCGGACATCAATCTGTCCGCTTACCGTTTCATTCCGGTCGACAACAAAACCATCCGCTTCGGTCTCGGTGCCGTCAAAGGCAGCGGAGAATCCGCGGTCAACTCGATCGTCGCGGTGCGCGAACAAGGCGGCCCTTTTACCGATTTATTCGACTTCTGCAACCGCGCCGACCGGCGCATCGCCAACCGCCGCGTCATGGAATCGCTGATCCGCGTCGGCGCATTCGACACCCTCAATGCCAACCGCGCCAGCCTGATGGCTTCCGTCGGCATCGCGATCGAATCCGCCGAACAGCAAAGCCGGGCGGTCAGCCAGACCAATTTATTCGGCGCCAGCGACGATCAATCCCATTTGCAAGCGCAACTGCTACACACAGAGCCGTGGTCCGACCGGGAAAAACTGCGCCAGGAAAAAACCGGCCTGGGCTATTATTTCAGCGGCCATCCGTTTGATACTTACGCACCGGAACTGAAGCGGTTCATCCGCACCCGCCTGGACCGGCTGAATCCCAGCCGCGAACCGCAATTGCTGGCGGGCATCATCCATTCGGTACGCGTGCAAATGACACGCCGCGGCCGCATGGGCGTCATCAACCTGGACGACGGCAAAGCACGCCTCGAAGTGGTCGTTTTCAGCGAACTGTTCGACGTCAACCGCGCCTGGCTCAAAGAAGATCAATTGCTGATCGCCGAAGTAAAAATCAGCAACCGCGGCTACAACGGTAGCGAAGACGACGAACTGCGCATCACCGCCGAGCAGCTCTACGACTTCGCCGGAATCCGCTCGCGCTTCGCCAAACAACTGAAAATCCGCTGCGACGCCTCCACCATCGGACAAACCGCCAGCCTCAAAGCCTTATTGACACCCTTCACCCCTCTGGCGCAAAAACCGTACGCAAATTACTGCCCGGTCACGCTGCTTTACCGCAACGATGCCGCCAGCGGCGAACTGGAATTGGGGAATGACTGGCGGGCATATTTGCACGAGGATTTGCTGGAATCGCTGAAGGCGCATTTTGGGGATGGGAATGTTGAGGTTGGTTATTGAATAGAAGTAAATACTTTTACCCGGGAACACATCAATAAAGCCACGGTACAAACGCGGCACTATCCGGCAAATCGACTCTGCTTTACAGTTTTCTGTATTTCCCTATAGCGAGCGAGTAGCTATCAGTGCCATGCGCACCAACTCTGAAATGCGGCGAACTCCGGTTTTTTGCCGGATATACTGGATATGAGAACGTATCGTTGCGAGGCTCACATTTAAAGTTTGTGCGATTTCTTCAGGCGTAGCATCTTGATCAGACCAAGTAAAACTCGTTGTTCGGACGCCGTCATATTAAACAATGCGCAAAATGCACGGCGTGTCTCTTGTTTGATTTCGTCGTTTTTTTCGATCAAAAGTAAATAATGCGTTTGTTATGATTTTTCGATTTTCATTCAGCACGAATAGGGCGTGCCCGATCGAAGATGTCTATATTTCATGCATAAAAAAATGCCACCCGGAAAATCCGGATGGCGTTTTGTCTTGATTCAATCGAGTCTAGAACTCTTCCCAATCACCCCCGCCGCCGGCAGCCGCTTTGCGCGGTTGAATCGGTACTGCTGCAGTACTCGCTTCTGATTTTATCGCGGCTTTTCTTGTTACTGGATCGCGATTCGGCAGCTTGGCTACTGCAGCAGGGCGATTGTTTCTCTTGACCGCCGCCGGTGTTGCATGACTTCCCGATAGTCTGAAGGTGCTGACTGCCTGCGTTAGTGCTTGCGCTTGTTCCTGCATCGATTCCGCTGCGGCTGCGGCTTCTTCCACTAAGGCGGCATTTTGTTGCGTGACTTCATCCATCTGCGTTACCGCTTGGTTGACTTGTTCGATGCCGGAGCTTTGTTCCTGCGATGCTGCCGAGATTTCGCTCATGATGTCCGTTACGCGTTTTACCGCGCTGACGATCTCATCCATGGTCGTTCCCGCTTCATCAACTAGGCGCGTGCCGTCTTCCACTTTCGCCACCGAATCGCCGATCAGTTCCTTGATCTCTTTCGCCGCTGCTGCCGAGCGTTGCGCCAGTGTGCGCACTTCGGTCGCTACCACGGCAAATCCGCGGCCTTGTTCACCAGCACGTGCTGCTTCGACTGCGGCATTCAGCGCCAATATATTGGTTTGGAAAGCAATACCATCGATCACGCTAATGATGTCTACTATCTTATGCGAGCTTTCGTTGATTGATTTCATGGTGTGCACCACTTGTCCGACCACGGCGCCACCCTTCATCGCAACTTCCGAAGCGCCTGCAGCCAGTTGGTTCGCCTGACGCGCATTGTCCGCATTCTGTTTCACTGTGGAAGTCAATTCTTCCATCGACGATGCGGTTTCTTCCAGGCTGGATGCCTGCTCTTCCGTGCGTTGGCTCAAATCCGAGTTGCCCGATGCGATTTCTCCCGATGCCATTGTGATTTGATCGGTCCCCGAACGAACTTTGCCTACCAGATCGATCAAATTGTCGTTCATCGTTTTCAGTGCTTGCATCAAGCGTCCTGTAGATGATTTGGTTGAAGTCACAACGATATGCGAGGTCAGATCACCTGAAGCTACATGATGCGCAATTTCAATCGCTTCATCCAGAGGCGCCACAATCGAGCGCAGCAACAAGAACCCCAAAATAATTGCAAATCCAGCGCCTCCTGCCATGGCTGCCACCGATGCAATGAAAATACTTTCATAACTGCTTTGTGCCGCGGCATATTCCTCAGCGGCGACTGCTCCTTGCAAATCGAGTAAAGCAAATACGGTATCTCTCAGCACACTAAATTTTTGCATGGTATCAGTGGCAAGATTTTTCGTCGCAGCTTCAAAATCTCCGGCTATCGCAAATTGCAAGGTTTTATTCATTGAATTGACATACTGAACATGCTGCTCACCTTTCGTTTTAGTGAGTATTTCTTCTTCCGGTGTTAATTTTGTTGTCAAATATTGCGCCCAAACACCTTCGTTCTGCTTGACAAGCCGGTTCGCTTCTTCAGCAAGTTTCTTTGCAATCTCGGCATTCTTCGATTCGGTAGCATCTGTCGCATTTTTTCGCACCTGATACCAAACATCCAGAATTTTTCCCAACTGCACTGCTGTCACCGTACGGTCTTCATATACCGACTTCAATCCCGCGTTGGAATGATTGAAGCCATATAAACCTAAAACACCGATACCTATCATTAGCATTGACAATAGACTAATCACAAGCATCAAGCGGAATTTAATCGACGTATCTGTAAACATCACTTTCTCCGTTAAATTTTCCCGATAAAAAAACAATTCCTAACTAATTAATACTCTGTTCGATCAAACCCATATCGCTGCTACTCATGAGTTTCTCGATATCGATCAATATCAGCATCCGTTCATCGACAGTACCGAGTCCCATAATATATTCGGTATCAATTACCGAACCCAATCCCGGCGTTGGCCGCATTTGCTCGGCTCCCAGAGTAATCACATCGGACACAGCATCGACAACCATCCCCATGACTCGTCCGGCAACATTTAAAATAATCACCACGGTAAATTGATCGTACGTCCAATTACCTAATCGGAATTTAATCCGCATATCGACAATCGGCACGATGATGCCGCGCAAATTGACCACACCTTTTATAAAATCAGGCGCGTTCGCTATTTGCGTAATCGCGTCATATCCACGGATTTCCTGTACCTTTAGAATTTCTATTCCATACTCCTCGCTGCCAAGACGAAAGGTCAGAAATTCATTTGCCATCCGATTTATCACTGAACCGGATGAATCGGTGACTTTACTTATTGTCTGTTCTACATGCATTGCCTAAACTCCTGTTGTCCGCTATACAAATCAAATCCAAGTCAACGTCAATTTCTGCATTCTCTTCATAGAACATGATTTTCCCCCTATTACTCAACTGCTTGAAAGATTAATCCTTATATAAGTTTTTTCTTACGTAATAAAAAAAGATTTTCTTTAATTATTTTAAAAAAATAGCGTGAGATCAATACACCGGATTGCCGCTGTTCAAAAAATTCAATAAGAATCTGAAACAGTGACCAGTGATGAATTGATAGTTGGCACAGTAAACTCGAATCTCAACGTGATGAGATCTCTGAAATTGTTAATGGAACTGATGACGTGTGTGGATTATTCCGTGCTTCTCATTCTGGAACATGCCGGACGGCTACGCATGCTTGGGATAATGCCTTACTGATCATGGTCCGGATACAGCACAGTCAGACAAACCTTACAAACTATGATCTATAATTTGAAAAACTGCTCAAACTGTATGTTGATAGTCTACTTGGACTGCACTAGGTATCCTTGCTGGCACAAATGGTGCGAATATCGGGAATATCGCTTTGCAACAGATTGATGATGCTAGAAAAGCGATGACCGCATTCATTTCATCGCAAGCAATGCTAGGGAAACGCTGATTAATTG
>JAFEEI010000141.1 GCA_018241205.1 Pseudomonadota bacterium
TGTGCTTCGGCTTTTTGAAGATCGAGGAAACGGGTATAGGTCTGTTCAAACACTTTCCCAAACCTTACAAAAATCTGTGTTTCGCTAAAAGGTTTTGTACTAATAATGAGTAAATAGCCTTGCTGAAATGAGACCGCATGATTTTTTTGCCAGGCTGGCATCGGGATACCTGTATCAAGAAGTTTTTGTAATCCTTGTTTAAACGCCGGCACTTCCATAAGGGTTTTGTAATATTTTTTTATTCTTTCTCCTTCAAACACTTCTTCATAAAGCGGAACCTGGTTTTTCCAGGCTTCATACATATTTTGCTCTGCAGGCTCAATGGTATATGGAAAAGAAAACACACCTATGCTGGTCCATTTCTGAACGATGTCGCTATCCTTATCACAAATTGCAAAAGCCACACCCTGTAAATCTGCACCCAGCAGTTTCAACTGGTCAAATAAAAGGTCAGCAGTGGGGTTTAGTTCAGAACTTTTCTGCATTGCCATGGTTCTTGCCCGCACTCTTTCCAATGCCGCTTCTATCTGTGCTTCCCTTGCCTGTGCTTCGGCTTTTTGAAGATCGAGATAGCGGCGATAAGTTTGTCCGAATACGCCGGAAAAGCGTTTGAATATTTTTGAATGTTCTTCCGGTATTATTTCACGGGTAAATGCGAATACGGCGCCCTCCGGAAAAAAGAAATCACTATGAAATTCTTTTGAAGGCAAAGCGTTCAAATCAAACTTAACGGGATAATATTCCGATTTGTTGATGGCATCATAATAACTAATCAGGTCATCGCCCATTAAAATGTATTGATAAAAATTTTCTTTTGCATTCCATGCTTTATATACCGAACTAAGCATGTTGTGTTTAGCTAAATTGAGTTTCCCGATGATCAGATTGGCTTTCCCTTCGGGATTTGATCTTGCTGTCCATACTTCTGCTCTCTCTTTATCATCAATAATCAAAATGCCGCAACGATTGGTTTGAATACCCAGATGTACAAATTCTGCAAACATGGTGGTCACAGTTTCTCCCACATCATTACTATTGTGCATCGCCATTGTTTTACTTCTCACTCTTTCCAATGCTGCTTCTATCTGTGCTTCCCTTGCCTGTGCTTCGGCTTTTTGAAGATCGAGGAAACGGGTATAGGTCTGGTCAAACACGGAAGCAAATCTTTTGAATATATTATGCGCATCAGGAACAGGTTCATAAGTAATGAATAAAAGAAATCCTTTTGAGAAATATGCATAATGCATGATCTGGAAAGTGGGAAGAGGATGCCCGGCTTCAATGATCGAATCAAGAATTTCACCAACCACAGGAAGTGTGCGCATATATTTGTAATGCGCTACCAATTTTTCATCACCCATTTCTACAACATGCAATGCTTTATTCTGTTCGTAACCTTTTCGCATTTGAATAAATAATTCATCCTGTGTTGTCGGTGCCTTGAAAGGCGGTTGCAAAACACCTTCACTGCTCATCCAAAGTGTGATCGCATTTTTATCATCATCCCAAATACAATAACCAGCACTCCAGGCAGGCATACTCAGTGTCTGCATTTGTTGAAATAAAATAGTAGCTGCTTCTGGTAGTTCATTGCTATGCTGCATTGCCATAGTTCTTGCCCGCACTCTTTCTAAGGCCAACTGTATCTGTGCTTCTCTTGCTTGTNNTCGGCTTTTTGAAGATCGAGGAAACGGGTATAGGTTTGTTCAAAAACGTTGGCAAAGCGTTTAAAAATCTCATGCGCTTCCGGAACAGGTTGTAACGTTATGAAAAGCAAATTACCCTGAGAAAAATTAAATGCATTGTGAACCTGGCGGGGAGGAGTAACAACACCTGCTGCTTCAGATTTTTTAAAAGCTTCATCCAATAATGGGAAAGATCTCAGATACTTGTAATGCTCCTGCATTTCCTGTCCGGTAAAATCATGAATGATAAAACCTTCCTTCTTCTTCCATGATTCATATTGTTGCTCATGCCAGTCTATTTTTGTTGCAGGCATTTTAAAAGGCGGGTTAATAGATCCATCTGCATTGCTCATCCATGATACAAGTTCCTTATCGTCATTTTCCCAAATGGTAAAACCGCTGCTGTAAGAATCAATTCCCAATGATTTTACCTGTTGAAAAAGTAATGCGGCTACTTCTCCCAGCTCACTACTTTTTTGCATTGCCATAGTTCTTGCACGAACTCTTTCCAACGCGGCTTCTATCTGTGCTTCCCTTGCTTGTGCTTCGGCTTTTTGAAGATCGAGGAAACGGATGTAAGACTGCCTGAACTCATTTGAAAAACGTTTGAATATATCCAATTCCTCTTCTGTATAGGATCCAATATCATATCTGCAAATAGAAACAGTTACCTCGTTCAAAAATGCGTCAACAATACTAGATCCCGGTGCATCATACACATGCTTTTTAAAATCATTCGGCAAGGGTTCTGCAAAGGAAAAGTAATGATCTAAAAAATCATCCTTCTCTTTTTTTGTAAAGGTTTTTACCTGTATTGGATTACCCGTTCTTTCAAATGCCTCGATATTTTCAGCTGTTCTGGTAAAATAAGCTGCCTTCTTATATGGGATAAGATTATTCTGAGAAGAATATTCCAAACCAGGAACACATCCCCATAGATTCCAATCCCTGCTTTTTGAAATTTTCCCATAAATTATGGAAACATAATCCACTTTTAAGCCTAATATGATTAATTGCTCACCGAAAACATTAACTACTTCAAACAAATCTTTCTGCTTTTGCATTGCCATAGTTTTGGCCCGCACTCTTTCCAATGCCAACTGTATTTGTGCTTCTCTTGCTTGCGCTTCTGCCTTCAGCAAATCCTGGTAGCGGCGGAAGGTTAAAGAAAAAACAGAAGCAAATCTTTTCATGATCTGTTTATCTTCATCCGGAGGTGGAATCAATGTCATTGCCCATACAGTACCTTCACCAAAAAAATACACATGAAAATGAACATCAGGGAAATTTTTGATAGGTTGCGAAAGATAGTTGGGTGTAGCATTTAATATTTTTACATAATCATCTTTTTCTTTCCCAGTGAGATAATCATACAAGAAATCTTTTTTATCCAACCAGGCATTATACATTTTTTTCCAAAAAGGATGGTCATCTATATTAAATGAGCCTACGGATTGTATAGTTTTTCCTTCGGAGGAATTAGTAATTGACCACACTTCCTGCGTTCTGTTTGTTTTAATATGATTAATACCGCAGCGAAAGTTTTCAACACCTAATTTCTCCAACTCTGTAAACATGGTTACTGTTGCAGAAGTAACATCTTCACTGCTGTGCATGGCCATTGCTTTTGCACGAACTCTTTCCATTGAAGCTTCTATTTGCGCTTCTCTTGCCTGTGCTTCGGCTTTCTGGAGATCGAGGAAACGGGTATAGGTTTGTTCAAATACAGATGCAAATCGTTCAAGCAATTTGATGCTTTCTTCAGAACGCTCTTCATTCGATTGCACATTCAGCAACCCTTTTGAAAAGAATGCCACATTAATGATGCGTCGCTTTTCCTGAGGATTATATTTAGCGCCGCCCATGCTTTCCCGGTAATTGGCAAATTCAAGTAATTCTTTACCGCTAAGATCAATGACCAACGATTTTTTATTTTTTTTCCAGGCTTTGTAAATTCTATTTGTTACATGCGGTTCGTCAAAAGGAAATTTGAATACACGATCCATTTGTTTACCATACATTGTAACCCAGTATTCAATTACATTTTCTTTTTCATTAATCACACCAATAGTTGCCTGGTCCGGCTTTTCACCTAATTCCCTGAACTGTTGAAAAAGAATAAAAACCGCTTCGGAAAGTTCATCACTTTTCTGCATCGCCATAGTTCTTGCACGAACTCTTTCCATTGAAGCTTCTATTTGCGCTTCTCTTGCCTGTGCTTCCGCTTTCTGTAAATCAAGGAAACGGATATAAGATTGTTCAAAGACTTTTCCGAACCGTTTTAATATTTCATTCTCTTCCCCTGTAAATGATTTGCCATTATGATTAGTGATTGAAATGCTGGTATAGTTGGAGATGACTATAGAACGGGCAAACCCGCCTTTCCGGAAAAGCAATTCTTTTTTTCGCTTCTGTGGCAAGCTTTCCCAGGGTTCATATTTGAAAAGATGGGTGAAAAATTCCTGCTTTTCTTTATCACTGTACATTTCTGTCAAAAAGCTGTTTCCTTTTTTAATTGCATCCCGGGCTTTTGTATAAATGGGTTTGTTTAATACCGGAGCTGTAACTTTTCGTATATAATCGGCCATGCCCCCCGAAGCCCAGATAGAAAGTTCTTTATCCACCTCAGCGTTGATGCAGATAAAAACGCCACCGTTTATATCCATTCCCATACCTAATAATTGCTGTGCCGCAATGTTTACCACTTCCTGTAATTCGGAAGTATGGTGCATCGCCAGGCTCCTTGCCCGCACTCTTTCCAGTGCCAGTTGTATTTCAGCTTCCCTTGCCTGCGCTTCTGCTTTTTTCAAATCTGAAAAACGACGATAGGCTAAACCAAATACATCTGCAAACCTGCGGAGTAATGCACGGGAGTTTTCATTGGGCACGTTCCTCGTTACCATTACCAAAGAGCCGCCGTCAAAATCGGATACTGACCAATAAGCAGAAATATCTTCCGGCTTTTTATGCTTAATAGTGGGTGATAAAAATGCATACGCTGTGGGATCAACAGACTTTAATGCTTTAAAAAATTCTTTAGCCTTTGCTACATTATTAATTAATACATAGTCTTTTTTGCCTGCCTGATAGTTCTGAAAAGATTCTTCCAGGATCCGTATTCCTTTAAAGGTAAACCTTGACTCAGATTCTATGAGCTGACCTGTATTGTCCGGCGAACGCAGCACTGCCCAGCCTTCAAACTCGCCTGATGATTCGTTCCATAAATGTATAGCGCAGGTTTCCAATTCCTTTTGTCCGAGCAAGCATAGTTGATTTCTCATCTCTCTTGCCACTTCTTTTAATTCCTGAGAAGTATGCATAGCCATCGCTCTGCTTCTTACTCTTTCCAATGCTACTTCTACCTCAGCCTCCCGTGCCTGTGCTTCTGCTTTTTCAATATCGGTGAATCTTTTGTAAGCCAGTTTAAATACATTGCGGAAACGGTATAATAGTTCAAGTTGTTCTTTCGTGGCCACATCAAAAGTGGAAATGCCCAAGGCCCCGTTATCAACACCATACATATAATAGCAAACTGCTTTTGCCTTATCTAATTTCTCATCTTGCTTCTGGCCAATGCGTTTGCGGAAATGCCTCCATTCAGTTAATTCTTTGCCCGTTATTTCCTCAGCAAAAAAAGCATCTGCCGATTCTTTCATTTTATTCAGTAGAGCCAGTACTTTGGGATGACTGTCGTAGGGTACATCTGTCAGGCTTTCCCCACTGTACTCTGAATATTCGTAATTGGAATAGAAACGATTGACATCATTATTAATTATTATTTGCGAATTACGAAGGTTGGTGAATCCAAGCCTGGTAAGTTCTTTATTCATCACTTTACAAACTGTCATCAGGTCGCCGGGTTTGTGCATGGCCATAGCTACTGCCCTTACCCTTTCCAGTGAAGTCTGGATTCTTGCTTCTTTAGCCTGTGCATTTGCTTTTTCAATATCCAAAAATCTTTTATGTGCTAATTCAAAAACATTGCGGAAGCGTTTGAATAATTCCACCTCTTCCTTTCTTAACGGCTGATATGTTGACATGCCCAACGCCACGGGACCCAAAGAATACCAGTAATAACATACATGTGTAGCTTTCAGCAAATATTTATCTGCAAACTGGTTCGTGGTTTTTTGATAGTCATACCAGTCCTTCACTTTTTCTCCTTTAAACGTCCCGGCAAATAATTTTTCGGCGCCCCTCAGCATTTCATTTGCAAATTTTTTCTGCATCGGGTGATCCGTATAACTTACTTCGGTGGTTAAAAGTTTATCGTGTTTAGCATAAAATTCGTAATTCAGATACGTGCCTTTTTCTTTATAGATAATGGCGGTCTGTACATTGCGGATTTCTTTTACACCGAGTTTTTGCAGTTGCTGCGAAATGGTTTTGCAAATCTTTGTCATGTCGCTGCGCGAGTGCATTTTCATGGACATTGCCTGCACACGCTCCAGCGCGGCCTCTATTTTCAATTCGCGATTTTTTTCAGCAAGGTTTTTTTGAAGTGAGGCTATTTTTGCTTGCTGCTTCGTAATATTTTTCATGTAAGTAAGTTGCAATCAATGTGAGGAAACTCGGTAAGTTGTGTTGGTATTATATGAACAAATTACATTATTTCCTGTCAACCGCGGCCAGTGCAGGTTTTTTGTTGATGAATGGTATTTTTTTACGGTTTATTTTTCGCCTTCTCCCACAAATGCAGAAAGCTTAACAGTGATTTTTCCCGTGCCGAAATTTTCTGTTAATGCATGCAGTAATTTTTCTGCTATTACCGGCAACGCATCCGGGTCTTTGGCTTTCACTTCTTCACCCAATGAGTGTTTTAACAAATAGCCGTTTACAATCTGCGATGCGGATTCCGAACTTCCTTTCAGCGCAATATTTTCAACGGAATTATTTTTGAAACCGGCATTAGTTAAAAATGTCAACAGTTCATCTTCTTTGTGCAGTATAAAAGGCGTGAGAAATTTTCCCGTTTCTTTTCCGAAAAAAGGAAACAAAATATCGTTGTAATAAATTTTATGAACCGGGATATTTTCAGTTTTGTCCCAGGTAGCAAAAATGAATTTCCCTTTTGGCTTCAGCACGCGGAATACTTCATTAAAACCTTTTTGTTTGTCGGGGAAAAACATTAATCCAAACTGGCAAAAAACATAATCGAAAGAATTGTCGGGAAACGGCAGTTGTTGCGCATCTGCCACCATAAAATCAACCTGTTTGCTTTTTATTTTTTCCCGGGCAATCGCCAGCATGTCGGCACTCAGATCGGAGGCGGTTAGTTTGGCGGCTGGCGGTAATTTTTCAACAAGGTGCCTGGTGAGCCTGCCCGTGCCGCTACAAATTTCCAGTATGTTTTGCGCGCTGGCGGGCAACATGTTTGCCACGTATTTTGCGTACGGCTCAAATAAAAACGGGCCGAGATAGTTGTCATAATTCCTGGGTGCGTCGCCGGAAAACCGGTATGCATCTTTTTTCATAATTTTTTTTAGAAAGTTATGAAAATTCGGCATTCACTCGTTAAATCATTTTCCCCTTTGTTGCCATTTTAATTGCCTGCGCTTTGGTGGTTACGTGCAGTTTGTGGTAAATGTTGGCACGGTGTTTTTTTACTGTGTTGCCGCTGAGAAATAATTTTTGAGCAACTTGTTTGTAGTTATAACCGTCAACCGTGAGTTTTAAAATTTCCAATTCGCGGTCGGATAAAGGATGCTGGTATTTGGCAGCCGTTTCGTTTTCTTTTGCCGGAATGCTTGCGTTCACCAGCAGGTCGAGCGTTTTGCGGGCAATGTGCGGGCTCATAGGCGCGCTGCCCGATTGAGACAATTCCACAATGCAATCAATAATGTGAGATAGCTTATCGTTCTTGAGCAAATAACCATCGGCGCCGGCTTTAATGGCTTCAAAAATTTTATCTTCATCGGCAAACACGGTCAGCATCATAAAATGCAGGTGCGGATATAAAATTTTTGCAATCTGCACAGTGGTAATCCCGTCCATTTCCGGCATCTCAATGTCAACAAGAACGGCAAATGGATGTTTTTCGATGTCCAGCATTTTCATTTGCTCTAAAAAATCTTTTCCGTCCTTTAGCATTGCAGCATGAAAATATTAAGTAAATTTTACTATTACTATTACCCTTTCTTTTTTGCTACTTTTTTCTTTTACAATTCACATTATATTGTTGAAAAACTAACCGGTGGAGGAAGCGCTTTATGTTTTTTCGTCAGGGTTCAATACCCGTCGGCTGATGCAATCTTCCTCCACTTTTTTGCCGCCAGGTGTTCAGATAGAAATTAGGGCTGATGACCCATTATTAAGGACTTGAACGGGCAGCAAAAGCGGTTAGCTTATTCCATAATCGTTTAAACAATTAAAAGTATGAAGAAAAATTATTTTGTCGGAATTGATGTATCTAAGCATACCCTTGATGTTGCTTTTATTGTACAGCAGGATACGGAAAGGGCAACACCCTGCTGGAAGGTCTTTGATAATGATGATCAGGGATTGTGGGCCATGAAAACCTGGCTGCAAAACAATCATGTTCCTTTACAAGGTGATACCCTGTTTGTGATCGAGAACACAGGGCTGTATCACCGGCGGCTGGTAAATTTTTGCAACAAACATCAATTGCAATTATGTATAGAGAATGGTGCCCAGGTAAAATGGAGTCTGGGTATAGCCCGAGGCAAAAGCGATAAAGTAGATAGTCGTCGGCTGGCCACTTATGCGGTTCGGTTTGCTGATCGTCTGAAACCGGCTGCAGCCCTGCATGAGGGGATTCAGGCTATTAAAGATCTTATTACTCTTCGCAATCGTCACATAGTGCAATTAAGTTCACTGCGAACTCATTTAAAAGAATTGAAAGCCACCACCCAGATCAAATCGGTGAAAGAACTGGAGAAAATACATCTTCCGCTGATCGAAGCTATGAAAGCTGTTATTAAAAAAATAGAAGCCGCCATTATAAAAAAGATCCAGGCAAAAGAACTTACCAAAAAACAGTACCGGTTATTGTTGTCTATTCCGTGTATAGGCCCGGTGACAGCCTCATATCTCATTGCCTGCACCAATGCCTTTACGCTATGCAGTAGTGGCAAACAGCTGGCTTGTTATTGTGGCGTAGTTCCATTTGAATACCAAAGTGGCATCAGCATAAAAGGTAAGCATCATGTGCATAAGATGGCCAATAAGCATTTGAAATCGTTGTTGCATTTATGTGCGATGTCAGCAATAAAGTATGTGCAGGAGATCAAAGATTATTTTAACCGAAAAGTAGAAGAGGGGAAACATAAAATGAGTGTGATCAATGCAATCAGGAATAAGCTGGTATTACGAGTATTCGCTGTGATAAAAAATGATACACCATTTGTGGAAAACAAGTGTATTGATGCCTGATAACAGAGATAAAATATATTTTTTTATTCCATAGAAATCTGTTGCGGTGAGTACAATAGAAATATCTTCAGAAGCATTCAGCCTTTCTTTAAACAGCAGCCGGTTCTGCGATTTGTCGTCTACTATGGCAACGGGTATTTTCATATTCCTGATTATGCAATATTCACATTATTTAACTCTGGCAACAATAATCCTTATGTATTATTTTAGATTTTATTTTTAGGGTTAACAGGCGTTCCGTTTTTTGAAATAGTTACAATAGTTCCTTTGCCGGGCGCTGAAAAAATGTCAAGCGTGGTTCCGGTTTCTGCTGCTCGTTTCACCATATTTTCCAGCCCGTAATGCCCGCTATAATGTTCCCGGCGAATAAATCCTTTGCCATTATCGGAAATATGTATTAATAAATTATTTCCTGTTGTAGCCTGAATTTGCAAACCAACTTTTTCGGCATCGGCGTGTTTAATGGCATTGGCAATTGCTTCCTGGCAAATTCTGAAAATGTTTAGGGCTTCAATCGGGGAAAGAACAAAATTGCTTTGAATATCTTCTGCAATGGTGGTTTCTATTTTCGGATGTATGGTGAATTGCGCCAGCAAAAAAGATTTTAACTGGTCGGCAAATTCTTCTGCCGCAACAGATTCCCGGTTCATTGCCCATATTGTTTCCCGCAGGTCGGTAATTAAATTCTTTGCCGTATCGCTCACATCAGCAAGTTTCTTTTTTTCTTCTGCCGGAGAGAATGTGCCCGGTGCTTCCACCAGCCAGTCAATATGATTACTGATATAACTGAGTTGTGAGCCGATATTATCGTGCAATTCCCTGGAAATTCGTTCGCGTTCTTTGGTTAGTTGCTGCTGCTTCTTGAATGCTGAAGCATACTTTTTACTATCGCATCGGCTCTTTTGCCGTGGAAAATAATTTTTTGTTCATTCTCATCAATATCATTCGCTATTGTTTTTGCTTCTTCAATTTTTCCTTTATTTAATTCATCTTTCATTTCTGCAATTAACTCACTGTTCACTTCAGAAAAATTATTTACAAAGTTCAACGGGTTTTGAATTTCATGGGCAATGCCTGCAGTGAGCTCTCCA
>JAFEEI010000142.1 GCA_018241205.1 Pseudomonadota bacterium
GGGAGGAAAAACTCCCTATGAGCGTTTAATCGAAAAAATGAGATAATTATTTCAGTCCGCCGAAGTTGTTTCCATCACAATTAATGCGATAACGCATTTGTCATTTCGGCTATACAACAGATCAACATCAATTTTCTTAGCACTCTTGCAAAGGTCTCTCTTTATGAAACTACTTAGCTGGAATATTCAATGGGGCCGCGGTATCGATGGTTATGTTGATCTTGCACGGATCGTCCGGACAATACGCCAGCTCGGTGATTTCGATGTTGTCTGTCTGCAGGAAGTCGCTGTCAACTTTCCTGGTTTACCGGGTAGTCACGGGGAAAACCAGGTTACCGAGCTAGCAAATCTGCTACCCGGTTATACCTCCCTATATGGCGTTGCAACCGATGTACCGAATAATAGCGGTGGACGCAGTCAATTTGGCAACGCTATCTTTACCCGTTTGCCGGTCGGTCAAGTGTGGCGGCATTTACTACCATGGCAAGCGGAATTAGCCACGCCCAGCATGCAGCGGGTGTTGGTGGAAGCTGTTGTGACAGCGGATATCGGACCACTGCGCATCATGACCACACATCTCGAATACTATTCGCAACGCCAGCGCAAAACTCAAATCGAGGCAATCCGGAACCTGCACCGGGAAGCATGTGCCATGTCGCAACGTCAGCTTCTGAGTAAAGAACAAAGTGGAACGTTTGAAGTATTTCCCAGACCTGCGGAAGCGTTATTATGTGGAGATCTCAACTTTCCCGCCACAGCATCCGAGCATGTTCAAATTCTTGCGCCTTTCAATGACGGCACATTGAATTTTCATGACGCATGGCCGGTGATACATCCCGGCACACTCCATGCACCAACCGTCGGGATTCATTCTGTAGAGTTTGTCGCAGGTCCGGAATGTTTTGATTTTGTCTTTATTACTGACGGACTGGTAAATCGTCTTTTTGCATATGGCACTGACACTGAAACAAAAGCTTCGGATCATCAACCGGTATGGGTTGAGTTCAAATGAAGAAATTGGAAACTAAAAACTGAGCTTTAGAAAATACGAGTGCCAAAGCTCTCAAAGTAATGCTGGCCAATCTCATCACGGGAAAATTGATGGTTCTGTCCACCGCGCTGGGCAATCTTCAGGGAACCCATCAGCGAACCGAGCTGCCCCGCCGTTTGCCAGTCGAAATCATTGACAATGCCATACAGCAAGCCCGCCCGATATGCATCACCGCAACCGGTTGGATCAATGATTTCTTTCGGTTTGACGCAGGGAATCTCGTATTTTTTTCCACCGGCATGAATAATCGAGCCTTGCGCTCCCAAAGTGATAATCAACGCTTTGGCATGGTTTGCCAGTGACTCTAGGTTACGGCCGGTGCGGTCTTGCAGCATTTCTCCTTCATAATCATTGACCGCAATATAATCGGCTTTATCAATGAAATCGAGCAATTCTTCACCGTTATACATCGGTAACCCCTGCCCCGGATCGAACACGAACGGAATACCGGCTTCATGGAATTCGCGCGCATGCTGCATCATACCATCGCGTCCATCCGGCGCGATAATGCCCAAGCGGATGTCACGCGTATCTTTCACGGAATTGAGATGGGAAAAATTCATCGCGCCCGGATGAAACGCGGTAATCTGATTATCCGCCAGATCAGTCGTGATAAAAGCCTGTGCAGTAAAAGTATCCGGCACATGCTGCACGTGTTCTTGAGTCAAATCCAGCTGTTTGAAGCGTGCCGCATAAGGCGTGTAATCATCGCCAACCGTAGCCATCATCACCGGTTCACCACCCAGCATTTTCAGATTGTAGGCAATATTACCGGCACATCCGCCGAACTCGCGGCGCATTTCCGGAACCAGAAATGCGACATTCAATACGTGAATTTTCTCCGGCAAAATGTGATTCTTAAAATGATCCGGGAAGACCATAATATTATCGTAAGCGATGGAACCACAAATCAATGTGCGCATAAATTCAGTTACCAGTGATTAATGATGAAAAACAATGAGTAACTTCTCTACGCGCTTGGTTTCCAAACCAAATCCAGTTCGCGCGCAGCCTTGACATCGTCCAGTTTACGTACCGACATAGTATGCGGCGCGCCTTTGACCATATCCGGTTGCGACTCGATCTCTTGCAGAATTTCCTTCATCGATACGACAAATGCGTCCAGCGTTTCCTTGGATTCCGTTTCTGCCGGTTCAATCAATAAACATTCCGGTACCAGCAACGGGAAATACGTTGTCGGTGCGTGGTAGCCTTTATCGAGCAAACGCTTAGCCAAATTCATCGCGGTCACGCCGGTTTTGTCCTTGATGTCCTTCATCGTGACGATGAATTCGTGACTGGCGCGGCGGTTTGGATAGGCAATTTCAAAGCCTGCTTTGCGCAATTCGGCCATCAAGTAATTCGCGTTCAAAGTCGCGAATTCGGAAATGCGATGCATGCCTTGCAAGCCAAGCAAGCGCACGTAGATATAAGCGCGTAGCAACACACCGGCATTGCCCATGTGCGCGGATAAGCGGCCAATGGTTTGCGGCTTATCCTTCTCAGTCACCCAGCGGTATTTATCACCTTCCTTGGTGACAATCGGAATCGGCATGAAAGGCAATAAGCGTTCAGCCACGCCGACCGGCGCAGAACCCGGTCCACCGCCACCATGCGGTGTCGAGAAGGTTTTATGCAAATTGATATGAATCACATCAAAGCCCATATCGCCAGGTTTCACTTTACCCAGCACTGCATTCAAATTTGCACCGTCGTAATACAGCAAACCACCGGCTTCATGCACCACGCGGCTCATTTCCGCAACGTTCTTCTCAAACACACCCAGCGTGGAAGGGTTGGTCAGCATCAATCCTGCCGTTTGCGGCCCCACCGCCGCCTTGAGCGCATCCAGGTCGACATTGCCGTCTTTGTCGGTGGCGATTTCCACCACTTTGAAGCCGCACATTACCGCTGTTGCCGGATTGGTACCGTGCGCCGCATCCGGAACAATAATTTCGGTACGAGCGAAATCGCCGCGCGATTCGTGATATGCACGGATCATCATCACACCGATCAACTCACCCTGCGCACCAGCCATCGGTGTCAAGCTTACGCCCGCCATCCCGGTGACCGCTTTCAGAATCTCCTGCAATTCGTACATACACGCAAGGAAGCCCTGGCCGGTATCTTCCGGCGCCGATGGATGCCGCGATATAAACTGCGGCAGCATCGCCAATGAATTACACGCGCGCGGATTGTATTTCATCGTACATGAACCCAAGGGATAAAACTCGGTATCAATCGAGAAATTCTTTTGCGACAAACGGGTGTAATGGCGCACCGTATCCATCTCGGAGACTTCCGGCAGCAACACCTTCGATTTACGCAGCAGATTCTGCGGGATTGCCGACTTGCTTGCCGGTGTTGCAGGCGACTGCGAATAATTGCGCCGTCCTTTGCGTGAGTGTTCGAATATCAGCATAATGTATCAGTCAATCTCAATTTATTTCTTCAAAGCAGCCATGGCTGCATCATAGTTGGGTTCGTTGGCGATTTCCGGAACCAGTTCGGCATGAATCACGGTATCCGATTCATCCAAAACGATCACGGCACGCGCCGTGATACCGCCAAAAGCGCTATCGGCAATGTAAACACCGTAATCTTTCATAAAATTCGCGCCGCGCATCGTGGACAGCGTAATAACCTTATCCAACCCTTCGGAGTCGCAGAACCGGGTCATGGCAAACGGCAAGTCGGCAGCAATGATCAGCACCACGGTGTTGTCCATATTACTCGCTTGCTGATTGAATTTGCGCGTGGAAATCGCGCATACCGGCGTATCCAGGCTTGGCACAATGTTCAGCACTTTCTTTTTACCGGCATAGTTGGCCAGCGTGACATCTTCCAGATCGCGATTGACCAGTGAAAAAGCCGGTGCCTTTTGTCCGACTTTGGGAAATGTGCCTTCGAGTTTGATCGGCTTTCCTTTTAAAGTAACCATAATTTTCCTTTCAGATGAATTTAAAAATTGACTTAAGCGAGTGCTTGTTTCAAAGCGGCGGCATAATCTCGCAAATCGGCAGTTGTTTTGGTTTCAGTGACACAAACCAGCACCGCATTGCCCAGTTCCGGATAATGCGCATTCAAATCGAATCCGCCCAAAATACCTTTTTGTTTTAGCTTAGCCAGCACGTCCGCGGAAGATTTAGGCATCGTCAGCACGGTTTCGTGGAACGCCGGCGTGCTGAACGTTCTTTTCACACCGCCGATTTTTTCCAGCTGCTCGACCAATTCCAAGGTATTGGCATGCGATTGCGCCGCAATGCGCCGTAACCCTTCGGGACCGGTCAGCGACATGTAAATGGTTGCCGCAGTCACCATCAAACCTTGGTTGGTACAGATATTGGAGGTCGCTTTGGAGCGGCGGATATGCTGCTCACGCGCTTGTAATGTCAGCACGAAACCTTCTTTACCGTCCAGATCGGTAGTACGGCCGATGATACGGCCCGGCATTTGACGCACCAAGTCATTCTTGCACGCCATAAAACCGAAATATGGGCCGCCGCTGGAAAGCGGAATACCCAACGGCTGACCTTCGCCGACGGCGATATCCGCGCCTTTGCTGCCCCATTCGCCCGGCGGTGTCAGCATCGCCAGCGCGGTTGGATTGACCACCCCGATGGCAAACGCATTTTTGCTATGCGCCCAGTCGGTTAACTCATCGACTTGTTCCAAAACACCGAAGAAATTCGGTTGCGGAATCACCAATGCGGCAAAATCGCCATAATCCGACTTGCTGATCGCTGCCAGATCGGCTTGGCCGGTTTTGCTATCGAACGGCAGCTCGACCACTTCGATTTTCTGGTTGCTGACAATCGCACGCACTACTTGGCGGTAGATTGGATGCACGGTTTTCGGAATCAGAATCTTGCGCGAAGTTTTATGCGAACGCACCGCCATCAGCGCCGCTTCCGCCAATGCGGTGGCACCGTCGTACATGCTGGCGTTGGAGACATCCATACCGGTCAGCGACGCCATCATCGATTGGTATTCGTACAGCAATTGCAACGTGCCCTGGCTGGCTTCCGCTTGATACGGTGTATACGAAGAATAAAACTCGCCACGCGTGGTAATCTGCCACACCGCAGCCGGGATGTGATGCTCGTATGCGCCGGCGCCGATGTAATTCTGGTAGAAACCGTCCTTGTTCGCGCGCTCCATCATCAGACGCGTAATTTCCAGTTCGCTGAGTCCGGCTGGAACACCGGTTAATTCACCGCTGACCAGTTCCTTGGGAATTTCGTCAAACAGATCTTCAGTGGATTTCGCGCCAATGCTGGCAAGCATTTCAGCAACATCTTCTTCGGTATGAGGAATAAACGGCATGATTTATTTTTACAACTTAAAGTAATGAGAAATTAAAAAACGCAGGTATCAAACCAATCTTAGTGATCTTCGCTTTCTACCAATTCGGTGTAAGCCGCAGCATCGAGCAGCGCATCGATTTCCGCGGGATTGCTCGGCTTCATTTTGAACAGCCAGGCGGAATATGCATCTTCGTTGATTTTTCCGGGCTCGTCGACCAGCGGTGAATTCACTGCGATCACTTCGCCGGAGATGGGTGAATACACATCGGCAGCGGCTTTGACGGATTCCGCAACGGCACACTCTTCTTTTTGTTTCAGCTTGCGTCCGACATCCGGCAATTCGACGAACACCATATCGCCGAGCAATTCCTGCGCGTGATGGGAGATCCCAACAGTGACCGTGCCGTCGGCTTCAGGTTTCACCCATTCATGGGATTTACTATATTTCAGATTTGTTGGGATGCTCATAGATTCACTCCAGAAAGAAATTATATGTAGATGCTTATACCAAAACTTTACCGTTACGCACGAACGGGTATTTTACCACTTTAGCGCGCAGCTTCTTATCACGAACGACGACGCTGACTTCATCGCCCACAGCGATTTGCACCGGAATACGCGCCAATGCGATCGATTGATTCATCGTCGGCGAAAAACCGCCGCTGGTGATTTCACCTTTATATTCGACGCCATCTTTTTCACCGATCACTTCCTGATGGCCGCGCAATACGCCGCGATCGACCAGCACCAACCCAACCAGGTGCTGCGTGACATTGGTATCCAACAAGGCCTGCTTACCGATGAAATCGCGCTCGGATTTCAGATCGACCGTCCAGGCCAGACCGGACTCCAATGGATTTTTTGTCTCATCCATGTCCTGGCCATACAAATTCATTCCGGCTTCCAGCCGCAACGTATCGCGCGCACCCAGACCGGCGGGCACCACCCAGACACCGTGCAACGCTGTCCAGAAAGCCGGTGCATCCTTAGCCGGCAGCATGATCTCAAAACCATCCTCGCCGGTATAGCCGGTACGGGCAATGAAAAAATCTCCCACGATCGCCGATTGGAACGGTTTCAATTCCTCGGTCGCCGCTTGCGAATTGGGGATCACTTGCCACACTTTGGCACGCGCATTCGGACCTTGCACGGCGACCATCGCCAGATCGCGCCGTGGCGTGATTTCCAGCTTCGGCGCCAGCGCATCGCGTTGCTTCAACATCCAGGCTAGGTCTTTATCCGCGGTACCGGCGTTAACAACGATACGGAACCAGTCCTCGGTCAGAAAATAAATGATCAAATCATCGATAATGCCGCCCTGCGGGGTCAGCATGCAGGAATACAGCGCTTTACCGGAAACAGTCAATTTATCGACATTATTGGCGACCAGACGGCGCAGGAAACCGCGCACATCGTTGCCTTTGACATCCACCGGCAGCATGTGCGACACGTCGAACATGCCGGCATCCTGGCGGACTTTGTGGTGTTCATCCAATTGCGAGCCGTAATGCAACGGCATATCCCAGCCGCCGAAATCGACCATTTTGGCGTTCATATCGCGGTGGGTTTGATTCAGGGGTGTCATTTTCAGCACGGTTTTCTCCCAAAAATAAAGAGTCATCCAAACGTAAAACGTAGATGACTTAACGCCCCTCTGTCCTTTTTACCTGAGAGATTGACAGAATTGAATCCGTGTGCCCCTTCGGTGGCCGGAACCAGTTCCGGCACTCTCCAGATCGCCTGTCGCAAGCAGTTCTCACGGAACAAACGGAGTTTGACCCTGCCTGAGCGATTCCGGGGAGGTTACGCCTTCGGCGGCGCTATTGCATAGCGCACTCTTCTGCTTGGATTGATTTGGCAAAGTGCGAACTATACCTGACGAACAAGGGTTTATTCAAGCTGTTTCGCCGCTGAGACGACGATATGAAATAAAAGAGCCTTTTTAAGCTCACCGATTATTTTAATGGTCTGCGCGTCTTTCTCACCTTTTTCGGCAATCAGCTTCATCGCATGATTATTTGCCGTAACAGATGAGTCAATTTGCTTTCACGGATTTGACTTGATCAATTCCCATTGATCTTAATATAACCGTTGATATACCACTGATACAAAATCTCTCCAGTCTCATGATCCAAGCTGGATACCGGCGGCAATTCGTGATTATCGGCGAGATTGATCAATATTTTGTATGCGGCTGAGCTTACGTCAACAATTTCACCATTGATATAAAATTTACCGCTGCTGCTTAAGATTCTGCTTTTTAAATCGAGCTGCACCCCATTTACGCCAATCCGCTGCAGAAATGTGCGCATTGATAACGGTTTCTCAGGCTGCTCAAAAAAGACATGAGGCTTCGGCTCAGAAAGATAAATCCCCAAGAAATTCTCGATATCCTCTCGATCCCACTTAATTTTCTTCAGTATCGAGTTAACTTGGGATTTCATCGCCGCACTGATTCTTGATGGATGGGATTGCATGCGCAAGCCGGGGTCGGAATACCAGCCGTCCGTTACAAGACTATCCTGCAAGTGAACCAGGAACTGCGTTATCAATTCTTGATGGCTAGGCGCGCGGAAACCGATGGAATAGGTCATGCAATCATCTTCGGCAATACCGTTATGCGCATACTTAGGCGGCAAGTAAAGCATATCGCCGGGGTTTAACACCCATTCCTGCTCCGGTTGAAAATTCTTCAGAATCCTGAGCGGTGCATCCGCAATAAACTCATCATCCAATTGTGCGGATATCTGCCAGCGTCTGGAACCCATTCCTTGGAGCAAAAATACATCGTAGGAATCAAAATGCGGCCCTATTCCGCCGCCTTTGGGCGCATAGCTGACCATCAAATCATCCAGCCGCGCATGCGGTATGAAGCGGAATTGTGTCAATAAATCACGCGCGGAGGAAAAAAAATGATTGACACCCTGCACCAGCAGAGTCCACTGAGTTTTTGGTAATTTTGTCAGATCACTATGCTCCAGCGGGCCATGCTTAAGCTGCCATTGCCCTTTCCGCTGAATGACAAGGCGTGATTGCGCATCTTCATTACACGCCAGTACCATCAAATCCTCACGTGTCAATAAGCCGTTAAATCCCGGCAATGCATTTCTCACCAGTAAAGGCCGCTTTTGCCAATAATCGCGCAAGAAAACCCTCGGCGTAATGCTGCCCAAGGAAATAATTTTTGTTTTACTAATGTTTAAATCTCCCGATTAATTTCTTTGCAGCAATCACTTGTAAGAATTTCTAGCGTCCGTTTTTTTACAGTATCCAGGAGAATAGTAGATGAACAACCATAAACGCACCCGTTTGACCTATTATGGATCATCAAGAAATCTAGCGGCCTTATCAAAAATCCGGCTGCAAAAGGTAACGCAGTGGGCGGAATACTTTCACTTTTGACGGAAACATTTCACTGATCTGCCCAATTACAGCGATGACTTCATCATGTTCAACCGTCAATGCGCATGCTCCCCCGGCGGCGGCATGATTTCGCCTTCCTGGTTGAGTTGCGTGATTTGCAGTGTCAACGCACCGACGTTTTGCCAGCCGAATCCTTCGAATTGCGCTACCCAGCGCGCACGCAGATAGCCGAAGCGGTCGGTGAGGAATTCCATGTGTTGCGGGAACATGCCTTTGCCCGATAGATCTGGCACGACCCGGACGCGCCGGTACCACCAGTAGGTATCCTTGATTTCCTGCCAGCCTTCGGTGATGACCGGAAAAGGTACGATTGCGGTGATTTGCTGCAATTGCTCACCGGTCAACGGATGAATCGGCACCGCCAGTATTTCGGTGTTGAGATCGCGAATACGGTCGTACGATGCGGCCAATTGAAAGAAGCGGTCTTTCGCTTGCGGCCAGGCAAACAATACCATCAGCACGTTTTTTTGCAGGCGGAAATCCTTCAGGTTGCCGCTGGAACCGTCGCTGGCAGCATAGTTGAATACCGGCGATGCAACCGACGGCATTTCCGGAGCGATCATGCTGCCGAGCAAACGCGCATCGAAACCGCGCGACATCGCGTGCAGGAAATTGATCAAATCCCAGCGTTCTTCTTCCGACAGCTTATCCGCATAACCCGGCATTTCGGTTCCCGGGATGCCGTACGACAACTGGTGGAAAACGTTACCGACGGTGTATTTCGCCGTATGTTGCTGGGTTAACAGATCGGTCGGATCACGCAGATCAGGATCGGCCACTGGTTTGGTGCCCTTACCTTGCGGGCCATGGCAGTTGGTACAATTCTCCGCGAACAGATGTGCACCGGCGACGATGGAAATGGCATCGATCGGCACCGTCGGTTTTTTATACGTTTCCGGAAACGCTTCCACTGCCAAAGGCGGCAACGCTAATGCCAGCGAGCTGATCCCGAGCACGCCGGGCACCAGAATCTTCACCACGCTGCTCCAATGCAACCGGATACCCAGCCAAACCGTACCCAGCGCTAGCGCAAACAACACAAGACCCGACCACACTTTATCCTGCACATCCGGCTTGTCCCAGGTCGCATCGATCGAGAAACGGAACGGATACGGCCAGTTCTCGATCATGGCGTGTTTGGCCGGCAGCGTATTGGCCAGAATGGTGGCAAACAACACCAGCAGCAGCGCCAGCACGAATTCGAAGCGCACCCATTGGCGCAAATGCGCCCTGCCATCACTCTCTTGTTTATTTTCTCCCCGTTCTAGCAGCGGCAACCAGCGGTTGCGCGCTTGGTAGGCGATCACCAGAATGATTGCCAGGATGGCAAGTTTGATATTCAATAGCCAACCGTAGGGACTGGAGACCAAGGCATAGTATTTTTCGTCGACCAGGCGATCCGTCACCACCACACCAGTAAGCATCAGCAAAACCATAACCGGCAGCGCGAGCGCGGAGAATTTCTTCAGGTAATCGACGGCTGTCAGCGTCGCGGTAATACCAAGCTCCTTGCGCAGATTGAACAGAATCAGCAAAAACGCCGGTAACGCGCCAAACCAGATTCCCGCCAGCAGGATGTGAATGGCGTACGGTGCGATGGCCGTGAACGACATTTCATCGGCGCTGGAATGACTCATCAAAGTGCCTGCGATCAACGGCAAAGCTGCAAGCATCGCCCATAAGACATAGTGGCCACGCGTGCGGATGGAAGATTGCATCTTCACCACCGCGTAAAACAGCACAATCGCCAGCAGCATCCGCGCCGCCCAGATATGGCCGATTTGCGTTTGCTGCACGATTTCCATCCAAACAGCGGGATTCCAGGCATTCGCGACATCGCCGGTGGCGTCGCTAGTGGTCGTCGCCAGTATGCCGGTGAGTCCGGCGATGATGATGCCCGCGAGCCAGGGAAATATCTTTTCCAGTCGCATCATCCAAGGCGTTTCCAGAATACTTCTTTGCTGCCAGATCACAGCCAGAAAAACACAGCTGCCAAATAGGATCAAATTAGCGGTCAGTTGCGACCACCGAGCCATTGCTGCAATGATTTCAATCATGGTTTTACGATAGGAATGTAATGGTTACTTTGACAACACCTGCGCCGTTGGTTGCAAGTGGATAGCCAGATCAACGGGCGATTGTGCAATTTCCAGATGCAAGGGAATTTTTCAACATATTCTACAAAAATGTCATGACCTATCCTAGCATCATATCCGCAAATGACGGCAAATTTACCAATGAGTGACAAGCAGGCGCGCGTATCGGCAATGTATACGATGCGATCCCGGTCAGGCAATCAAGCAACCCAAGCAAACTAAACTATTATGGCGTGGAAATCCGCATGACTTTGCCGGCTTGTTCGATGCGGAAATTGCGCAAAACATTCATGCCCAGCAACGCATCCCCGGACATATTCGGCATGATCATGACATCCACATGCGCCAGCCTGAACGATCCGAAAGTGACTTCCGGAACTGTCGCAACGCATGCATTGACTTGGCCGTTGGCGGTAGAAACCGGGCGCGGAGCGCATTTTCGGATACCGATTCGCGCCGCAATCTTGGATGAGATGGATACGGCGGTGGCACCGGTATCGATCATAAACACGACTGGCGTACCACCGACGGTTCCGGAACTGAAATAATGACCATCCCGTGTTTGCTTGAGTTCGAGCATTCCGGAGCCGATCATTTCGGAAGATTGCGGCATCTCCTGCTGGCTCACAGATTGCGGTTGCGGTTGCGGTTGCGG
>JAFEEI010000143.1 GCA_018241205.1 Pseudomonadota bacterium
GCTCGATCAGCGTGTCGCGGAAGATCTCCCAGGTCAGCTCCTCGGCCTTGCCGTCCACTTTTTCGAGGGCCTGGTAGATGGGCACGGTGCCGATGGGGACCGGGCTGTTGCGGATGATCCACTCGCGGGTTTCGTGAATGTTCTTGCCGGTAGACAGATCCATCACGGTATCGCCGCCCCAGCGGATCGCCCAGGTCATTTTTTCCACTTCTTCCTGGATGCTCGACCCCAGTGCGGAATTGCCGATGTTGGCATTAATTTTCACCAGAAAATTACGCCCGATGATCATCGGTTCCGATTCCGGGTGATTGATGTTGGCCGGAATGATGGCACGTCCGCGCGCCACTTCCGCACGCACGAATTCCGGTGTGATCATTTTCGGCAGCGCTGCGCCGAAATCCTGCCCCGGATGCTGGCGCGTCAACAGTTCATAGTGTGCGCTGCCGAGCATTTCCACACGCTGATTTTCGCGGATGGCGATATATTCCATTTCCGGCGTGATGATGCCGCGGCGCGCATAGTGCATTTGCGAAACATTAGCGCCGGATTTGGCGCGGCGCGGTTGGCGCTGCAAGTTGAAGCGCATGTCGGCGAGTTTCGGGTCTTTCAAGCGCGCTTGACTGTATGCGGAATTAAGACTCGTAAGAATTTCGGTATCATTGCGTTCGGCAATCCATTGCTCGCGTAACGCTGGTAATCCAGAACGGATGTCGATTTTTGCCGCAGGATCGGTATAGGGGCCGGAAGTATCGTATACCCAGACCGGCGGATTCTTTTCGCCGCCCGAACGGGTATGGGTATCGGTCTGAGCAATTTCGCGCATTGGCACGCGGATATCGGGACGCGAGCCTTGCACGTAGATTTTGCGCGAATTGGGCAGCGGTTTGATGGCGGCTTCGTCGACTTGCGCGGTGGCGCTGGAAAAACTTTTTTGGTTTAAAACTGTAATGCTCATAATGATGCTCCTTAAAGAAATGCCATAAAGAGCGGGAGGATAAATCCCAGCTTCCCTACGGCGGCATTATCCGCGTCAGGTAACAAGGGACTCTCTCACCGGTTTAGCAGAGAATTCTGCCAACGGACCCCTAGCTGATGCTGTGAAGCTAATGGAAATGTGAAATAATTGCAAGTCTTACCTTAATCGAAGAATACGGAACAGATAGAAATGAATATTGAACAAACCCGGTTTAATATGGTGGCACAGCAAATTCGCACGTGGTATGTATTGGACGACAATGTACTGGATTTATTATACAAGCTGAAACGCGAAGAATTCGTGCCCGCAGAAAACCGCGAAGTGGCTTTTGTCGATATGGAAATTCCGCTCGGTCATGATCAAGTCATGCTGACGCCCAAAATGGAAGCACGCATCCTGCAGGAACTTCACATAAAAAAAACCGACAAAATCCTCGAAGTCGGCAGCGGCAGCGGCTACATGACAGCGTTACTGGCCGACCGCAGCGCGCATGTCTACAGCGTCGAAATCATACCCGAACTGAAAACCATGGCGGAAAACAATCTGAAAACGCACAACATCACCAACGTCACTATCGAACAAGGCGATGCCGCACGCGGCTGGGCCAAGCATGAACCGTACGATGTCATCGTGTTGACCGCCTCGACACCGGTTTTACCGGATGCTTTCCAAAACAGCCTGAATCCGGGCGGCCGTTTGTTTGCCATCGTCGGTGAAGATCCCGTCATGGAAGCGGTATTGATCACCTGCACGGCACCCGGTGAATTCACCACCACGACGCTGTTTGAAACCAGCACGGCGCCCTTGATCAATGCGCAGCAACCGGTAAGGTTTACCTTTTGAGTATTCAAGCAAGTCCGCGTGTCATTTGTCACAGCAATCAACGTATAGCTGAAGTATCATCGGCTCCAGTCTATTGCCGGAAATCACTATGAAGTTCATGCCATTCGTTATTGCTGTGAGTTTTGGCATGCTAGCGCATTCCGCGCTGCAAGCTGCCGATCTGATGGGTATCTATCAGGAAGCGTTGACACAAGATGCCCAGTTCAAGTCTGCACGAGCCGCCTACGAAGCGGCGCAGGAAAAAATACCGCAAGGCCGGGCTGGTTTTTTGCCGAACATCACCCTAGCCGCCACGCGCCAAGCGCAAGAAGTTGATGTGGGAAAAACAACCAGTGCCGGTGTAACCACCAATCCTCCAGCACATACCATCCAAAGTGGCGGAGTAACGATAACGGCGACGCAACCGATTTTCCGGATTCAAAATATCATCATCTACCAACAAGCAAAAATCGAAGTCAGCAAAGCTGAGTCGCAATTTATCACTGCCGGGCAAGATCTCATTTTGCGCGTGGCGCAAGCTTATTTCGACGTACTGGACGCGCAGATCGATGTTGAAGTCAACGAAGCGCAGAAAAAAGCCATTCTGATTCAGCTCGAGCAAGCCAAGCGCAATTTTGAAGTGGGTGTTTCGACCATCATCGATACCAATGAAGCGCAAGCGCGTTACGACCTGACGCTGTCACAGGAAATCGCTGCGCGTAATGTATTGGAAATCAAACGGCGTGCCTTGCAAGGCATTATTGACCGCCTCCCGGAAAATCTTAGCGGCGCCAGGGAAATTGCCAACAACCTGGCCACATTAAAATACGGCAGCATGGATGAATGGGTACATGCCGCGGAAGACAAAAACTTTGCGCTGAAAACCCAGCAAGCCGCTTATGAATCGGCGCATCAAAACGTCAAAAAAATCTGGGCGCAGCATTACCCGACACTGGATCTGGTAGCCCAGCATAGCATGCAGACCGGTGTCGGTGCGACGATTACCGGCCGCGGGATCGATCTCACTTCGCAATCCATCGGTTTGCAGCTCAACATGCCCCTATTTCAGGGCTTTTCCGTACAATCCCAAGTGCGCGAGGCGATGGCGCTGCAAAATAAAGCTTTGCACGATCTGGAAAACACCCGCCGTAACATCACGATACAGGCACGTCAGCAGTATCTGAACGTAACCAACGGTATTGCCCAGGTCAAAGCGCTGAAGCAAGCCTTGGTTTCCAGTCAAAGCCAATTGGATTCCACCATTCTGGGGCTACAAGTAGGCGTCAGAACCGAAGTCGATGTACTCAACGCCCAGCAGCAGATGTACGCCGCCAAGCGTGACCTGGCCAAGGCCTACCACAGCTATTTGATGTCCCGGTTGCGTTTGAGCGCGGAAGCTGGTGAGCTGGATGAAGACACGCTGACGGAAATCAATGCGATGCTGATCAAATGATCGTGTGCTAAGGAAACGCTGATTAATCCGGCGGGCGAAATGAAGCACGAGGCGCACGGAAC
>JAFEEI010000144.1 GCA_018241205.1 Pseudomonadota bacterium
GTCAATTAATCAGCGCTTCCTTAACGTACCAGACCGTGACCGTAATAATAATCATCCAATACTAATGCGCGCAGCAAATCAGTTTCGGATCCGGAAGGGTTTTTAATAAACTGCAAAAAAAGATCCTCTGCAATTTCTCTGGGTACTTCAAAATCAGTTAATAAGTTATCTCTGAGATTGATTGATTGGTTAACAAAATCCAGAATGCCTCGCCGGATTTCCGCACGTGCTACCGAGGTTTGACGTTCTTCATCCGATTGTTTGCGGAATTCAGGTGCTATATCAGTTGAATTGGTTTTTCTATAGCACACTATTTGCGCGTCATCAGCGCTTAAAAATTTTTCAATGGTAAAGCTTTTTCTATAGATGACCGGTTCAGTAGCACTCGGTTTTGCGTAATGGCAATAATAACCCTGTGCAATTACCTGATGTTCCATAGCAACCTGTTCTGCAGAATCCAGTGTCATTAAATAATAGCCATGTATTTTTTGTCCCAAAAGTTGATTAAGGCGTCCTTGTGTTGTCGCTGCATAACCAATATCGACGATGGCAACAGTCGAGTCTTTATTTAATTCAAGATGATGCAAATAGGCCATCAACCCGGGGCGTTCTTGTGCAGCTTGATTCAGGATTCGTTTTTCGAGTTCTTGCAAAAGCGGTTTCAGATGATCGATATTTTCTTCTTCAACCGTAACCATTTTTTTCATTGGCCATATTTTGCGACGTGCCAATTCTTCGCATTCTTCGTCTGATAGGCTTAATCCATACCGCTCAAAAATAAAATCTGGCATTGGGTTGGGCGCATAGTGAGTACATGCAATTTTGAAAATATCATCCAGACTCGAAATCATCGGTACAGTGATTGCGCGGCGTGAGAGCACCAGATATTCAGACGCAACAGCATCAGTCTTATCGGCTACCCACAAATCGTAAACCATTTTGAGTATTTGACCTTCACGTGCGAGAAAATATAAACGTTTCATGCCATCGGTTGCCGCTTTTTTAACTAACCATTGCACGAAAGAGAGTACCAGGGGACCAGCGATGGTGAATCCAATCGCCCAGGGCGAAGCGGGAACAAAGTCGGCCGGATCGAAGCATGGATAGAACAAGGGATGGAAGTTACCTTGTACAATGATTCCGAGTGCAAGCTGTTTATTTAAGTCATTCCGAACATTCCGATTGAGCGTCTGTTCGATAATGGGTTCAAAGCGCGGAGTTGCCCGCGCAAGTTCGACAGGGCGCATGATATGTAGAGCTCTGAATCCCCTATCCACCGGTATTTGTACATCAGAATGCTCGTTATCGCCGATGACTAGGATTTCATGGGGCGATGCATTTTCATCGACCAGGAGTTGACGGTAAAAATCACCGGTATCTTTTCTCAACCGATTGTCGGAAGATAAGTAGAACTTATGCCATCCATCGATTCCAC
The DNA here is from genome assembly GCA_018241205.1 of Pseudomonadota bacterium. GTDB lineage: Bacteria > Pseudomonadota > Gammaproteobacteria > Burkholderiales > Nitrosomonadaceae > Nitrosomonas. Next base: position 1,436 of record JAFEEI010000144.1, read on the forward strand.
AACGTGCCAGCATGGTTTCAATGACAGATCTGGGCAGATACATGTCGCTGGCAAGAACGACGCGTTTGCCGAGATTGATAGCGAGTCTAAATAAGGCAATTGTTTCCGGGCGGGGTGATACGATTGCCAGCTCGATGGTTTTCTCAAGTTCGCAGATTTGTTCGGCGACATCTGCTGATAGGCCGGACAGGGTCGCGAATTGTTTGAAAATGGCATCCAAACCAACGTCGTATCCTGCGATCCGGCGTGCCTCGCTTTCTGCCATAGCGCGGTATTCAAGATAAAGCTGGCCTGCTTTGCCGCCGATGCGCCGGGCGACGATGCGCTTGATACTTTCAGGATCCAGCAGCGGGCGCGTTATCAATGTATCGAATATATCGAATACTACTATGCGTATAGCGGGGTTTCTAAGTTGAATATGGATGTTTTCCGGTTTGTGCAACAAGTATTGTTGGTCAATGCGCCATCGGGACCAGTTATTGGATTGTTTATCCCAGAGAATAACCGCATTATGGCCGGATTTCCGGGTAGCCAAGACAAATAAACGTTCAATGCAATGTGCCAGTGTTGCATCGTTTTGTCCGGCTTCTTCGGAGAAATCCTCGATTCTAAAACGGGCGTTGAATAAAGGTTGTAATGCTTTGGATTGCGCCCAGAACATCGATCCGGCCGGAAAATCAAAATAGCCTATTGGAAAATCGGTGATGCCCAGTTTTTCACACAGAATATATCCGTTGGTTTTATTGGAAAGCCAAGTATTGGCCCAATAGGGTATAACAGATGAATTATGAGGGTAAATAAAGCCGACATTTTTGTCACCGGTTAACAGCGAAAAGATTTTTTGGATCTGTACTGGATTGCCCAATAAATGGGTCAACAAATATTCGCGCCAGCCATCGGTTGCACCCTTGGTATGCAGTGATTTTTTACTATGAATATGAGCAATATAATCATATTCTTGTAATGCTGTACCAAAAGTACAAAACATCGGTGCAATATCGCGTCCGCGGTTGGGTACGATAGTGATGGTTAATTGTCCTAGGTGAGGCAAATGAGAAAAAGCATGTTCGCATATTTGGCTTGCTGCCTCATCAGGCGTTGAGACAAACAAGTCATACGGAAAAGGCATATTACCCAGATAGCTTGCAAATTCTGCTGCCAGATCCGCATAAAAAATATGCGCATGGATCGCAATGCGTCCGGCTGGCGGTGTTGCTAGCGGAGCAATCGTGGAAAGATCCACCATTCCTGCCAGAGAACCATGGGAATCTACAGTTCTTGTAGTCGAATGATTGATCTTGCTTGCACGCCACGTCTCATAGTGTTCCGTCCCGGAGAACAGTGGACCGGCGATACGGTAGGCGATGTTTAATATATGTTTACGCCATTGCAACGGAAATCGCCAGTAGACGGCTTTGAGTAAAGGGAAAATTCTGCGGCGTAACCCATCCCAAGCTGCATGATGCTGTCCGCGGATTATTCGAACAAGGAACCGTAAAGGGGCTGTGATTTTCCATGAAGTTGAGTGCAGTATGTCATGAATTGTTTTCTGCAAATCATGGATTGTTTTTTGTAGATCGCTAATTATTTTTTGCAAGGATTGTTCGCGCTGAGTGCTTGCAACTGTAGCTTGTGTCAGTTGAGTGTGCAGCGAAGCAAGTAAATGTTCACTATTAGCAAGCTGATTGCGAAGATTGGAGATTAAATGTTCACTATTAGCTAATTGGCTGCGAAGACTCGAAATCAAATCTTCACGGTATTGAATCAAATCTTCCAATTGTTCGCCGGTCAGTAACATTTTCCATTTTTCGTAAACTTTACTTCTCGATACCTTTAGAAAAGTTTCATCGTGCTGGAGTCCTAAGCCCGAGTGTCCATAATTGCGGTAAATAGCGGTAATGTTGTCGATATGCAATATTTTGCTATGCTGTGTGAGCTGAATCCAGAAATCCCAATCTTCAAAAACTTTCAGATTTTCATCGAAACCGCAATGATCTTCAGTGACTAAAGAGTGTTCAAACAGCATGGCATGAATCGGAATAAAGTTTCTTCCCCAAAGCCGGCGTTGATCGTAAGGTTCGTTAAATGCAGTGACGTTCTGAAGTTGCTCATCCACGTAATGCTCAACGCGTACGCCAGAATAAACGCAACGAATGTCCGGATGATTTTGCAGCGCGGCTACCAGATTTGAGATATGTTCGGAGTAAAATAAATCATCGTCATCCAGGAAGATCAGATAACTTCCCGTGGCTGAACTTAAACCTGCGTTTGCTGCTTTACTGCGATCCAGTGGCTCGGTATTTCCAGTGATCCGGAGTGGGAAACGCCCACACCATTCATCTAGTTTCCGATGATTTTCGCCCTTGGCATTGACGATGACTACTTCAATGTTCGGATAGGTTTGCGCAGCGACAGAATTCAGCGCTTCGGCTAACGTTGGGCGGTCCATGCTGCGGATAATGACGCTGACAAGAGGTTGGGTTACACCGTTTTTTTCAAACATCCAAATATTCTGTGATTCCGGGATCGGTCAGGAAAGAAATAGTTCAAGGGATAAATCGGGTTTAATGCTGCAAAAGGCTTTCGAAATAGAGGCGCAAGTTTAGCATTTTTTGCAGCAAGCCTCCAAAAGAGACTTTTTTTTCAATTTCAGTAAAGGCTTCCGCATAGTTGCCACCTTGCTTGCCGGGTAGATAGAGACCGCGGTAACTTGCTAACCCGATACTGGCGGATAGGTAGTCGCAATGCGAAAGCGGCAATGCATAACAGGAGATTGCCTGTTTCTTAAGCTCGATTACACTCCCGATATCCATTACATGCGTGGCGGGAAGCGGACTCCAGATCTCGTAGATAAACGCACGCCCCGGTGCGCTACACCGTTGCCAGCAGGATAGAACGGTTTGGCCGACTGCAACATGGTCGCGGTGATAGTCGAGTACGGAAGGCGCGAACAGCCAATCCGGTTTAAATTGCTGCAGTAATTGCCGGACCTTTTTCTCAAATCCGGCTGAAGTGCGGAAGCTGCCGTCGGGCTCATCGAGGAATTCGATATCGTCAATGCCTAAGACGCTCAATGCGGCATTTGCTTCTTTGCGCCGGACGGCGGGCGCATCGGCATCGAGGCTGCCGGCGCCCGCGCCGTCGGTGACGAAAATGACTTTGACGGTGCAATTCTTTTGCCGGAGCAAAGCCAAGGTGCCGCCGCAACCGAGGGTTTCGTCGTCCTGGTGCGGCGCAAAAACCAGTACTCTTCCTGCTTCGATAGGGATCAGCGGCGCCGGCAAAGGGCAGAGTCGCAACCGGCTGATCTTAGTTTGTTGCAGCTTGGCGATAAATGATTTCATAACGATTGGCGATTGCAGTGATATCGGGCCAGGCATCGGCTCTTGTTTTTCCTTTCCGGGCAATGGATTCGCGCAGTGCTGCATCGTTCAGCATATGCTGCATCCCTTCCATCAGGGATTTAACATCCGACTTTACCAGAAACGCGCCGCCGCCCACCACTTCCGGTACTCCGCCAACCGCGGTGCAAACCGCTGCAATGCCGGCGGCGAGTGCTTCAAGATTGGCCAAACCGAAAGATTCCGAAGCGGAAGCGCTGACATACAAGTCAGCGGCGCTGAGGTACAACCCGATGTCAGCGGTGACGGCGAACTGGATTTCTCTGGCCAACCCCAGTTGCCGGGCTTGCTGTTGCAGCGCGCTGTAATCGCCTTCGCCTAGAATGACCAATTGCAGTTCTTTCGTATGTTTTAATTGAGCGAAAGCTTCGATCAGGAGCGGAAATTGTTTAACCGGGGCGATGCGGCCGACGCTCAGCACGTACATCGCCGTATCGTCCCAATCGAGCCGGTTTCTTGCATCCTCCCGGCTGTAGCGGTTAAGCGCTGGGCACGCATGGACTACGTCATGCCAGTTATGCGGCAACGGAGAAATTTCCAGATCATCGGCGATTTGCTGCAGACAATTGCGCGTTGGCGCGATCACCCATGAGGCATCGAGCAGGGTGTGCGCTTCCCAGCGGCGCATGACGCGCATGGTGCGTTGATTCATGCGAACGCCGTCTTCATGAATGGCTTGCGCATAACAACCGAAGCCATGCTCGGTCACCCCCCAAACAATCCGGCAGTCCGGATAGAAGCGCAAGAAAAAACGCAGACCTGCGGCAATGAACGGGTCGTGGCAATGCACATGCGTATAATGCTGCGCCGTTGCCAGTTTGGCGGCGAGGCGGCCCATATTGATGCGCTCCAGCAAAACCTGTAGCAACGTTGAAAAATCGGTTCGAGTGTTTACCCTTCCGAATAAGACTGAAAATAACCGCTGCAGGCGGTGCTGCCAAGACAATGCGCGCTGTCCTAAATCGGCTTGGCAGAGATAGCCGGTTCGGATGCCGCGGCGGCGTAATTCTTCGACCAAGGGCATGAGGCTGCGTCCAAGGCCGTAGCGCTGATCAGACCGGGTTTCGCGGGTAACCATCAGGATTTTTATGGCTGCGGATGTTGCGCTTGCGGATCTCACTCTGAGTTTCAGGTTTTACCGGAAGTCGGTATCGCCGGACATCAACCACCAATGGTTGCGCAACGAATCAACCGATGGAGCCGCATCCCAAATGCTCGCGGGGATGCGGATATCCAGCGCTTGTTTTGTCCCGCCGGCGGCAGCGAAACATGCGGCGAAATTTTCTGTGATGCGGCAAAACAGCCGGTCATGGCCATTGATGCCGGCCAGTCGTCTGGCGTGCAAAACGAGTAGGGGAATTTCGGACAGCGGTGCAATAATGTCAACGATTTCGCAACCGAAAGTATCGTGACGTAATACCAGAATACCTCGCGCCCGGCCGCCGAAGCGGTTTTTTACCAGCATCAGTTGATAACGTTGCGTGGGGTGATTCAGGTAGCGGCGCTGCAGATAAGGCCAATCGCGGATGCCGACCAGCGCTGCGCGCAAATTTTCAGCCATTTTCCGCCAGCATGCTTCGACTGCAGCGGCAGCCCGGGGATCGTCTGTTCGGTCGATCGGATGTAGCCGGGTTTTTACGCATGGCCATTTCGCCAACGGTGTCCATGAAAACTCAACCATTTGACCGACTTCTGCGTACAATCCAAGCCGTTCCGCCACTTTCATCGCTCGTACATTGGGAAAACCGAAGCCTACCAGATAGGGTTTGTTGTAACCGATATAACGTTCCAGAAAGGTTGCCGCCATCAAGAAAAAAGGTCCTTTTTTCGTCAGTGTGCCGCGTTCGCTGGCATCTACCATGACATCCCCGATTTGCACCGCAGTTTGAGGTTGACCGAAAAACAGAATTTTCCGGCTAAGACCACCGTAATGCGCGACCAATTTATTTTCCCGCCATACACCGATTTCACGGCTTGCATTTGAACCGTACTTCCAGTGCCAGAGCGCAGGCGCCATATCATGATGAAATGTGTTCTTGAACAGTTCCAGCATTTCTGTCATCTGGTTTTTTTCCAGTAGCCGCACCCGCCATTGAGGCGGTGTTTTTTTTCTGAAACGCAGCAGAGCGTAACCATAATGACCGCTGGCGTACTTTTCGCGATAAATGCGATTGGATGCGTCGAGTTGATTGAGTTGTTCATCGTTCAGCGCGAGATCCCGGATTAGACTGTGCCGGTGTGTGCGGGTGACTTTTAGCAGATAGTCCAGCATCGGCGCCGCCATGGTGGACAAATCGCGATGCTCGAACAGTTCAAAACCCAATCGTTCAGCCAGTACAATCATACTATCGATCTGGTGGCGGTCTCTCGAACTGGTCGCATCATGGCGTAGCGTGAATTCATCGATAATGAACAATTGTCCCGATGGCGTCAGCAGATCCAATGCTTGGTTAAAAATCACCAAAGGCTCAATGTATTGCGCCGATTCCTGGAATAAGATCACATCAAAACTTCCCGGTTCGGCTGTAAATGCTTCCAGGGAGTGGCAGCTGATAGATGTCGACGTACCGAGCGATTTCTGAATATAAGCAATTTGTTGACTGTTAGGCGTAATGCCGTGAACATCGTAACCGCGCTGCCGAAGCAAAGTAAAAGTGGCGCCCAGGCCAACGCCAACTTCCAGAATGCGGCAAGGCGGCGGTAATTTCGCCAACAGCAGATCCGTGGAAAATTGCTGTGCCGCCTTTAAGTTGGTGGTTTTGTCATCCTGGAACAATCCGTAGTGTAAATAATCGGCTTTGCCTTCCTGCAGCAGCAATGCATGCGCATATACATTTAATGGAAAAGTCAAATCCTTGAAAGGTGATGTTGATGGTATGGCAGCGGCGATGAGGCCGGCTTGACGATAGTGCCGGATATCCTGTATCCGGTTGTGATTAGCGGATTGGGTCATGATGATTGATCGTGTCGTTTTGCCATTGGTGCGGAATCGAGAAAAATCCCTGCAAACGTCCTGTTTGCTTTACTTGCAGGCTTGCGACACCGACCGCTGAATCGTAGAGATGCAAGCCACGCTCACACAACAGATAGATATTGATCAAATATTCACCTTTCAGCAGCGGCAGCCGGTCAAGCTTGAGGCAAACTTGGCTTGCGCCAGTCGGCGTACGCTGCGCAATAAATTGGTCTTCCCACGTTGCGGTGCTGGTAATTGTGCGGCCGGATTTGGTTTCTACTGTCATTGCAACGGTGGGGCAAGGCAGTGCAGGATCCGATGCAAAGGTCACCCTTATTATAATATTCGACTGGCCGCTGGTGATCATAGCATGCTGCGCATCTTCACCATCTATCTGCAATTTTACTTTTTCCAGGTGCGCACTTCCCATTGCGGATTTCGTATTGGATGCTGCGGAAACGTTCGGATGGGAGGCGGGGGCTTCGACTGCCGCATCGGATGCGGTTTTATCCAGAAATGATTGATAAGCCGACACCACATGCGCGGATTCCCCATCCAGTATGATTTCGCCTTTACTAATCCAGATGGCGCGGGCGCACAGGGATTCGACTTGAAATAGTGAGTGCGAGCAAAACAAGATCGTTTTGCCGGCATCGCGCATTTGCATGATCCGGTTGAAGGATTTGCGGGCGAAAGCGCCGTCCCCGACAGACAGCGCTTCATCGATCACCAGAATATCTGGATCGACATTAATTGCCACGGAGAATGCCAGACGCACATACATGCCGCTGGAGTACGTTTTGACCGGCTGGTCGATGAAGTCGCGAACGCCGGAGAAATCGATGATAGATTCGATACGATCGGCGATTTCTGCAGGATTCAGCCCCAAGATTGCCGCGCTCATGTAAACATTTTCGCGCCCGGTGAATTCCGGATTGAATCCGGCACCCAGTTCCAGTAACGCGGCGATACGGCCATTTATCCGCACTTCACCCTGTGTGGGCGTTAAAGTGCCGCAAATCAATTGCAGCAGTGTCGATTTTCCGGAGCCGTTTTGTCCAACGATGCCGACCACTTCCCCGGGCATTATCAGCAAATTGATGTCATGCAGTGCTTTCAGTTCACGGTAATACTGCCGCGAACCCAACCAGCGGTGCGGCCATAAAAACTGCTTTAAACGGTCGGAAGGGTGCTGGTATAGCTGATAGCTTTTGCCGAGATTAAGCGCCTGAATGGCCGGTTCGGAATCCATAATACTAAAGGACATCGGCGAATCCTTTGCGCGTTTTTTTAAACCATGCCAAGCCAGACCAGGCGATAAAAAGGGCGAACAGATAGTATAGCGCCAGGCTGCTCCAGTCCGGCGGCTGGCCGTAGAGGATCACGGCGCGCGCCTGTTCGATAACCGGTGTCAGCGGATTGAGGAACAAATAATCGCGAATGGATTCCGGTAACGCGGAAGCGGGGTAGAAAATCGGGCTGAGGAACAACAGCATGGTTAGGATCAGGTTGATCAATTGGCCGATATCACGAACAAAAACCCCGATCGAAGCCAGTATCCAGGATAATCCCACGGTAAACAGCACGAGCGGCAGCAGAACGATGGGGAGAAAAAGGATGGTCCATTCGATCGGATGTCCTATGATCAACAGAAAGGCAAATAATACCAAGAAACTGATTCCGGTATGAAACAGCGCAGAGCCGAGTGAAACCAAAGGCAAAATTTCCAGAGGAAAAATGACTTTCTTGACATAATTTATATTGGCCAGTATCAGTCCCGGTGCGCGGGATAGGCATTCGGAAAATAAATTGAACAGAATCAATCCAGTGAACAAGAGCATGGCAAAAGCGAACTGGTCATCGTACAGGTGACTGTTTTGCGGTTCCAGGCGGACTTTGAACACCGCGCCAAAAACAAATGTATAGATGGACAACATGAGAACGGGATTGATCAATGTCCATAGCAAACCTAGAAACGAGCCTCGATACCGGGTAATGATCTCTCGTTTGATCATTTGCAGAATAAGTGGAAAGTGCTGTTTCAAGCTGAAAAAGTTATTGAAAATGGTCAAGGAATGAGTATGAAGCTATAAACAAATTTGAATATTATCGCAAAAATATACGTAAAATTAACGAATCGGAAAGGAAATCGCCTGGCTTTTTACAGTTTCAAAGGATAAATATGTTTAATTTTAAAGCAGATGGTACTCAAAAATTAGGGTTATGGATATTCTAGGGAAACGCTGATTAATTGACTATACGAGCGAATCACTTCGTTGCGCGGTACTCGCTCCCGCGCCTATCTTGTCTATGTCTTGGTTGCTGCGTTCCGTGCGCCTCGTGCTTCATCTCATCCGCCGAATTAATCAGCGTTTCCCTAATTGGCAATGTCGCCGGTTTGACTGGCCCAGCCGCTGGCTTGTATTTTGATACCGGTGAATTCATCCAAGCTCAGGAAACCGAGCTCGGC
>JAFEEI010000145.1 GCA_018241205.1 Pseudomonadota bacterium
CCTTGGGGCGGGGTCGTTCATTGGTTTTGCTGGGGAACCTGGACCACGCTTTGGAGAAGATGCATGTCCAGGTGGAATATCAAATGGACCTCCACTTCCTGGAGGACTGCCTAGACCACCTCAACCACCAAAACCAAAACTAACATATCCATTTACTATTCAAACAACTACTGGAAGCATCACAATGGATCGTGGTGTTTACGGGCAAAAGGCATTTGACTTTAACACTGATGGCTTAGCTCATATTGGGATGGTGCCGGACATGCTGGCCGATTTTCAATCCATGGGCATGACTGCATCGGATCTTGATCCAATTTTTGATTCAGCAGCTGCGTATGTTCGACTTTGGGAGCGTGCAAAGAAAAAAAATAATGAAGGCTCGACTGCTGTTACAGCTTTTCCGGATGGACGGTTAGATGTTTATATGGTTGGATTAGGCGGGAACATGTGGCACAACATGCAACAATCAAATGGCCAATGGACTGGCTTTAATGAAATGGTCGGCGCACCTGGAAACAAGGCAATCGATATCTCTGCAGTAAGAAGAGCGGATGGCGGCGTTGATGTCGTTATGGTCGGGTTAGATGGGAACATGTGGCATAACCGCCAGAACTCAAACGGTACGTGGACTGGATTTAATGAGCTGATAGGGGAAACTGCTAACAAGGCGCGTCAAATTGCTGTTACAGCTTTTCCGGATGGACGATTAGATGTTTATATGGTTGGATTAGACGGGAACATGTGGCACAACATGCAACAATCAAATGGCCAATGGACTGGTTTTAATGAAATGGTCGGCGCACCTGGAAACAAAGCCACCAATATCGCTGTATCAAGAAGAGCGGACGGTGGTGTTGATGTCATTATGGTCGGGTTAGATGGCAATTTGTGGCATAACCACCAGGATTCAACTGGTAAGTGGACTGGATTCATTGTGCAGATAGGGAAACACTAATACATACACATTCCGTGCAGTTATTAACAGAACTCCAAGGAATAATAAATAGAAATTATAGTTGTGTGACGTTGAATATAACTATTAAAAGCACTGTAAGTTACTGTTATTTAATGATAGATAATTCAGAAACCGTGTCTGATAATCATCGACCTTATGCTCTCTAGGTTCCTATTATGTTAGGATAATAATAAATTACTTACAAAAATCAGTGTCTTACTTTTTTGAACATTTGTGTATTTGTTCATTATGTATTATATTCATTTTGTTCAATGACAAAGGATGAAATGACATGAGCCGCTTGTCTATCGATCTGACACCAGAACAGCATCAAAAGATTAAGGCTGTTGCTGCTTTACAAGGAAAATCAATTAAGGAATATGTGCTTGCTCAAATTCTGCCTGCATCTTCTGATGTAGACATGGCTTTGAATGAACTGGAAACGCTTTTGGATGAACGTATCAAATCGGCTAGAGCTGGGAAAATCAGTAAGAAATCTGTAGAAGAAATCTTTCAAGAAATATATAACGAAAGTACCAAGTAATGCCCGGTTACGAACTTACTGCTCTTGCTGAAGAGGACTTGAGAGCAATCGCGCGTTATACGGTTAATATGTGGGGAATTGAGCAAGCAAAACATTACGAAGCCTTGCTGCTAAAGCGATTCCAAGAGATCGCTCAGGGCAATATCACACCAAGAGTATTTCTAAAAAACAGGTCAGATTTATTGTTTACGCATTGTGAACATCATTATATTTTTTATTGGCAGCCAAAAGACAGAGAAGTACCAATTATTCTGGCAGTTTTGCATGAGAGGATGGATCTCATACAAAGACTTAAGAATCGACTGGCGACATGAAGCATAACCAGGTTGTATTGAGTGAAGCTAATGCAGTTTTCTGCAATGACGAATCAGATATTGATTGTGTCAAATTTGTGTCACGCCTGTATGAAAACTCCATAATTTAGGGTTGTGTGACAATGATTTTATATGCGGCAAGCGCTGTAAGTTATTGTTTAATATGAATAGCAGGTTATAAGACTGTGTCTCATAATCCCTTGGTCGTTGGTTCGAGTCCAACCAGACCCACCAATAAAATCAAGCACTTAGGGAGTAACTTCCTAAGTGCTTTTTTGTTTCATCAATCCAATGTCACCAATATGTCACCAGCATTAATCAACGTTAAACAATAAAAACCGCCGCCAGAATGGAACAAGGATTAAATAATCATGAAAATTAAACTTGCCGTGAATGGAACGCTGATGAGAGGTTTAGAGTTAAAC
>JAFEEI010000146.1 GCA_018241205.1 Pseudomonadota bacterium
AAGAGGACTCGAACCTCCACACCCGAAGGCACATGGACCTGAACCATGCGCGTCTACCAATTCCGCCATCTGGGCAAGTGACAGCCGGGTCAGGCTGCCGAAGAACGCGTCATTCTATAGGAAACCATTGTTTTGTCAATTAAGAAAAATCAAAAACTACGTAATCTGGATCCGTTTCTCAAGCGCGAGAAAGAACGCTATAAGCATCCATTGCCGAGCCGGGAGTATATTCTGCAGATTTTGCAGCAGCAGGGAATTCCGCTTGCCGAGCCGGTATTACATAAATTACTGGATATTACTAAGAAAGAAGCGGAGCTGTTCAATCGCCGCTTAACGGCGATGATGCGCGAGGGTCAGATTTTCCGTAATCGCAAAGGCGATATTTGCGTGATGGAAAAATTGGATCTGATCAAAGGCCGGATACAAGGTCATGCCGACGGATTCGGTTTTTTGCTTCCCGATGATGGCAGTCCGGATTTATTTTTGAGTGCAAAAGAAATGAATAAAGCACTGCACGGTGACCGGGTCGTGGTGCGCGAAATCGGGCTGGACCGGCGCGGACGGCGCGAAGCCGTCATTGTCGAAGTCCTGGAACACACTAACATGCAACTGGTGGGACGGCTACATATCGACCACGGCATTTTATTCGTCGTGGCTGAAAACAAGCGCATCAGTCAGGATATTCTGATCGCCAAGGAACACTCGTTAAAAGCCAAAGCTGGCCAGATCGTTATTGCCGAAATCATCCAGCAGCCGAATAAACAAACACAGCCGATCGGCAAGATCACTGAGATTCTGGGCGATTACACCGCACCGGGAATGGAAATCGAGATCGCTTTACGCAAACACGACTTGCCTTACGTGTTCCCTGCCGAGGTTGAAACACTCGCAGCCAAGTTTCCCAAGAATGTCTTGAAGAAAGAATGTAAGGGACGTAAAGACATCACGCATTTGCCGCTGGTCACTATCGATGGTGAAACCGCGCGTGATTTTGATGATGCTGTTTATTGCGAGAAAGACGGCGACGGCTACCGTTTATACGTTGCAATTGCGGACGTCAGTCACTATGTCAGGCCGCGCGATGCACTGGATCAGGAAGCGCTGAATCGCGGCAACTCCGTGTATTTTCCGCGCCGCGTCATTCCGATGCTGCCCGAAGCGCTGTCGAATGAGCTATGTTCGCTCAATCCCAACAAAAACCGCTTGTGCATGGTGTGTGAAATTCAATTCCAGAAAAACGGTGAAATACTGGATTATGTTTTTTATCCTGCCGTAATGCGCTCGCACGCGCGCCTGACTTACACTACGGTAGCAGCGATACTGGAAAAACCCAAGGGAACCGAAGCCAAGGAACATGCCGGACTGCTGCCGCATTTGCAGTTGGTCTACAAGCTGTTCAAAGCGCTGCTCAAAGCTCGCAAAAAGCGCGGCGCAATCGATTTTGAAACCACCGAAACTCAGATGTTCTTCAACGATCAAGGAAAAATCGAAAAGATTGTGCCAGTGCAACGTACCGAAGCGCACCGCCTGATCGAAGAATGCATGCTGGCGGCGAATGTCTGCGCTGCGGATTTCCTGCAAAAAAACGGCCAGACCACACTGTATCGCATCCACGAAAGCCCAGCTGCGGAAAAAATCGAGGCTTTGCGCAATTTTCTGAAGGAATTCGGCATTCAATTGGGCGGCAAGAACAAACCGGGCGCCAAGGATTACGCGCAAACCTTGCTTAAAATCCAAGACCGGCCGGACGCGCAATTATTGCAAACCGTCATGCTCAGATCGTTGCAGCAAGCCATCTACAGCCCGGATCTCAGTGGCCATTTCGGGCTTGCGTACGATGCTTACACCCATTTCACGTCGCCGATCCGGCGCTATCCCGATTTACTGGTGCATCGCGCGATCAAAGCAGTATTACAAGGTGAAACTTACAATCCTGGCGATTGGAACGAATTGGGCCAGCATTGCTCGATGACCGAGCGGCGCGCGGACGATGCCACACGCGATGTCGAATCCTGGCTCAAGTGTTTTTATATGCAGGACAGAATCGGCGAATGCTTTGATGGCGTCATCAGCAGCGTAACCGGATTCGGCCTATTTGTGGCGCTGGACGGCGTGTACGTCGAAGGGTTAGTGCATATTTCCGAGCTGCCAAGCGATTATTTTCATTTCGATGCCACCAAACATCTGTTGCTCGGCGAACGCAGCGGCAAGCAATACCGCCTCGGTGACCGGCTGCGTGTTAAATTGGTTCGCGTCGATCTGGAAACCAGCAAAATCGATTTCGTGTTAGCCGAACCGGATAAAAAAGTGGAACAAGCAAAAGCTCAAACAAAAACCAGAACAAAAGCCAAAACTCCGGAAAAAGGCAAGAAATCACATTAGTAGTGGATAAATTGCTCTAAAATACGCGCAAAAATCAATCACCCAGCCAAACCGGCCGGTTATTTTCCAATCAAGCTCAGGTTAAAACGTGTCCAACACCCGCTTTATCTTCGGTTTTCATGCTGTTACCAGCCGCCTGCGGCAAAATCCGGATAGTATCAAGGAAATTCTGATCGATTCCGCACGCGGCGATCAGCGTGCGCGCAATCTCATTCAATTGGCCGAAAGCCGGAACATCCGTCTGACTCTGTGCGATAGCACCAAGCTCACCAACATGACCGGCAGCGAGCGCCATCAGGGTGTTGCAGCCAATATCGACAGCGCGCGCAGTCACGCCGGTATCGAGGATATATTGGATACATTGACTGAACCGGCGCGGCTGCTGGTATTGGATGGCATTCAGGATCCGCACAATCTGGGCGCCTGTTTGCGCGTCGCCGATGCCTTCGGCGTGCACGCCGTAATCGCACCGAAAGACCGCGCAGTTGGCTTGACGCCGACGGTTTACAAAGTATCCAGCGGCGCGGCGGATACCGTTCCATATATCGCCGTCACCAACTTGGCGCGCACGTTAAAGGAGCTGAAAGAACGAGATGTTTGGATTTTCGGTACTGCGGAAGATGCGGAATACAATTTGACCGATTTTAAAATCCAAGGGGCTGTCGCCTGGGTATTCGGTTCCGAAGAGAAAGGATTGCGCCGTCTGACGCGCGAAAACTGCGACCAACTGGTGCGGATTCCCATGGTGGGCAGCGTGGAAAGTTTGAATGTCGCCGTCAGCGCGGGAATTTGCTTGTTTGAAACGCATCGCCAGCAATCTTTGGTCTGAATCGCACCACCTGATAAAATACCGCTTATTTTTAACAACCGTGATTCTCATCCTGCGCAGCAGCATTGCGTAAAAATTACGATACCGCCGATTCCTAACCATGAATTCATCTGTTTGCTCAAATTTCAAAACCCATTTCGCCGGACTTTTTCAAGCGGCAGCCAGTACCATCGCAACGCCGGATAGTAATTTCCGCATCGAACTGACACGCACCAAACAAGCCAGTCACGGCGATTATTCGTGCAATCTGGCGATGCAACTGGCTAAACCGTTGCATAAAAACCCGCGCGAAGTAGCGAATTTATTGATCGATGCTCTACCCTCCTCACCTTATCTGGAGAAAGTGGAGATCGCGGGTGCCGGATTTATCAATCTGTTCCTGAAGAATTCCGCCAAGCAGCAGTACGCGCATCACGTGCTGCGAAGCAAAGAAGCTTTCGGGCATAGCGATTCCGGCCAAGGAAAAAAGATTCAGGTGGAATTCGTTTCGGCCAATCCAACCGGTCCTTTGCATGTCGGTCATGGACGCGGCGCAGCCATTGGCGCGAGCTTGTCGAATGTGCTGACTGCCGCCGGTTTCAATGTTTCGCGCGAGTTTTATGTCAATGATGCGGGACGGCAGATGGACATACTGACGCTTTCAACCTGGTTGCGCTATCTCGAACTTAACGATATCCACATTCCATTCCCGCAAAATGCGTACCAGGGCGAATACGTTAAATCAATGGCGCAACTGATCTACCAAGCGCATAAAGAACGTTATGTTCATCATCCGGAATCAGTATTAAATGGCTTGCCCGTGAGTGTCATGGAAACAGCCGTGAACACCGATGAACATCTGGATCAGTTAATCGCCAATGCCAAAAGGGTACTCGGCCAGGATTATGCGTATATCCATAATTTCGTGCTGACCGAGCAACTCGGTGATTGCCGCAACGATTTAATGGAATTCGGCGTCGAATTCGATACCTGGTTTTCCGAGCAATCGTTATACGATAATGGCTCGGTCGCACGTACCATCCAATTGCTCAAAGACAAAAAATATTTATACGAACAGGATGGCGCGATCTGGTTCCGTTCCACCGACTTCGGCGATGAAAAAGACCGCGTGGTGCAACGGGAAAACGGCCAATTCACTTATTTCGCATCGGACATCGCTTATCATCTGAATAAATTCGAGCGCGGCTATGAACAAGTAATCAACATCTGGGGCGCGGATCATCACGGTTACATTCCGCGCGTCAAAGGCGCATTGCAGGCACTCGGCCTGGATCCGGGAAAACTGGAAATCGCCCTGGTGCAGTTTGCCGTACTCTACCGCGATGGCAAAAAAGCGCCGATGTCCACCCGCTCCGGCGAATTCGTCACGCTGCGGGAATTGCGCGAAGAAGTCGGCAAGGATGCCGCGCGGTTCTTTTATGTAATGCGTAAAAGCGATCAGCATTTGGATTTCGATTTAGACCTGGCCAAATCGCAAAGTAACGAAAATCCGGTTTATTACGTGCAATATGCCCATGCGCGCGTGTGCAGCGTATTGACGCAATGGGACGGCGATGCCGCCGAGCTGGCTGAAGCCGACACGGCAGCGCTATCCAATCCTGCCGAACTGGCTCTACTGCAGAAATTGATCGATTTTCCCGACACCGTGGAAATGGCCGCAAAGGAATTTTCCCCGCATTTGATCGCTTTTTACTTGAGAGAATTGGCCAGCGAATTTCATAGTTACTATAATTCAACGCGTTTTCTGGTGCCCGAGATTGACTTGCAGCGCGCCCGGCTGGCATTAATAACCGCTACCCGCCAGGTATTAAGTAATGGATTGACGTTACTCGGTGTCAGCGCACCTGATAAAATGTAATCGAATTAATGCAGAAGGATAGTCATGAGCCGAGATTATAAGACCCGCAAGCCAGCTAAATCTTCGTCCGAAAAGGGCGGTTCCGCCTTTTTCGGGGGATTTGTCGGTTACGCCTTGGGCATAGCGAGTGCAATTGGCATCTGGTTATATCTTAATTACGTTCCCAGTCCATTTTTACCTGCGGAGAAAGTAGCTCCTTCAGCGGAGAAAACGCCTCCGCAGCCTGCTGCCGAAAAAACCAAAACAGCGGAAAAAGCCGCACCGGAAGAACCGGTAGCTGTAGCGGAAGAAAAACCCCGGTTTGATTTTTACAAAATACTCCCCGGCATTGAGGAACCTGAAGTCAATCGTGAATTCAAACGCGCCGCGGAACCACGCACGCAACCCGCGAAAACACCGGAAAATAACAAGCCGGTTGAGGTTGCGCCGCCACCCGCTGCACCGCAGCCCATTGCTCCGCCCCGCCCCGTTATGGCTCCAGTCACTCCACCGCCGCAGGTCGCCGCCATCCAGCCGCACGTGCTTCCGGCCGAACCGAAACAACTGCCGCAGCAACAGCAGCAACCGGTTACACCTCAATCGCAAGCCAAAACACCGGCTCCCGCGAAAGAGAAAATCTTTCTCCAAGCAGGATCATTCAAAAAAAATGATGAAGCGGAAAATATGAAAGCAAGACTCGCATTGCTTGGAGTATTCGCATCGGTGCAAGCAATCGATCTGGCCGAGAAAGGAACCTGGTACCGTGTCCGTATCGGGCCATTCAACAGCAAAACGGATAGCGATCAAACCAGTGCCTCATTAAGGGAAAATGGCATAGAAACGCAATCCGTCAAGATACAATAACATTTCATTGCAACGTTCTACTGACGTTTGCCCTGAATGTATATCACTCATCGCAACCCGTTAAATACTTTTTTAAGGAGTCAGCATGAATCGTCAAACCCTTGCAGTTTTCTTCTTGGTATTCAGTTTTGGTCTAATTACTCTATCCAGTGCAAACGCAGAGATCGTTGAAGGTAAAGATTATACGGTTCTGACGAAGCCTCAACCGGCCGAAGGTGGGAATAAAATCGAGGTTTTGGAATTTTTCTGGTACGGCTGTCCGCATTGTTACAGCTTGCACCCGCACCTAAAAAGCTGGCTCGCGAATCTCCCCAGCGATGTCAGTTTTCAGTATGTACCGGCAATATTCCGCCCGAATTGGGTGCCGGCTGCAAAATTATTTTATACCATCGAGACGCTCGGAATAACCGGTTCGCTGCATGAAAAAATATACGACGCCATCCATCGCGACAAAATTGATCTGAATAACGAATCCGTTTTATTCGATTGGATTGAGAAACAAGGCATCGACCGGAAGAAATTTGAAAATACCTACCAGTCTTTTGGAGTGCAAAATCAGGTGTCGAAATCGACACAAATGTCGCGCCAGTATGAGCTTACTGGTGTTCCGGCGCTGGTTATCAACGGCAAATATCTAACCAAGAGTAAAATGGGCGGCACGCCGCAAGATACCATTAAAACCTTGGATGCATTGCTCGAAAAAGTACGCAAGGAAAGGTAAAAACATGCTGGCTTAATCCGCCGGATGAATTGTCTGTGGTAATAAAATTCATATTTGTTACCGGCTGTTTCCGGAATAATGAAACAGCCTTCCGCTGGATCAAGGGAGCTCACTTGAGGTTATCTGAGAAGAAACTTTGATCCGCCGATTTCCGATGTCCGCACACCTAAAATTCGCAATCAGGACTAAAAGGTCAAGCATTGACGGCTTTCAATTCAAGATAAAATAATGACTTCTCAAACATGATGGATACAAAATGACGCAAACGGCAGGTTGCTTATTTATCATCAGTGCACCATCTGGAGCGGGGAAAACCAGTCTGGTCAGGACATTATTGCAGTCGGATTTAAATATCAGCTTGTCAATTTCGCACACGACCCGCCCGCCTCGCACCGGAGAAATCAATGGCTGTGATTATCATTTTGTAGCTGTAGAGACCTTCAAGCAAATGCTTCTCAAAGGCGAATTTATAGAAAGCGCCGAAGTTTACGGAAATTTCTATGGCACCTCGCAGCAATGGATCAATCAGGCCATTGCATCCGGTCAGGATATACTGCTTGAAATCGACTGTCAGGGCGCACGGCAAATACAACAAATTTTTCCTCAAGCGGTCAGTATCTTTATACTTCCACCATCCGCCGATACACTGGCAACGCGCTTAAAATCACGCGCACAGGATAACCCCGATGTTATTCAAAAGAGGCTTGCGGCAGCCCGGGAAGAAATCAGTCATATCGCAGAATTCGATTATATTATTATCAACAATCAACTCGATGAAGCACTGGATGATTTAATTTGCGTCATTAAAGCGGAACGTTTAAAGAAAGAACGTCAAATTGCGAAACATCGCAAGCTTATCAATGAACTTTCATGAGCGATTTGTGCGTGTGATTGCCATCATTTTTGGATCTTTTTATTGTAAAATCGGTTCATAACTTATTACTGGAGCTTATACGATGGCGCGAATTACTGTTGATGATTGTTTAAAAGCAATACCGAATCGATTTGATATGACATTAGCCGCAACAACGCGCGCTAGACAGCTGGCTATCGGATCGGCTCCTCTGGTGGATGCCGGACGCGATAAGGTAACTGTCATCGCACTACGCGAAATCGCACACGGTAAAGTAGGTTTGGATATACTCAACCCCAAGAACCTATGATGTAATCTGCTCTAAAGTTAGTCCAGTTGCCAGCCAGGATCAGTGCAGAGAAAACCCTAAAAAAATAACAAGCAACGTTAGATAGGGTCAAATTAGTTGGAAAAGCACAGTTTACAAATGGTAAACAAATCCTTTGAATCTGATTTCAACGCACTGGATGGCCGGGTGCAATAGCTTTTTGAGATCCCTTAAGGAAACTACCGGTTAATTCGGCGAACGAAATGAAGCGATAGGCGCACGGAACGCAACGACCGGGACATATCAACAAGATAAATGAAGGAGCGAGTACCGCGCAACGAAGCGATTCACTCGTACAGTCAATTAATCAGCGTTTCCTTAAAGAACATGCACCGAATCCGGTTTGGCCGGTACTCATCCGATTGATCAAACGCCATGCCAGAAACAGAACTTCTTTTTTTAGAAACATCGCAATACCTCAAACCGGAAGATATCTCGCAACTGAGGATTGCTTATACTTTTGGTCAGGGTGCGCATTCCGGGCAATTCCGGAAATCTGGCGAGCCCTATATTTCCCATCCGGTCGCAGTCGCCAGAATTCTCAGCAAACTCCATCTGGATGCGCCGACATTGATGGCTGCCCTATTACACGATGTCGTCGAAGACACGAACATCTCCAAAGTGGAAATCAGTGAGCGGTTTGGTGAACCGGTGGCGGAATTGGTCGACGGTGTCTCGAAACTCACCAAAATCGAATTCCAAACCCAAGAAGAAGCGCAAGCTGAAAACTTTCGCAAGATGCTATTGGCGATGGCGCGCGATGTACGCGTCATTCTCATCAAACTGGCAGATCGATTGCACAATATGCAGACACTGGAAGCCATGCTGCCGGCAAAACAGCGCCGCATTGCCCGCGAAACCCTGGAAATTTATGCACCGATCGCCCACCGGCTGGGACTCAATAATATTTACCAGGAACTGCAAGAGCTAGGTTTCCACTATTCTTATCCGCTGCGCTACCGGGTTTTGCAAAAAGCCACCAAGGCTGCGCGGGGTAACCGGCGTGAAGTTGTGGGGAAAATCCTTGATGCGATCAACCTGAAATTAAAAGAAGCGGGACTGGAAGCTGATGTGACCGGACGGGAAAAGCACTTGTACAGTATTTACATGAAAATGGTGGAAAAACACCTGTCATTTTCCGAAGTTCTGGATATTTACGGCTTCCGCGTAATTGTCAAAGACATTCCTTCGTGTTATGTCGCACTGGGTATGTTGCACAACCTGTATAAACCCATTCCCGGCAAATTCAAGGACTACATCGCCATTCCGAAAGCCAACGGCTATCAATCGCTACACAGTACGTTACTGGGCCCGTTCGGCATACCCATTGAAATACAAATCCGCACCGCAGAAATGCACCGCATTGCTGAAAATGGTGTTGCTTCGCATTGGCTCTATAAAAGTTCGGATGGTGACTTCAATGAGTTACATCTAAAAACCAGCCAGTGGCTGCAAAGTTTACTGGAAACGCTCAGCGGTTCGACCGATTCTCTGGAATTCCTGGAACACCTTAAAATTGACTTATTCCCCAGCGATGTTTTCGTTTTCACGCCGCAAGGAAAAATCCTCACACTGCCGAGAGGCTCAACCGCCGTTGATTTTGCTTATGCGGTCCATTCCGATGTCGGTAATTGCTGCGTCGCCGCAAAAATCAATAGTGAAAATGCGCCGTTACGCACCAAACTAAAAAGCGGGGATCGCGTCGAAATCGTCACCGCCCCTTACGCAAAACCCAATCCGGCATGGCTCAGTTATGTTGCAACCGGTAGAGCACGCTCGCATATCCGTCATTTCCTCAAAACCATTCAATACGGCGAATCCGTCAAATTGGGCGAACGCATGTTAAATCAAGCACTGCTATCTTTTAATATGAACCCGGATATCATCACCGAGACGCAGTGGGAAAAATTAGTGCGCGACAGCGGCGTCAAATCCAAAGAAGAATTGCTTGCCGAAATGGCACTCGGCAAACAACTCCCGGCCGTGGTGGCAAAACGGCTGCTTTCCCCTGCAGAATCCATTTCCCCTGAACAAAAAGCGGGGCCGATCACCATATTGGGAACCGAAGGCATAACCGTGCAATTCGCCAAATGTTGCCGTCCTATTCCCGGCGATGCCATTATCGGCGTGATCAAAAAGGACTCCGGACTAACCATCCACACGCACGATTGCAGCAATATCACCAGCAATCAGAAAAATCCAGAAAATTATTTGGATGTCACTTGGGGTAAAGAGATTAACCGGACGTTTGAAGCCAGTATCAAGGTAACAACATTAAATAAACAGGGTGTACTGGCACGCGTCGCTGCCGTCATTGCCAAGGCCGAATCCAATATTGACGATATCGCAATGGAAAGCGAGGATGATTTCATGCACATGCGTTTTATTCTACAGGTTAATAACCGGCATCATCTGGCGCAAGTCATGCGCAGTTTGAGACATCTCAGGGAAGTCGCGAAAATCAGCCGCGTGAAGGGCTGACATTGTCATTGTTTTTGAGCAATAACCAGACGACCGCTCGCTTTGCCCGGTCCTTAAAGCCCGGGCTAATAACGATTCAAAACAATCTCCAGCACAAACTTGCTGCCGATATAAGCCAGTAATAATGTAACAAATCCCACCAAAGTCCAGCGGATTGCGATCCGTCCCCGCCAGCCATAAAACTGCCTTCCGGCCAGCAAAGCGGCGAAAACGCCCCAGGAAATAAAGCCGAACAATGTTTTATGCGAGAAAGTCAGCGGTTGACCGAAAACCTCTTTGGAGAACACCACGCCGCTTAACAGGGTCAGCGTCAATAAAATAAATCCAACCCAAATGATATGAAACAGCAGTTTCTCCATCGCCAGTAATGGTGGCATGTTTGTCAGCACCGAGCGTGCCGCCGGATGATGCAACTGGCGTTCCACCACAGTCATCAGCAGGGCATGCAGTGCTGCAATCGTCAGTAAACTGTAGGCCATCATGGCAACCAGCAAATGCGCTCTGAATGCTGGCAATTCGGTATTTTCCAGTATTCGCAGTGATGGAAAAAACAGCGGCAATAGGACTGCAACCGCGGATGCTGCGGCCACCGGCGCAACCAGCGTTTGCAGCCCTTGCAAGCGTCTGAAGAAGCCGGAAAACCAATAAATGAATGCCGTTAACCAAACTATCGCGGAAATCGCGTTACTCACGCCAAAACGCAGTCCTGCGCCCACAAACATCGACTGATAAAGTGTCAGGGCATGCAACGACAAAGGAATGAGCATGGCATAATGCATCCAACCGATCGCCGCCGAAGCAGGTTCATTCGCCTGCAATGATGGCTGACTCCAAGTATTGCGCCAAAAATACCAACCGATCAGTATATAAAGCAAAAAGGCTGCGGGATAAGTTAAAATGCTGGCCATTGAGAAAATATGAGTGTTAAAAGGCAGAAATAATTGTTAAGTCTACATGGCACGTTAACAAATTCAAAGCACTAACCCGGAATTTGTTAACCCTGAGCACTCGCATTATTCCAAATTATCTTATTTTATGAGGTCTACACCATGTTTGATAATCTGACTAACCGGCTCAGCGGCGTCATTAAAACACTGCGCGGCGAAGCCAGACTTACCGAAAGCAACATTCAGGATGCTTTGCGTGAAATTCGCCTGGCGTTACTGGAAGCTGATGTCGCTTTACCGGTCGTCAAAGATTTCATTGCCCGCGTTAAAGAAAAAGCCGTCGGTCAAGAAGTTTTGAGCAGCCTTACTCCCGGACAAGCTCTGGTTGGCGTGGTCCATCAGGAATTGATCGCCATTATGGGCGGCGATAAAGCTGAGATCAATCTCGCAACCGTGCCGCCTGCCGTCATTCTCATGGCGGGATTGCAAGGTGCCGGTAAAACCACGAGCAGCGGTAAGTTGGCCAAGTGGTTAATGGAACAGAAGAAAAAGAAAGTGCTGCTGGTGTCTTGCGATATCTACCGCCCGGCCGCGATTCATCAGTTGGAACTGCTGGCCCAGCAAACCGGTGCTGATTTCTTCCCTGTCAAAGATGGGCAGAAACCCGGCGAAATCGGCGCAGCCGCACTGGATTTTGCGCGCAGACATCATCACGAAGTCATGATCGTCGACACTGCCGGCCGGTTGGGTATCGACGAAGCCATGATGCAGGAAATCAGCGAACTGGAAGCACTGTTGAAGCCGATCGAAACCTTGTTCGTCGTGGATGCGATGCAAGGGCAGGATGCCGTCAATACCGCCAAGGCATTCTCCGATGCGTTACCACTGACGGGCGTCATTCTCACCAAGCTCGATGGCGATGCACGTGGTGGCGCCGCATTATCGGTCAAGCACATCACCGGTAAACCGATCAAATTCGCCGGTGTGGCGGAAAAATTAACCGGCCTCGAAATCTTTCATCCGGACCGGATGGCATCGCGTATTCTCGGTATGGGTGATGTGCTGGGATTGATTGAAGAAGCGCAACGTAATGCCGATCAGGAAGAAGCTGAAAAACTGATGAAGAAAATGAAATCAGGCAAGTCGTTTGACTTAAATGATTTCAAAGCGCAATTTCAGCAAATGCACAAGATGGGCGGCATGAGCGCGTTGATGGATAAACTGCCGGCGCAATTCAGCCAGGCGGCGCAGAATGTCAAAGTGGATGACAAAATAATTCACCGGACGGTGGGTATTATCAATTCCATGACTCAGCAGGAACGCGCCAAACCGGAAATTCTCAAAGCTTCGCGCAAGCGCCGCATCGCAGCGGGTGCGGGTGTTACCGTACAGGAAGTGAATCGCCTGCTGGCGCAATTCGAGCAAGCCCAGAAAATGATGAAGATGATGAATAAAGGCGGGATCGCCAAAATGATGCGCGGACTCAAAGGTATGATGCCGCGCATGCATTAGCTTATCAATCGGCAGCGGGCGCTCGTTCCAATCCGCTGACTTGAGCGCCTGCCGCTATCTTTCTGGCCGTGAACCATCCCTTATTCATTTCCAGCGCGTATTTCGCCATTCCCGCGGCGTCGTGCGACGTCAGGGTCTCTGGCTGCATTTCGGCAATATTCAGAATGACACCGCGCACATCGATAAAAGCCACACTCAACGGAATATAGGTGTTTTTCATCCACATGCTGTAATAGCCGCTGCTGGGAAAAACGAACAACATGCCGGTGTTTTCTTCCAGTGATTCCCGGTACATCAGCCCTTGCGAGCGGGATAATTGCGTGTGCGCGACTTCAACGTTAATCGTGTGACCGGATATTTCCAACGGAATCGCAGGGATTTCCGTTGCATGTGCATCCGCATGCGCTGCCAGCAATACCGCTACTATGAGCGCAAACCTGTGCATCAATGTTTGCCGGTGCTACCAAAACCATCTTCACCGCGATGACTCTGGTCAAAATTGTCCACCGGATTGAACTCAACCTGAATCACCGGAACAATAACCAACTGCGCAATGCGTTCCAGCGGATTCAGGTGAAATGCCGTCTGCCCCCGGTTCCAGCAGGAAACGAGAATCTGGCCTTGATAATCCGAATCGATCAATCCCACCAGATTCCCTAGAACAATCCCATGCTTATGGCCAAGCCCCGAGCGCGGCAATACCAATGCCGCCAATCCGGTATCGGCCAAATGGATCGCGATGCCGGTTGGAATCAAGCAGGTTTCCCCGGGATTGATGGTCAGCGGCTGCTCGATACACGCGCGCAAATCCAATCCGGCCGAACCCGGTGTGGCATAAGCTGGAAGCTGCTCATTCAAACGCGTGTCTAAAGTTTTAATATCGATTTTTTTCATTCTTTGTTATTGCTGTTGGCTGTATAGTCGATGAATATGTTTTATCAAGTGCCGCGCTTGCTGCATTTTAGAAGCTTTAGGAAGAATGTGTTGGCCGGTATCATCGAATAAAATCAGCTCACTTTCATCGGAACCAATCGCATGCTGCGCTAAATTGGCGACCAGCAATGGGACGTTCTTTTTGCGCCGTTTTATGGCCGCATTCTTTTCGAGATTCTCCGTTTCCGCCGCGAAACCCACGCAAAAAGGCGGTTTGGGTAAGCCTGACACGAACGTTAAAATATCCGGATTAGGAATTAATTCGAGCGCTAGGTTACCGGCAGATTTTTTGATTTTTTGCTGATTGACATGGGCTACACGATAATCCGCAACGGCAGCGACACTGATAAAAATATCGGTTTGCGCTATCTCAGTCTGCACGGCACGCAACATATCTTCTGCACTGACCACCGGGATAAATTTATCAACGTCAGGCGGTACCAAACAAACCGGGCCGGAAATGAGCGTTACCGCCGCTCCCGCTTCTGCCGCAGTTCGGGCAATGGCATAACCCATTTTCCCGGAACTGCGGTTGGTGATGCCACGCACAGCATCGATCGCTTCGAATGTCGGTCCCGCGGTTATTAACACATTTTTATCCTGCAGTAATGCAGTAGCATAGATAGCAGCTTGTACTGCTTGCGCCAATTCGGCAGCTTCCAGCATGCGCCCCATCCCGATTTCACCGCATGCTTGTTCACCGCTGGCCGGGCCGATTATTTTTATGCCATCTTGCCGCAACAAGGATATGTTGCGCTGCGTCGCGGGATTCTCCCACATCTGCCGGTTCATCGCGGGTGCTATCATCAACGGGCAGTCGCGCGCCAAACACACCGTTGTCAGCAAATCATCCGCGCTACCATGAGCCAGTTTAGCAATAAAATCGGCACTGGCTGGCGCTACCAGAATCATGTCGGCGCTGCGAGACAGGTTGATATGCGCCATGTTTTGAGTGGTGTTGGCATCCCACAAATCGGTATAAACGGTATGACCGGTCAACGATTGGAAAGTCACCGGCCCCACAAAGCGGCAGGCAGCTTGCGTCATCATCGTGTGCACATCCATGCCATCCTGCGCCAACAAGCGCGCCAACTCCGCAGCTTTATAAGCAGCCACACCGCCGGTTACACCCAGCAGCAAGCGCTTTTTAGATTCAGCCGATACCCGAGAAATCATCATAAGATAAGAAAAATTCCAAATAAACCCAATCCAATCGACGTGCTGTACCTAAGATCCATTAATAATGCACGTGGTAACTACCGATTCTACTTAACACAACCGCACGACGTGCCGCTATCAGCCGTTAGCATCCCGGCAACACATTTCATTTTACATCACTCAGCATTCTTCGAGCGTTTATGGCAATTACAAATTGGCCGGTATCCGAACGGCCACGTGAAAAATTATTACAAAAAGGCGTGAATGCTCTTTCAGACACCGAGCTTTTGGCTATTTTTCTGCGTACCGGAATCACAGGAAAAAGTGCTGTCGATTTAGCACGGGAGCTACTTTCACATTTTGGCAGCTTAGCCAATATATTTGCAGCCAGTCAAACCAGTTTTTGCCAAATTCCAGGAATGGGCAGTGCAAAATATGCGCAACTGCAAGCCGTTCTGGAAATGGCACGCCGTACACTGAGCGAAGAACTGAAAAGCGGTAACGTAATGAATTCTCCCGATCTGGTCCGGGATTTCCTGCGTTTAACTCTGACAAACAAGCAGCATGAAGTATTTATCGGCATCTTCCTAGACGCAAAAAATCACACTATCGCTACTGAAGAATTATTCAGTGGCACATTGACACAAACCAGTGTCTACCCTCGTGAAGTCGTTAAACGTGCGTTATATCATAATGCTGCAGCAATTATCTTCGCGCATAATCATCCCTCCGGTGTCGCAGAACCCAGTCATGCCGACAAAGTATTGACGCAATCCTTAAAACAGGCATTGACCATGATCGATATCAAAGTGCTGGATCACTTTATTGTGGGTAACGGTACTGCTTTCTCATTTGCCGAGAATGATTTAATTTGAGTAAACAGTCCAAATCAGGATATAATCGCCGCTTTTAAGAATTTTGGAGTGCGCTAACATGGCACGAGTATGTGAAGTAACTGGCAAAAAACCAATGTCAGGTCATAATGTTTCTCACGCAAACAACAAAACCAAAAGACGTTTCCTGCCCAATCTGCAACGCCGCCGGTTTTGGGTCGAGAGCGAGAATCGCTGGATTAGCTTACGATTAACGAATGCCGCATTGCGTACTATTGATAAAAATGGTATCGATGCGGTATTGGCAAAATTGCGTGCTGAAGGTAAAGATATCTAAGAAACTCACCAAAGGTCAGTTAAGGAGTTAGCATTATGCGTGAAAAAATAAAACTTGAATCCTCAGCAGGTACAGGGCATTTTTATACAACCACTAAAAATAAACGTGCAAAGCCTGAGAAAATAGAAATAATGAAATTTGATCCTGTTGCAAGAAAGCACGTTAAGTACAAAGAAACAAAGCTTAAATAAATTATTTACTATTTATTAGCAACGTCAATAAAAAACCCGCCGCAGCGGGTTTTTTATTGACACTTTTTGGCTACGCATAACAGCGTAATCGCTGTGAAAAAATTCTTAACACTTCGATTCCGCTCTCTTCAGCACGACGGCACCAGTCTTCCAATTGTTTAACCAATTCTTCCGTTGATGCCGTAGAACGCTGCCAGATTTCGGCCAGCTCTTCGCGCATGGTATAAACCTTATCCAGCGTTTTGGCATTGCTCAGCACGTGACTGAGTTTTTCACGCTCGTGTTCCTGCAGTGTTTTAGAATCCGCTAAAATCCAGCGCTTCAAAGTGGTGTTGTCCACTCCATATTGCGCCGCTGCTTCTTTCAAATGAACCATTTCATTTGCAAAAGTTGTCTTCAATGATTTCGTATACTTAGCCAGAACTTCATAGCGATGAGAAATAACAGCTTGCAATGTATCCGAATCACACTGCGTTTTTGCTTTATTAAGACGCAGCTTCGGCGCAATTTTCTTGACTTTCGCAAGCCCCAGTATTTCCAGGGTACGGATATATAACCAGCCGATATCGAATTCATACCATTTGTTCGATAATCGTGCAGACGTCGCATAAGCATGATGATTGTTATGCAGCTCCTCACCGCCGATTAAAATACCCCATGGAACAATATTGGTACTGGCATCTTCTGCACGGAAATTACGATAGCCAAAATAATGACCGACGCCATTGATAACACCTGCTGCAAAAATTGGCGCCCACATCATTTGCACCGCCCATATCGTTAATCCAATCGGGCCAAACAAAATCACATTAATAATCAGCATCAGCGTAACACCTTTTGCACTATGCTTGGTATAAACATTGCGCTCGATCCAATCATCAGGTGTACCGTAACCATATCTTTTTAAAGTCTCCTGATTCTTCGCTTCTATTCTGTACAGCTCCGAGCCTTCGGTTAAAACTTTCTTAATACCATAAATGACCGGGCTATGCGGATCGTCTTTCGTTTCACATTTGGCATGGTGCTTGCGATGAACTGCCGTCCATTGTTTGGTAACCATTCCAGTCGTTAACCACAGCCAGAAGCGAAAAAAATGACTGGGTATCGGATGCAATTCCAACGCTCTATGCGCTGAATGGCGATGAAGATAAATTGTGATGGATGCAATGGTGATATGTGTTAAAACCAAGGTGACGACAACGTACCCCCACCATGGCATATCAATCACACCCGATATCAATGTTAAAAAATCAGAAATCATATAAATATCATCCTTTAGAGGCTTACTCAGACGCAAGCCGATATATAAAAACAACTCCCTGCACACTGCCTATTTCGATCAACTTAATGGCAACATCGTTCACTTCAACTGTTTCTCTACAGTCTCTTAATACTCACTTTTCACTCTTTTCCTCATTTTAAATTTTATACTACACCCGACAGAAATGAAATATCAATCAGCAACGATTATTTGCTTTAAATCTGCGACCTTATTAATAATCAGACATCGCGCAATAAACGCCACTCTCCCGGTGCAAGACCTTGCAGTGTATGCTTGCCGATGGCATAACGAATCAACCGCAGTGTAGGAAACAGCACTGCCGCTGTCATTCGCCTTACTTGGCGGTTTTTACCTTCAGTAATAATCAGGGAAATCCAAGTCGTAGCCATATTTTTCCGGTAACGGATGGGTGGAATACGCTGCCACAGACTGCTAGGTTCATCGATTAGATCAGCTTGAGCCGGTTGGGTTCTAAAATCTTTTAGAATCACGCCCTGACGAAGCTGGTTGAGTGCCGCTTCATCCGGTTTGCCTTCGACCTGAACCCAGTAGGTTTTGGGTAATTTAAATTTCGGATCGCTCAATTGCTGTTGCAGCTTTCCATTGTCCGTTAACAATACCAGCCCTTCACTGTCCGCATCCAATCTGCCCGCCGGGTAAAAGTCTGGTAATGGAATAAAGTCTTTGAGTGATTGATGCCCGCTTTCCGGTGTAAATTGACAAATCACACCGTAGGGTTTGTTAAATAGAATTAATCGCGGCATGACATCCGGATGGCAACGAAAAACTCACAACATTTCAGGATAAATCACGGCATGCAATTGAGGCTCAACTGCGCCGTCTTTTTCTTTACCTCGAATCCACCAGACTGAACCTCTTTTAACACGCAAGCCAGCAGGAATAACCGGAATCAGATAGCCGGCGATTTCACCTAACGTTGGCTGATGACCAACTATCACGACCGCACCGCACGCGTCAGGCCAACCAGCCACAGCCAGAACAGCATGGGTGCTGGCGCCTGGACCTATCGCATCTTCGGTTGCAAAATCGGAACCCAGTGCCATCGCCGTCTGCTGAGTCCGGCGTGCCGGACTGACGATTATCCGTGTATTTTCCGGCAATTTTGGTTTGAGCCAATCCGCCATGCGTTTTGCCTGATCGCGCCCTCTTTCTGTCAACTGCCGTGCCATATCCGGAAAACCATCCTCAGCCTCAGCATGACGCCACAAAATCAATTCCATTACCATTCTTCCAATAAAAACACAGCGGCAATCAGCCTGGTGCCTCACTAAATAGCATTTCCGGACCATATGCAGGTTGCTGAATCATGATCACTTTGTGACGTGATTTATCCCCCTGCTTTAATATCACGTGAGAAAGCGGCACATCAAACCGCTCAGCAAGAAACTTTATCAATGCACTATTTGCTTTGCCTTCAACCGGCGGTGCCGCGAGTTTTATCTTCAGCGCTTCACCATGCAAACCGTCCGCTGCGGTATTTTTTGCACCCGGTTGTATATACAGCGTCAAAACAAGATTTTTCGCTTCATCATACCGATACCATCCCATGACCGTAGCGGCCGCTTAAAAAAGCATCAGGGCGATTTCCTTATGTATCCCGGCCACGATCATCAATAGCACCTGAATCAGAATCAACACGAACAAGGGAGACAAATCGACATTGGCGATCGGCGGAATCCGTTTGCGGAAAACAGCCAGGAATGGGCTGGTAAAGCTATCCAGCAGCGGTGCTAACGGGCTGTGCGGATTAACCCATGATAAAACGGCTTGCATGATGATCGCTAGCAACACGATATAGAGCGTCGTTTCAATAATCTCGACCATACCCAGCAACCCCATCACGCCCAACGAGGTCACAATGTTCGCTTCGAAATTATAGCCCTGTGCCATAAATGTACTGGTTACGATAATACTTTCCAGCAACCATGCCAGCATCAACGTCGACAAATCAATTCCAGCCCATCCCGGAATAAACCGGCGCGCCGGGCGCACCATAAAATCAGTCACGGCAATGAGAAACTGAGAGACCGAGTTGTAGAAAGGAACACGTAATAGTTGAAAATAAAAACGCAACAACAACGCTAAGGAAAGCAACCCCAGAATAGTATCAACAAGAAAAACCAAGATCTGACTGGACATGACAATTTTCCAAAAAAACTAGAATTGATAATTAAAAAATCGCTGACAAGTTATTGTGCACTCTATATTTTGCTGAACTCATCGCTTAATTCCCGCGAGCGTCTGCTGGCAGCATGAATGGCAGCTATGATCTTACACTTAATATCATTTTTTTCCATAGCAAGTATTGCCTGCTCGGTCGTACCGCCTTTCGAGGTCACCCGGGCACGCAATGTCGCCGCGTCTTCATCGCTCGCACTAGCCAGCTTACTGGCACCGGCGAATGTCTGCAAACTGAGCTGCCGGGCCTGAGACGGCGTCAAGCCCAATTCTATCGCCGCCTGCTGCATCGCTTCGATAAAGTAGAAAACATAGGCCGGTCCGCTACCGGAAATCGCCGTTACGGCATGCAACATCTCTTCATCATCAACCCAAAGTGTCGAGCCTACCGCGGCGAGAATTGATTCGGCATTTTTTTTATCCAATTCACTATTACCAGCGGCTGCATACAAACCGGTAACCCCGGAGCGCACCAGCGACGGCGTATTGGGCATCGCGCGCACCACCCGCCGGTAGCCGCCCAGCCAACGCATCAGGTCGGCTGCACGAATTCCCGCAGCAATCGATATGATCAATTGATTATTCAATAGCGGCGCCAGTTTCTGCACCAATTCGAATAATTGTTGCGGCTTGACGGATAATACAATGACATCGCTATCAGCAATACCGCTGGCAAGATCGACCATCGCCGAAATACCGAATGATTGCTTTAGCTTGTCGCGGTTTTCCGCATTGATCTCGACCACGTGCAATTGCTCCGCACCATAGCCTTGCTGCAGTAATCCGCTGATTAAAGCGGATGCCATGTTACCGCCGCCGATAAATGTAATGTTCATATGATCTTTCTTGATAAGTTATAAATCGCATTCCATCAGTGCTGGCATGCCGGGCAATAAAAGCTGGAGCGCTGGCCTTGCCTGATATGTTTGATGACACCTCCGCATTTTTTGCACGATTGGCCTGCCCGCCCGTAAACCCAATATTGCTGCTGAAAATAACCCGAACTTCCGTCGCTGTGGACAAAATCGCGCAGCGTGCTGCCTCCCGCTTCAATCGCCCGCTGCAGCGTTTGTTTCACCGCCTGCACCAGTATTTCGTAACGCACCAAGGCAATTCTACCAGCGGCGGTTTTAGGATTGATACCAGCCAGAAACAAAGCTTCGTTGGCATAAATATTACCGACACCCACCACGACGTGATGATTCATCAAGGTCTGTTTAATGCCGATACGGCTACTCCTGGTTTTCTCAAACAATTGCGCTGCGCTGAAATCCGCAGTCAAAGGTTCGGGTCCGAGATTCAGCAGCAACGGATGCTGCCAAACATCACCTACATGCCATAGCACTGCGCCAAAACGGCGCGGATCGCGCAATCGCAAAATCGTTTGATCACGTAGAATTAGATCAAAATGGTCATGCTTTTGCGGATGTTCACTGCCATGCCCTGATTTTGCCGAAAGTATACGTAAACTTCCCGACATTCCCAAATGAATGAGCAATGTTCCCGCAACGCAATCCAGCAACAGGTACTTGGCACGCCGCGTTACTGTCCGGATAGTCAATCCCGGCAATAGTGCCGGCAATTCACCCGGCACCGGCCAGCGCAACCGGGGATTGCGGATAACGGCTTGTGCGATCGTTTTTCCGGTCAAATGAGACGCGATCTCGCGCCGCGTTGTTTCGACTTCCGGCAATTCTGGCACGGCTACCGAGCGCTATTTGCGGCAGAAAACACAGAAGGATCGAGCAGTTGCCGCCCTGCCTCGAGCGGAAATTGATAGCCGATCCCTTCCTGCACGCGCAGCAAAACGATTGACGATTGATTCTGCAGGATTCTCAAGCTGATTTCTGTTTCATCTTGTAAATCGATTGTTATCAAACCGGTTTCGGCAAAATCTGAACCCAGTTCGGCTGCCATTTTCAATTCAACAGCACGCGCACTTTGCCACATTTCAATCCAATGTTTTAGTGTTTCCGCGTTCAATGTTTCGGTTGCGTGCTGCGGCGTCACACGCCAACTTCCATCATGAGACTCAACCTCTCCGTGTAGCAATTTAAATTTGACCGGAATTTCACCGGCAACGAACATCCGGTGATTAACCAAATCGCTGGCGTTGCGCGGCAATGCCAACGCATAGCGCGGCGCCAGCAAATAAATATGATCACCGGCTGCTACATATTGCTGGTGAGTGGTTGGCGCAAATCCGCCAAAATCAAAATGTGTATCGCCGATGGTTAATTGTGCATGCGGATGTTCCAAGCCGAAGCGGTTCAAACCGGCTTTCGCAAAGCGCTGTTGACTGCGCGCTTGCAGAATCTCTAGAATCTTTCCAACCTTGTCGTCATCAGCCCTGATTTGCACCGGTTTTATCAAATGCCATTGGCCATCTTGCCGCTTAAGCACAATTTCCTGTTGCTGCTTGACGATACGCAAATCCCGAACGGCTTCGGCCGGTTCATTCGCAAGCGGATATTCCGTAGCCTCGGGAGATTGCGGTCTGAAATACACAAACATGATCAAAATAATGATCGTGGCGGTCATGATTAAATTGAGCCGCGCATGGTGTGTCATGATCATCATTTTCTCCGGCGGCGCCACCAGATCCCGATCCCGCTTGTAAGGAACAAGAGCGGTAATACGATCAGAAAACCGAGCGCAATTAGTGTAAGTTCAAATTCACTTAAAACCAAACGGCTATCCAGCGTTGCGCGCGGCTGAATCATGATCAACTCTTCATCGCCGGTCAACCAATTGATCAAATTAATGCCGAAATCCAGATTACTGCCGTTGCCGAGATACGTATTCGCCAGAAAATGCCCGCTGCCGACAACGACGATGCGCTGCTCGCGATCCTCGATATTGCGCGACAACGCTACCGCGATACTGACCGGTCCTGGCACATCCACATCCTGATCAAACGAGATTTCGCCATTCAAGTCCCCGCTTTCAACCCACCCTTGCGGCGCTGCCTCAACCAAAGCAACACTGTGCCATTCCTCGTTCTCATCAATCGTAAGCTGGCGGGCAAAGGGAAACACGGTAATGTAGTCAAAATCTCTGGTTATCACATGCGGTCCGTAAATCGCACCCAGCGCAAAAGTAATCGGCGCTTTGAGCTGCGCCGCTTGTGGATCGGCGACAACACCGGGGGTCAGCGTCAATCGCAATTTTTCCGCCAATGGTTGCAAACCGCGTAGCGATTCCTGATCAACCAGCCACAGCAAATTACCGCCGCGATCGATATAATTCAGCAACTTCTCCACTTCTCCCAGCAGCAAATCGGTTTGCGGCGATGCGATCAGCAGTGTGCTGGCATGCGCGGCGGGAATATCCGCTTCGATGGCAAGATTCAATTGCTGATTGTTAAAACCATTGGTGCGCAAATGACGGCCGAATTCCCCGAGATCATAATTGGCACTGCCGTCTAGCCTGCGTTCGCCATGACCACTCAACTCGACGACCCGCTTATCTTCTCCACGCGCCAGCCGCATCAAAGCATTGGAAAATGCTTGTTCGTTGATGACCGTCAGATGTTCGATCTTCTGATTAAACCGGATGATCAGCTCACCATTGACTTGCACATCCGCTTCCTGCGCCAAGATGGGTTGTTCCACCGGATCGATGAACGTTAACGAAAGATCCGGTTTCACCCGCTGATACAGTGCAATAAAGCCGGTAATAATCTGGCGGATATCACCCAGTTGCGCATCCTGTTCAGAAGCGTACGCGGTTACCTGCACCGCTCCCTGCAATTTTTGCAGTATTTCGATGCTGGCTTCACTTAAGCTATTACGCCCGTTCTGACTGATATCCCATTGTTGCCGGGTTTGCAGCGCAAGATAACCGAGCAAAAAAACCAGCAACAGCAGCAAAACGATAAAAAAGCCGTTGTGCATCCGGTAATGGCGCTGCATTTTTTTGTTCAACTCAACCATGCAACCGTTCTCCATCCAGCCGGCGGATCGTCAGCACCAAGAAAGTAACCGTGAACAAAATAAAATAGGCAATACTGAAGGTATCGATCAAACCTTGGTTAAAGTAGCCGAAATGCTTCAGTAAAGAAAAATAGTGCAACCATCCAGCCGTTGCATTGCTCGCCAGATCAATCAGCCACAATCCCAATAGAATCCCCAGAGAACCCACTGCCGCAATGACCGGTTGCGCTGTCAGGCTTGAAACGTAAAGCCCGAGCGCGGAAAAACACGCTGTGAGCAAAAACAAACCCAGCGTATTGCTGAGCAACAAACCAAAATCCAGCGCACCGCCGGTACGTAATGAAAAGCACAGCATCACCAGCAAAATGATAACAGCCGAGAAAAACAGCACAAGACTCAAAAACTTGCTCAGCACAATATCGGCAATCGAAACAGGTGCTGACATCAGAAGTGTCAGCGTATGGTTGCGGCGTTCCTCCGCCAGCAGCCGCATCGATAATAATGGTGTAATCATCAACAACAGTACCGCCGCGATCATAAACACCGGAGAAATGATGACTTCGGTAATTCCCGGAGGATTGGCGATTTGCAGCAACTGCGGCTGAATCTCCAGAAATGCATCCAATCGCACTAGAAAAACCCACGCCGACACGGCCTGAATCAGCGCCAGCAACAGCCAGGCAAGTGGTGAAATAAATAGCATGTACAGCTCTTTACGAATAATGGTAGCAATCATCTTGAAAATTCCGGTTTGCTCATTGAGTCAGCTGCGTAAAAACCATCTCCAGGTTGTAACCCTGCTGATGCAACTGCGCCACGGTTTGATCGAATACCACGCTGCCCTTATGCATGAGTTGTACCCGGTCACAAACATTCTCAACCTCGGACAGAATATGGGTCGACAAAATTACACTGCTGTCAGCGCTCAACTCCCGGATTAACTCCCGGATCTCGCGCATCTGATTGGGATCGAGTCCCACCGTCGGTTCGTCGAGAATAATCACATCCGGATGATGAATGATGGCTTGCGCAATGCCAGCGCGCTGCTGATAGCCTTTCGATAAGGTACCGAGCAAATCCTTGCCGTGATACTCCAAGCCACAACGTCGTTTCACATCACTCAGCGCCGTCTTGATTGATTGTTTGCCGACTCGGTGCAGACGCGCAGCAAACAGCAGATATTCATCCACGGTCATATCCAAATAAAGCGGCGGAATCTCGGGCAAAAACCCCACATGCGATTTGGCTTCCTGCGGCTTCTCCAGTAAATCGATACCGCAAATCGAGATACTACCGTGACTCGGCGCCAAATTACCGGTCAACATGCGCAACGTAGTGGATTTACCCGCACCGTTGGGTCCGAGCAATCCCAGCACCTCGCCGCGCTTCAATTGCAAGTTAACTTCATGCACGGCAACACGATGACCGTATTTATGCCACAAATTGTGCGCCGATAGGGCTAAGGTTGCTGTTTCGTCAGTCATACAACAGTGTCTCTGGGTGAGGATGGTTTCATCAACAAATTTCCTTCATTTTTAATACGTAGAATTTCATAATCGCGGCGGCCTGACAGTATACGTCCCGCACGCTGATAATTCACCGGCTTCAACATAATTCACACCTGTACATCGCATGTTAAAGAACAATCTTCGATTTACATATTATTAATTTCCTTACGAAAGATACCAACTCACGATCACTCAATCATGCAAGATGACTAATTTTGCTTAAGTTCGATAAACAGCACAAATTTGTTGCAATTTTACAACATTTTGATTTGATAAAATAAACAAACAAACTGATAATTGCGCACTTAAAAGCTTGAAGTAGTAGAATGCTAGAAAGTTTTCAGATGCAAAATGCTTTTTTGCATTTTCAATATAAAATCCGTAGTTTTCATTAAAAAGGACAACAGCATGAAGAAAATATCAGCTAAAAAAACTCTCATGGGAATGATTCTTATACCGGCAATGTTTTCTGGTGCTGTTTTGGCACAAGAAACCGTTATTGATAAAGATAAGTCTGTAAAAAAACCTGAAGCTTATGGTGTTGACGATCGCGGTATAATCGCAAGAAACACAACAGGCCTGTGCTGGAGAACTGGTTATTGGACACCAGCTATGGCGATTCACGAATGTGATCCGGATCTTGTCAAGAAACCGGAAGATGCAGCGGCAGCAGCTCCAGCCGCAGGCGTGGCAGCTGCTAAAACTGCACCGGAGAAAATTACATTTTCTGCCGATGCATTATTTGATTTCGACAGCGCAAAACTTAAACCGAATGGTATTCAGTCTTTGAATGAGTTTGCTAATGGCATAAAAGGCCTTAAGTACGACACCATTATTGCAGTGGGTTATGCTGATCGCATTGGTTCCGATGAGTACAATAAAAACCTTTCGATTCGCCGTGCCGAATCTGTTAAAGCTCATTTGGTTTCACGAGGCATAGAGCCTAGCCGCATCTTTGTCGATGGAAAAGGCGAAGCAAATCCCGTAACTGGAAATAGTTGTGTTGGTGACAAAAAAACCAAGGCATTGATTGAGTGTCTGGCACCGGATCGCCGTGTTGAAATCGAAGTAGCGGGTACCCGATAAGCGAAACCGGTTATCTATTCTTACTCAAAAAGCCCTGCCTCTAAGTGCAGGGCTTTTTTCTTTCCATACTCCAGCACATATGAATAATTCATTGCCAATCGATACATTGATAGAAGCAAACTGGATTATTCCCATTGAACCCGCTGAAGTGGCATTAAATCAACATGCCATCGCAATTGCTGATGGAATCATCAAAGATATTTTACCGATAGCTGAAGCAAGACTCCGCTATCAATCGCAACAAACGATCACACTGAACAATCACGTTTTAATTCCTGGCCTGATAAACCTGCACACCCACGCCGCCATGACCCTGATGCGCGGATTGGCTGATGATCTACCGTTAATGAAATGGCTCAATCAGCACATCTGGCCGACAGAAAACCAGCATATTAATGCGCAATTTGTATTGGATGGCTCGCAACTGGCTTGTGCCGAGATGATCAAAGGCGGCATTACCTGCTTCAACGATATGTACTTTTTCCCGGAGTCTTGCGCAGAAGCTGCCATCAGTACCGGCATACGTGCAGTCATCGGTATGGTCGTGATCGACTTTCCCACCGCTTATGCCAGTGATGCAGACGATTATCTGGCCAAGGGGCTGGGATTACGCGACCAATATCACCAGCATCCGCTGCTTTCCTTTTGTTTTGCACCGCATGCGCCTTACACCGTCAGTGACAGCACGTTCCGCAGCATGCTGACGTATGCGGAACAACTGAACGTACCTATCCACACGCATCTGCACGAAACACAGGATGAAATCCGCCTCAGCTTGGAATCTACCGGTATTCGACCGATTGAACGTTTTCAGCAACTGGGGCTGCTTGGCCCGAACCTAATTGCCGTGCACATGGCGCATCTGACGGATCACGAAATAAAACTCGTGCATCAACACGGCTGTCATGTCGCGCACTGCCCCTCCTCCAATATGAAGCTTGCCAGCGGTTTAGCGCCTGTTGCAGCTTTGCTGAATCAAGGTATCAATGTCGGTCTCGGCACCGATGGCGCAGCTAGTAACAATCGTTTGGACATGTTTGAAGAAATACGTCTGGCTGCGCTGCTGGCCAAGGCGACCAGCGGCCGGGCCGACGCTCTGCCCGCGCACCAAGCGTTGCGAATGGCGACCTTGAATAGCGCCAATGCGCTGGGATTAGGAGAAATAACCGGCTCATTAGCCATCGGAAAAATGGCTGACATCACGGCTGTTGATTTTTCCGGCATTAACCTCTCGCCTTGCTACGATCCGGTCTCACACTTGGTCTACGTAGCAAGCCGCGAACAAGTGAGTCATGTGTGGGTAAATGGTAGAATGCTGCTGCAAGATAAAGAACTGATGACGCTCAATCCGGTTGAATTGCAATATCGCGCCGCATACTGGCATGAACGCATCGCAGCAACATCTCAACACTCGTCACAAAGGAACGCATATGGAAAATGACGGCATTAATGCTGATCCGCTGGAACTGGAAAAATTCAGCCAACTCGCGCACCGCTGGTGGGATCCCAATAGTGAATTCAAGCCATTGCACGAAATCAATCCATTACGCCTGAATTACATCAACGACCTCACCGGCGGACTAACCGGAAAAACGGTATTGGATGTCGGTTGCGGCGGCGGTATTTTGTCGGAAGGCATGACATCGATGGGTGCTCACGTGACTGGTATCGACCTGAGCGACAAGGCGCTCAAGGTTGCCAAGCTGCACTTGCTGGAAAGCGGGCATCACGTTGATTACCGTAAGATCACGACAGAATCGCTCGCCAAAGAACAGCCGCAGCACTACGATATAGTTACCTGCATGGAAATGCTCGAACATGTGCCCGATCCCATGAGCATTATCCGCGCCTGCGCGCAATTGACCAAACCGGGTGGCTGGGTTTTCTTCTCGACCATCAACCGCAACCCGAAATCCTATCTGTTTGCCATCATCGGCGCAGAATATATCCTGAAACTATTGCCGCGCGGCACGCATGAGTACGCCAAATTCATCAAACCGTCCGAACTCGCGCGCATGGCACGCAACGCCGGATTGACGGATGAACAACTGATCGGCATGACGTACAACCCGATTACCAAAGTCTACGCCTTGGAAAATGATACCGGCGTCAACTACATCATGGCTTACCGCAATTAATCCAATCGCCGTTCCTGTCATTTTTTCTGCAACCCTTTGATTCATGATTAAAGCCATACTCTTCGATTTCGATGGCACACTGGCCGATACCGCACCCGACCTTGGCCATGCATTGAACCGCCAACGCACTGCACGCGACCTGCCTGAATTACCCATCGCGCAAATCCGCCCGCTGGCCTCCGCCGGTTCACGCGGCCTATTGGGACTCGGCTTCAATATCAAACCGGGTGACACCGGCTATGAATCAATGCGCAACGAATTTCTGGATTTCTATACAGAGCGCTTGTGCCATGATACCTGCTTGTTCCCAGGCATCGACGAAATGCTCGGTCAGCTGGAGCAGCGCAACCTGCCCTGGGGCATCGTGACCAATAAACCGGCCCGATTCGCCCGCCCGCTGATTGAAACACTCGGCCTGGCGCAACGCGTGGCCTGTGTCGTTTGCGGCGATGAGCTGACGAATACCAAACCTCATCCGGAACCGCTGTTAACGGCCAGCACCAAAATCGCCATTTCTCCCGCACACTGCATCTATCTCGGCGACGACATCCGCGACGTTCAGGCCAGTCTGGCAGCCGGCATGCAGCCAATCGTCGCGCGCTACGGCTATTTGGGTAACGGCCAGCCACCCGAAACGTGGGGCGCCCGGCATCTGATCGATCATCCCGAAGAACTGCTCGCCTATCTATAAAGAAACGCTCGCCGTTTCTGTTAGAATACCCGGTCATAGGATTTGAACTTTTTTGTACCATCATTATCCTATGCACAACCATTACGAATACCCGGGGGCGATCCGGTTTCGACGTGGGTTGCAAAGCAGCGCAGGGCATACCGAGGATCAGATTACCTCGTAAATCCATCTGAAAACAATAGTCGCAAACGACGAAAACTACGCTTTAGCCGCTTAATCGGCTAGCCTCTGCACCGGTGGGCCTCAACGCCGGGTCTGGCAACAGACAGCAGAGTCACTAACGGGGATCGCGTTCTATAGGGTCACTTTATAGAACGTTAAACAATAGGTGACTCGCCTGTCATCAGCCTGCCGGTTGGCGGTTGCCAGGTCAAATCAAATAATTTGGCTAAGTATGTAGAACTGTCTGTAGAGGGCTTGCGGACGCGGGTTCAATTCCCGCCGCCTCCACCAATACCCAAAATCCCA
>JAFEEI010000147.1:0-11887 GCA_018241205.1 Pseudomonadota bacterium
GTCAATTAATCAGCGCTTCCTTAATTTATTACGTTGTAACAGCGTATAATCCGGCCTTTCTTTTGTCATTGGTTTTATGTCGACGCTGACCTGGATCATAACCGCCAGCTTGCTGGGCGGGATATTGAGTTTACTGTTTGCTGCAATACTGGCGCTCAATGCCCGGGTGTCGTGGCTTTCCGTGCTGGTGTCATATGCCATCGGCGCATTGCTCGGTGCTGCTTTCCTGAATACGTTACCGGAAGCGCTTGAGCTGGCCGACAATCCGGCGCAAATCACCGGCATCGTGTTGCTCGGTATTCTGGTCTTTTTTATTCTGGAAAAGCTGGTGCTGTGGCGTCATTGTCATTTGGAAGATTGCGAAGCGCACGATCTAGTGCATGCACATGATGCCCCGGCGGTAGCAATTCCTTCCGCGCCCAGTCACCACGCGCATGATCACGGTCGCAGCGGGATCATGATCATCGTAGGCGATACCTTTCATAATTTTGTCGACGGTATCTTGATTGCGGCTGCTTTCATGGTGGATGTGCAACTGGGTATCGTGACATCGATCGCGATCATCGCGCATGAAATCCCGCAGGAAGCGGGGGATTTTATTATTCTGCTGAACTCGGGTTATACCCGCCGTATGGCGTTTCTGCTGAATCTGTTGTCGAGCTTTGCCACGCTGGTTGGTGGCGTATTGGCTTATTTCATGTTGCATAACATGAACTTCCTGGTGCAACCGTTACTGGCGATTGCTTCGGCCAGTATGATTTATGTGGCGATGTCGGATCTGATTCCGGGGCTGCATAAACGCCCGGAAATTCATGCGACCGTGCAGCAGGTGGCATTGATTTTACTGGGCATCGCTTCGATCTGGATCACGGGAAGTTTTTTTCCGCATGACTGACGGTATGTTCCGGAAATTTTACTAATGAGGTATGCAACGATGAAACGATTGCTTGTACTGTTACTGCTGCTTTTTTGCGCCAGCGCTGCTATCGCGCAAGAAAGCAATATTCTTGAGAAAGTGGAAAGCAGCGCGCGTTCCTGGCTTGGACTGATCGATAGCGGGAAATATAAAGAAAGCTGGGAAAACGCTTCCCCGCTATTCAAGGAAAAAACAGCCGAAGGCGCGTGGGTCAAATCGATTACCGCGATCAGGACACCGCGTGGTGCGGTGAACGCGCGCTATATCGCCACGGCCGGTTCGACCAAATCGTTATCGGGATTGCCTGATGGGGACTATGTCGTGCTGCAGTTTTATACGACTTTTGCGGAAAAAGGCCTGGCGTTGGAAACGATTACGCTGGCAAAAATGCAGAATGACGCATGGCAGATCGCCGCTTATGAAATCAAATGAGATATCGGACTCTCATGCCGCTGAAGCTCAGCTGGCGCCCTTGAATCCCTGCGAAATGCGATAATAAACGCGCCGCACTGGCGTGCCGTAGCGTTCGATCACGCGGTATTCGATGGAGCCGGGGTTATCGAGCATGGGAGTGACGTCGGTGGTTTTTGACCGGATTTTTTCCAAATGGCGGCGTTTCATGCCGACCTGGATAATAGGGCGATTGGAAGGTTCCTGCGATGGCAGCCAATATTCGTACATGGCGCCGCTATCGCCAAACATATTGCGTGAACGGATATCCAATTTTTCGCCATGCGTATAAAAGTATAACGCGCTGGCGACGGCCCATTTGCTCATGCCGACAATGATGGGTTCCTGGCCGGTCTGTTGTTTCACTTCCGCGGCAATTTGCTTGATTTCATCGGCCGTTTCCCGCCAGAAATAGTGTTCTGTGAATAAATGATAAGGGATGCCCGGTATTCCCAGCACTACATAGTGCAGCACAAAAGCGTATGCAAAGATGCAAGCAATGATGGTTAACCGCCAGCTGGCTTGGATGCGTTTGACGAATGTGCTGATATGACCGGTTTGTCCGATCATCCAGGCGATAGCCGGCAGAACCGCGAGCCAGAGCGGGATAGTCCAATGAAAGTGCGGTGCGTCAAAAGCGCTGACGCTGAGAAAAAAGAAAAAGGGAACAAGGGTGAAAATCTGTATAAATAACTGGCGTCTGTGTTCAAATTGCCGGTTATCGGACCGCTTGACCGGAAACAGCGCAAGCACTGCTGCCGCAAAGCCGATTGGAGTCAGTAATACCAGGATGTGAAAAATCAAGTGATGAATGGCGAAGTGACGACTAACGTTCACCAGCCGATCGAACTGAAAAACAAACGATGCCCAACCATTTTCGTAGTTCCAGATAAGTACCGGTGAAAAAAGCGCCAGCGCCAACAGCGCGGCCAGGTAGGGGTGCGGGCGCTTCATCCAGTGCCGTGCCACCGGATCTGAAATGATAAAAACAAGTGCTGCGATAACTAGCAGTCCAATGGCATATTCGGATAGTAATCCGGCACCGAAAGCGATTCCCATACCGAGCCATGCCGAGCTCCGGCCGGCAATCAGCGCGCGTTCCATGTAGTACAGTGCGGCAGCCCAGGCGGCGACTAACGGTGCGTCAGGCGTCATGAGCAAGCCGGAGCCGAATCCCAATGGTAGAATGGCCAGCAATAACAGCGTGCGCATTGCAGTGGATTTGTCGTACAAATTCTGCGCCAATGCGTACAGATAACCCAAGGTAATCGAACCGCAGAGCAATGCGCCGATGCGTACGCCAAATTCATTATGGCCCAGGATGGCAGTACCGAGCCAAATCAACCATGCAACCATGGGCGGGTGATCGTAGAAGCTGAGATCCATGTGCTGGGCATACTGCCAGTAATACGCCTCATCCGGTATGAGTTGCGCCAGGCCGGAATATACCAGGCGCAACATGATGGCGAAGAGCACAATGCCGATTGCCGCAGTGCGCCAGCGTATTTCCAGCGAGGGCAGATCCTTTTCGCTGGGGAAAACATAAAAGGCCGAGCCAAGATAATTCACCGCGGCGGTGACCACGATGGCGGGAAAAATCGCCAGCAAAGGCGGCACATGCC
This sequence comes from Pseudomonadota bacterium, assembly GCA_018241205.1. GTDB lineage: Bacteria > Pseudomonadota > Gammaproteobacteria > Burkholderiales > Nitrosomonadaceae > Nitrosomonas. The sequence continues at coordinate 2,989 of JAFEEI010000147.1, forward strand.
AAGCATAAACCAGCAAGGCCAGAACGCCGCCGCGTAATAACAGCGCCAGTGCGCCGACCGTCAAAAAACGGCCGAACTGGTGCCATTTGAGATAACCTGCATGATGCTCACGGAACGACCACTTGGAGTTCAACGTATAGTTGGTGATTGCGGCGACAAAGAAGCTGGCGAAGTGTGCCAATGCCAAGCCGGCATCGTGGCTGATCATCCAGTGGAAAATAAAGGCGTCGATCAATGCACCGGATAGTCCGACCAGGGCAAAGCGCCCGGCGGTATTCAGCGTGGCTGTGCCGCCCGCTAGCGTGATCAGGCGTTGAACGTAGGCTTGCTGGTGAGACAGTGATAATTTCGATGTGCCTTGCGTACGATCACGGAAACAGATCGGCACTTCGGTGACACGCAATTTCCCTTGGTTGGCCATCAGCAATTCGAGCAGAATCTTATAGCCATGCGCTTGATTTGAAATACTCGCGGCCAGTTCGCGGCGGAATGCGAAGAAGCCTGAAGTGGCATCGTTTACATCACACAGCGGACGGGCGATCCAACCGCCGGCGCGTGACAGCAACCGCCGGTACCACGGCCAGTTTTCCGTGCTGCCGCCTTTGACATAGCGGCTGCCGATTGAGACATCATAATTGCCGTGCAAGACCGGGGTAATGATTGCTGGCAAGTGTTCCGGCGCGTGACTCAAATCAGCGTCCATAACGACGATAACGTCGCTCCGCGCTGTTGCCGCACCGGTCAGGATTGAAGCGGTGAGGTCCGGTTTTTCGCGCCGTTCGATCAGATGGATGTTAGCCCGGCTCTTCCAGGCGCGTACTTTATCCGGCGTACCGTCTGTCGAGCCATCGTCAACGAAAATAATTTCAAAACTATCCTCGCCGAATTCAACGGCAAGTAATCGAGTTAACAGTGAATCAATATTTCCGGCTTCATTCAATGTGGGTACTACAATGGAAAATTGGATCATGTAGTTCCAGCATTAACAGTGAGAGGGGGTGATGGGCGGCATAGCGTTTTATTTTTGCTGCTTCTGGTATTTGTTAACCGCTTTATTATGATCTGTCAGATTCGTAGAAAACTGGGATTCTCCATTACCTTTTGCCACAAAATACAGTGCATCCGTTTCAGCCGGGTTCAATGCCGCGCGAATGGATGCCAAACTGGGCAAGGCGATCGGGGTGGGTGGCAAACCTGCGCGAGTATAAGTGTTGTATTCCTGGTCGGCAAGCAAATCCTGTTTGCGCAGGTTGCCGTCAAACTGATCTCCCAGGCCGTAAATGAGGGTGGGGTCTGTTTGCAGGCGCATCCCTTTGCGCAGCCGGTTGATGAACACACCGGCTATTTCAGCACGATCGCTTTCCACGCCGGTTTCTTTCTCGATAATGGAAGCCAGAACCAGCGCTTCGTAAGGCGAAGCCAGCGGCAAGGATTCCACGCGCGACTCCCAGTACGTTTGCAAATGATTGTGCAGGGTGCGATAGGCGCGTTGCAGGATTTCGATATCGCTGCTGTCCCTGACAAAAAAATAAGTATCGGGGAAAAACAATCCTTCGGCAGCGGTTTCCGTTGCGCCGATTAAGCGCAGAATCTCTTGATCGCTCAATCCGGCGGTTTGACTTTGCAGGGCCGGGTGTTCAGCGAGCATTTTTCGCAGTTGCGCAAAGGTCGAACCTTCAACGATTCTGATTTCGTTTTGCTTGGCGTCTCCCTCGGTCAGATAATTCAGCAACGCAATCTGGGTGATGTTCTCGGTTAGCAGATAATCGCCGGCTTTAATGGCGGACCCCTGATCCAGATAACGCGCCAGCAGGATCAATGACCATTTGCTATGAATCACACCGGCATCGGCCAGTTGCTGGGCGACTTGTTTCAGGTTGCTGCCGTGCCGGATGGAAAATTCATACGGCTTGGCTGGTAGCGTGATACTGGAATGAACATGGAGATAGAACCATCCGATGATCAGGATGGTCGAGAAAAAGGCATACAACAAGAGGCGTTTCAGCGTGTGCATGCGCCACCGGTAATGTTATGCGCTACGGAAAACGAGTGTTCCGTTAGTTCCTCCAAACCCGAAGGAATTGGACAGCGCAACTTTGATGTCCATATCTCTTGCGGTATTGGGAATGAAATCCAAATCGCATTGTGGATCTTGATCGACGAGATTGATGGTCGGCGGCGCAATGCGATGATGGATTGCCAGCACGGAAAAAACCGCTTCGACACCGCCTGCGGCACCCAGCAAGTGTCCGGTCATGGATTTTGTTGAGCTGACCGCAAGTTTACCGGCGTGATCGCCAAAGCAACGTTTTACCGCAATGGTTTCGGCAATATCACCCAATGGGGTGGAAGTGCCGTGCGCATTGACATAATCGACTTCCGTGGTGTTGATACCAGCATTCTTGAGCGCATTACTCATACAGCGCGCGGCGCCTTCGCCGTCATCGCATGGTGCAGTCATATGGAAGGCATCCGCGCTCATGCCAAAACCGGCCAATTCTGCATAAATTTTTGCGCCGCGGCGCTTGGCGTGCTCCAACTCTTCCAACACCAAAATACCAGCGCCTTCGCCCAGAACAAAGCCATCCCGGCCTACATCCCAAGGACGGCTTGCAGTTTCCGGATTGCCGTTGTTTACCGACAAAGCTTTAGCAGCGGCAAATCCGCCGATAGCAAGCGGTGTTACGCAGGATTCCGCCCCGCCGCACACCATGATATCGGCGTCACCGTACTCGATCATCCGGGCTGAGTGGCCAATGCTGTGCGTGGCTGTGGTACATGCTGTCACAATCGCGATGTTGGGGCCTTTGTATCCGTACATGATGGATAAATTACCCGCAATCATATTGATGATGGTGCTTGGGATAAAGAACGGCGATATTTTACGCGGCCCGCCTGCGTGGTACGCGGTATCGGTATTTTCGATCATCGGCAAACCACCGATGCCGGAGCCGATATTGACACCGATTTTTTCCGCATCGAGATGGGAAATATCATCGATACCGGCATCCTTGGCGGCTTGAATCGCCGCAGCCATGCCATAATGGATAAAAACGTCCATACGGCGCGCTTCTTTTGCCGATAGATATTGCTGAATATCGAAGTCTTTTACTTCACCTGCAATTTGTGAAGCAAAATTCGATGCGTCAAAACGGGTTATCCGGGTGATGCCGGATTTTCCCGAGACGATGCTCTCCCATGCGCTGGGTACCGTGTTGCCGACAGGCGATACAATACCCAACCCGGTAACGACTACCTTGCGTTTGGACAAAATAACTCCGCTTACTTATTCTTGAGAAACAAAATATTAACTGGCGCTGGCATGGGCGGTGACGTAATCAATCGCTTCCTGAACAGTATTTATTTTTTCAGCCTGTTCGTCGGGGATTTCACATTCGAATTCTTCTTCCAATGCCATCACCAATTCAACGGTATCGAGCGAATCCGCTCCCAGATCGTTGACGAAAGACGATTCGTTTTTGACTTCTGCTTCATTAACACCAAGTTGTTCAGCTACAATTTTTTTAATACGCTGTTCAATATTTTCCATCTAGGTATTTCCTTTTCAGGTAAGAAAAATGCGTGCCATTCTAACAAATTTTGAATGTCAGCAAAACCAAAACATGACTGCCTGTTAAAGTGTTTAGTTAAATAAATGCCATACGATTCTGACTTCTGCAACCCAATTCAATTGCGCTGATTTCATTCTGTTTCTGTACTAATCCATATACATACCGCCATTCACGTGAAGCGTTGTGCCGGTGATATAACCGGCCACGGATGAGGCCAGAAAGGCGACGGCCGAAGCAACTTCTTCCGGGCGTCCCAGCCTTCCCAACGGAACGTGCTGAATAAGGTTCTGTTGAAACTCATCAGCCAGTGCGCGGGTCATGTCGGTATCAATGAAACCGGGGGCAATGCAGTTAACCGTGATATTGCGGCTACCGACTTCACGAGCTAACGATTTGCTGAAACCGAACATGCCGGCTTTGGCGGCTGCATAATTGGCTTGCCCAAGGTTACCCATAGCACCGACCACAGAGGAAATATTGATGATGCGGCCGTAACGGGCTTTCATCATGGCACGGAGAACAGCGCGGCTTAACCGGAAAACTGATTTTAAGTCGGTTTCCAGAATGTCATCCCATTCCTCGTCTTTCATGCGCACCAATAAGTTATCTCGCGTGATTCCGGCATTATTGATCAGTATTTCCACTTCACCGAATTTTTCCCGGATGGCTTGCATGGCGTGGTTGATCTGCTCGGCATCGTTTACGTTTAAAGCGATGCCCATTCCTTTGATGCCAGCCTTTTCCAGATATTGATTAATCGCGCTGGCGCCGTTTTCCGTGGTTGCTGTTCCGATGACAACAGCGCCCGATTGGCCCAGCTTGGTTGCGATGGCTTGCCCGATGCCCCGGCTAGCGCCGGTTACTAAAGCTATTCTATTTTCCAAAATCATACCTCCAAGTGAGCCATGATCGTATGTGGCGAGTATTCATTGTAATGCTATGTCCTAGAATGATTAATGGCTTGCCGGATAGCCTCGCTATCGGCCAGCGATAATTGTTGCAGATTTTGATCGATACGTTTGTTGAGTCCGGCCAATACTTTTCCTGGTCCGCATTCGATGACATGGGTGATGCCGGAAGCGGCGAACGCTTTGATGGTATCCACCCAACGCACCGGGCCGGTCAGCTGGCGTATGAGAATTTCTTTGATATCCGCTGCATCACTATGCGTTTTCACATCGGCATTATGCAGAACCGGAATTTTTGGTGATTGCAGTGCTACTTGCTGCAATTGTAGTTTCATTTTGTCAGCCGCCGGTTGCATCAAAGAGCAATGTGACGGAATGCTCATCGGTAACATAATGACCCGTTTCGCTCCTTGCGCCTTGGCCATTTCGATGCCGCGCAGAATAGCATTCTTATGTCCGGCGATGACGATCTGTCCGGGAGAATTGTAATTGGCCGGTTCAAGCGATTCTTCGTTATTTTGGCTGGTAATGTCGCGGCAGATTTGCTCGACGATTGCATCATCCAATCCCAGTATCGCGGCCATTCCGCCAACACCTTCCGGCACGGCTTGCTGCATGGCTTGCGCACGAAAACGCACTAATGCCAGGGCATCGGCGAAACTCAACGCTTCGGATGCGACCAAGGCGGTATATTCGCCCAGACTATGTCCGGCCATTAATGCCGGTTTCTCACCGCCAAGATCAGTCCAGGCGCGATACACCGCTACACCCGCGGTCAACATCAGCGGTTGCGTATTGATGGTGAGATTGAGATCATCCGCAGACCCATTATTAACCATGGACCAGAAATCCTGTCTCAGAATATCCGATGCTTCCTGAAAGGTTTGTTGAATGACAGGTAAGTCGGCGTATCCATTCATCATGCCGACCGATTGCGATCCTTGACCCGGAAATACAAATGCAAGTTTCATAAATTACCAGCGCAGTAAGACTGCTCCCCATGTAAAACCGCCACCGACACCTTCCAATAAAATCAATTGATCGCGCTGAATGCGCCCGTCGCGTACGGCAAGGTCCAATGCGAGTGGGATCGAAGCTGCGGAAGTGTTACCGTGTTTGTCCACGGCCACGACCACTTTATCCATCGGCAATCCAAGTTTCTTGGCGGTCGATTGGATAATCCGGATATTGGCCTGATGCGGAATCAGCCAGTCGATATCGGTGGATTGCAGATTGTTCTTTGTGACTGCCTCCTGCACGACTTCTTCCAGGACTTTGACGGCAAACTTGAAAACGGCGTTGCCTTCCATGTTAATGTAAGGCGTACCTTGCACTTTTCCGCCACTGATGCTTCCCGGTGCGGAGAGAATGTTGCTGTGGCTGCCGCTGGCATGCAGATGCGTCGATAAAATACCAGGCCGATCGCTTTGCGAAAGCACCACGGCACCTGCGCCGTCACCAAATAGAACGCAAGTGCCGCGATCGTTCCAGTCGAGTATTTTGGAATAGATTTCGCTGCCCACGACCAGCGCATTGCGGCATTTACCGGAACTGACAAACATGTCAGCGGTGGCGAGCGCATAAACAAAGCCGCTGCAGACGGCTTGCACGTCAAAGGCCGGACAATTTTCGATGCCCAGTTTGTTTTGCAAAATACAGGCGGTGCTCGGAAAAATCATGTCCGGGGTGGTGGTGGCGACAATGATCAGGTCGATGTCTTGACTGGTGACGCCGGCTGCCTGCATGGCATTCTGGCATGCAGGCAACGCCAGGTCGCTGGCTACTTGATCTTCCCGGGCGATATGCCGCTGCGTGATGCCGGTGCGTGTGCGAATCCATTCATCACTGGTGTCCACCATGCGTTCCAGATCTGCGTTGGTGAGAATCTTTTCCGGTAAATAGCTACCTGTTCCAGTGATCCTTGAGTACATTATCGTGTTATTTCTTTAGAAGAAGTTTGAGCATGATGGGAAAACTCGGCGACCCGCTCGCTAATACGCCGCAACATTCCGCCGCGCACTTCATCGGCGGCGCGTTTAATGGCGAAACCGAAAGCATATTTGTCGGCAGAACCGTGGCTTTTAATCACGATGCCGCGTAATCCCAGAAAACTGGCGCCATTATAACGCCGATGGTCGACCCGGCGCTTGAAAGAATTGATGACCGGCATGGCGATCACACCGGCCAGTTTGGTCAACAGATTGCGCTTGAATTCCTCGCGCAAATAGGTTGCCAGCATTTGCGCCAAGCCTTCCGAGGTTTTCAGTGTAATGTTGCCGACAAAGCCGTCGCACACCACAACATCCGTCGTTCCTTTGTAAATATCGTTGCCTTCCACGTTGCCATAAAAATTAAGCCCGCTATTGCGCAGCAACTCGGCTGCCTGCTTGACGATTTCATTGCCTTTGATTTCCTCCTCGCCGATATTGAGCAAGCCGACACTGGGAGAAGCTTTGTTCTCCACGGAAGACACCAAGGATGCGCCCATGATGCCGAATTGGAACAAGTGCTCCGCCGTGCAATCGACGTTGGCACCCAAGTCCAACACATACGTATGGCCGGTGCTGGTTGGTAATATTACCGCGAGCGCTGGGCGATCGACGCCCGGGATCGTTTTTAAGACAAACCGGGAAGTGGCCAGTAATGCGCCGGTATTTCCAGCGCTGATGCAGGCTTGCGCCTCGCCGGTTTTAACGAGATTGACAGAAACCCGCATGGAAGAATCTTTCTTGCCGCGTAGGGCGGTAGCCGGTGATTCGTCCATGCCGACCACTTCACTGGCCGGATGCAACCGGATTCTCGGACCAAATTCGGATTTTGCCGCGCGCAGCTCAGCTTCAATGGCATCAGGAATACCGACCAAGATAATATTGGCTTCAGGATCCTGACGTAAGTATTCAAGCGCGGATGGTACGGTTACATGGGGGCCGTGATCGCCGCCCATACAGTCTATTGCTACAGTAATATCCAATTTCGGTGCTCTTGCGGCTGGAAGAAACTATGTTTGATACGGTCTGTAGCAATAAGAATGATGTTTAATCGTTTTTGGTTTTAACTACTTTCTTGCCGCGATAGTACCCATTGGGGCTGATATGGTGGCGTAAGTGAACTTCTCCCGTGCTTGACTCAACGGCCAATGGCGGGTTGGTCAAAAAATCATGCGAGCGGTGCATGCCGCGTTTGGATGGGGATTTTTTGTTTTGCTGAACTGCCATGTGAATAACTCCTTAAACTCAATTTATCTTTTTCAATGCTGCCAATGCTGCAAAAGGGTGCGCCGATTGCGTCGCATCAGTCAAGTTATTGCCAGTCGATTGTAGCTTAAACATGCTGCATTCGTCATCCGCGTGGTGCGGTGCGATCGCTAAGCTGAGAATCACTTCATCTTCAATTAAATTAAAAACATCCAAATCAGAGGTCGCTAAAATGGCATCAATCGTGTCGTCTTCATCAGCCAGATCCAGTTCTGCTTGATTTTTAGCTAATATCAGGAATGTCTGTAAATCAACAGGATATACTAACCTGTCAAGGCAACGCTGGCAATGAAGATGAATTTTTCCGGTTATTTCTAAATATAAGCCCGGCTTATCATTCTTGTCGAGTTGACCGCTGATTTGATAGATTAGCTCGCCTTCCTGATCAAATAACAAATCATGCAGGCGAGTAAGCTCGGCTAGCGGGATTTTACCATGACGACTGCCCGCATTGCGCACGAAATCCAGAGAGTCTATGACTAACCTATCAGACATAAGGCGCGCATGTTATATTTTTTAAACCTAAGTGTCAAAAAATACAGAAGGAAATTTTGAAAACACAAAACATTACCCCGCAAATTATACTGGGATCCAGTTCAATTTACCGCAAGGAATTGCTGCAGCGGCTGCAAATTCCTTTTGCAACGGAACATCCGGATATTGATGAGACAGCGTTGTCTGACGAATCTCCCGGCGCAACAGCGACGCGATTGGCTGAGGCAAAAGCGCGCGCGGTGGCCAAGATTTATTCAAACGCACTGATTATCGGTTCCGATCAAGTGGCGGCGTTGGGTGATATCCCGCTTGGCAAGCCGCTGAATCATCAAAATGCGGTTAAACAATTGAAATTGGTTCGAGGTGAGGAAGTTGTTTTTCATACCGCTTTGTGTTTGTTGAATAGTGCTAGAGACCGGTTACAGATACGTGTAATCCCCTATCGGGTGAAATTCCGGCCATTGAGTGATCAGCAAATTGAAAACTATCTGTGCAAGGAGCAGCCTTATCACTGCGCCGGCAGCGCAAAGTCGGAGGGACTTGGCATTGCGCTGATCGAACGCATGACCGGAGATGATCCCAATGGCTTGATCGGATTGCCGCTGATCGCGCTGATCGACATGCTGGCGGTGGAGGGAGTGGAGGTTATTTAAGGAAACGCTGATTAATT
>JAFEEI010000147.1:11987-12443 GCA_018241205.1 Pseudomonadota bacterium
CAATTAATCAGCGTTTCCTTAACATTTTATTTTGTCATAAACTTCCTGATTGCAAATAGCATCATTCTGTGGAATCATTGCGCTGGAATGAAATTTTCATTTTTTGTAGATTGATTCTTATGCGGAAATATCCGGCTTGTGCTGTTATCGCTATGCTGATTGTCAGCATACTGACCAATGGATTGAGCCTATCGTTCAGAGGGGAGGTATTTGCTCACGAACTGGATCATATCCGCCAATCTTTGGCAGCTGATCCCGCGTTGCATCTGGAATTGCACCGCAATAACGTTACGTGGGACGGTATCGAGCTGGATGCATCAACGCATTTGTGCCTGCATTCAGCGGGGCAATACCAGCCATTTTTCTTTAATTCCCTGCCGCTGCTTCCTGACGCGATTGCATCGGAAGTTGTCACAGTATTTATTTCTTCCTTTATTCCCGAAACCATTCCGGATT
>JAFEEI010000148.1 GCA_018241205.1 Pseudomonadota bacterium
CATGCGATCATCGAACTCGCGGTAAAGTTTGACAAACCGTTGATCGCCTGTTGGATGGGGGAAGTGCAAGTCGCTGCATGCAGGCAAGCGTTTAATCAAGCCAAAATACCCAATTTCCGCACGCCGGAACCGGCGGTTGAGGTGTTTTCCTTCATTTCTGCTTATTATCAAAATCAAAAACTGCTGCTGCAGACACCCGGTCCGATCTCCGATCACTGCATGCCGGATGAAGAGGGCGCGCGCTTGTTGATCGAAGGCGCATTGGCGGAGCATCGCAAGATGCTAAGCGAGATTGAATCGAAAGCGATTCTGGCGGCGTTTCGCATTCCGATCGCCAAGGCCGTGGTGGCGCGTTCTCCGAACGAAGCGTTGCTGATTGCGGAAGAATTCGGTTTTCCGGTGGCGATGAAAATCAATTCCCCGGACATTACGCACAAATCCGACGCCGGCGGAGTCCGCCTCAATCTCGGTAATGCGCAAGCCGTGCGGTCGGCGTACCACGACATCATTCAGGCGGTGCAAAAGAAGAATCCCGGCGCAAGGATCGACGGTATCATCGTCGAACCGATGATCGTCAAGCCCAACGGCCGGGAATTGATGGCCGGTGTGACCACCGATGCGGTATTCGGTCCCGTCATCACCTTCGGCGCCGGTGGTGTGCTGGTCGAAGTGCTGGGCGACCGCGCGGTGGCTTTGCCGCCGCTGAACGGTTTTTTGGTGAAAGATATGATTCAGCGGACGCGAGTCGCCAAACTGCTGAGCGCTTTCCGTCATATGCCGCCGGTCGACAGAGCCGCGCTGGAAAGTGTCCTGCTACGTGTATCGGAAATGGTGTGCGCGCTGCCGTGGATCAAGGAAATGGACATCAACCCGCTGATTGTCGATGAGCACGGCGCATGCGCCGTTGACGCGCGCATTGTCGTGGATTATCGGCAACCTTCCGCCGATCGCTACGCACATATGGCGATACATCCTTATCCCACACATTTGATCACGCACTGGCAGTTGCCGGACGGCATCGACCTGACCATCCGGCCGATCCGCCCGGAAGATGCCGAGATCGAGCAGGCATTCGTGCGCGGATTGTCCGCGGAATCGAAATATTTCCGCTTCATGGATTCACTACAAGAGCTTTCCCAAAGCATGCTGGTGCGTTTCACGCAGATCGACTACGACCGCGAAATGGCTCTGATCGCTGTGCTGGAACAAGACGGCCGGGAGCAGGAACTGGGCGTGTGCCGCTACATGGCGAGCGCCGGCGGTCAATCCTGCGAGTTTGCTTTGGTGGTCGCGGATGAATGGCAAAACAAGGGTATCGGCAACAAGCTGATGAATTGTCTGTTCGATGCCGCACGCGCCAAGGGCATCAAAGTCATGGAAGGCGAAGTACTGGCAGCTAACCGCTCGATGCTGGAATTGGTCCGCCGCCTTGGCTTCGAAGTAAGTGTCAGCCAGGAAGACGTTGCTGTGAAAAGAATTGTCAAACCGCTGTAATGAGCTTGTCTCAAACGCGATGATATCCGATGGCGTTCTACGCCTGGCCCGATCGAAATAATATATTTAAACTTACAGTTCCAATTTCCCGAATGACGAACGATTCTTTGCTCCAAACAGGCGATGACTTGGGCGTGCTGAACTGCACGCAATGCCCGCGCCTGGCCGGTTTTCTGCAAACGGTGAAAGCGCGCTACCCGGATTATCATGCGCGCCCCGTCAGCGCATTCGGCGATGCCAATGCCAAGCTGCTGATCGTCGGCCTGGCGCCCGGCATGCACGGCGCCAACCGCACCGGGCGGCCGTTTACCGGTGATTATGCCGGTATTTTGCTGTACCAGACATTGCACAGGTACGGTTTCGCCACCCGGTCTGAATCAATCTCCGCCGATGACGGGTTGCAATTGACCGGATGCCGCATCACCAATGCAGTGAAATGCCTGCCGCCGGGAAACAAACCGGTGCCGCAAGAAATCAAGCAGTGCAATCAATTTTTAGCTATTGAGATGAACCGGTTCGTGCAAGGTGGTGGTGTTGCCGTGCTCGCGCTGGGTACCGTGGCGCATCAGGCGGTGCTACTGGCAATGCGGCTGAAGGCGAAGGATTATCCGTTTGGTCACGGCCGGGTGCATCAGCTACCGCCAGGCAATGGTGTACGGCTTTATGACAGCTATCATTGCAGCCGCTACAATACGCAAACCAAACGCCTGACAACAGAAATGTTCGCGCAGGTGTTTGCTCACATCGTTGCTGAACTTCAGTCATAACAACTCATTAGGAGGGATTTTTACATGCCATACGTCAATATCCGCGTGGCGGGAACATTAACGCGCGAGCAGAAACAGCAGATTGCCGAGGAACTGACCGATACGCTGGAGCGCATCGCCAAGAAACCGAAGTCATACACCTATATCAGTTTCGACGAGCTGCCCGATGAAAATTGGGCGGTGGCCGGAAAACTGCTCGGCAACGGAGATTAAGCAGTTTGCCGGACACCGTTTTTGACGCCAAGGTATTTTGCCGCAGCCTGCCGCTGCAGCCGGGCGTTTATCGCATGCTCAACACCAAGGGCGAGGTGATTTACGTCGGCAAGGCGGTGAGTCTGAGGAAGCGCGTTTCTTCGTATTTTCAGAAAAGCAATCTGGCGCCCCGGACGCAGTTGATGGTGTCGCAAGTGAACGGGATTGAAACCACGGTGACGCGCTCGGAAGCGGAAGCGCTGCTGCTGGAAAATAACCTGATCAAAAGCCTGAAGCCGCGCTATAACATTCTGTTCCGCGACGATAAGTCGTATCCGTACGTGATTCTGAGCGGACATGAATTTCCCCGGCTGGGGTTTTACCGTGGTGTGCTGGATAAAACGCACCAGTACTTCGGGCCTTATCCGAACGCCGGTATCGTGCGCGAAAGCATTCAGTTGCTGCAGAAGATTTTTCGCCTGCGCACCTGCGAGGATAGTGTGTTCAGCAACCGCACCCGGCCGTGCCTGTTGTTTCAGATCAAACGCTGCAGCGGTCCGTGCATCGGACAAATCGACCGGCAGGAATACGAAGCGGACGTCAAAAACGCCGAATTGTTCTTGCAAGGCAAGCAAACGGAAGTGATGGAAGTGATCAACGCCAAGATGCTGCAGGCTTCCGAGCGGATGGAATACGAGCAAGCCGCGTTATTGCGCGACCAGATTCAAGCGTTACGGCGCATTCGCGAGAAGCAGTTTGTCGATAGCGGCAAGGCGCTCGATGCCGATGTCGTGGCTTGCGTGCAATCGCCGGACGGTTCCGGCAAGGTGTGCGTCAATCTAGCGATGATCCGCGGTGGGCGGCATTTGGGCGATAAAAGCTTTTTTCCGCAAAATGCCGACGATTACAGCGCGGCCAGCGTGCTCGAAGCGTTTCTGGCGCAGCATTATCTGAACCGCAGCGCGCCGCCGTTGATTGTTCTGGGTGAGCAAATCGAACGTGAAGCGTTGCAACTACTGCTGACCGAGCAGTGCGGGCATAAAATTACCATCCAGCTCAATCCGATCGGTGAAAAGCGCGTGTGGCTCAACATGGCGGCCGAAAATGCGCAACTGGCATTGAAACAAATGATGAGCCGCCAGGCCAGTCAGGAAAGACGTTTGCACGCGTTGCAGCAGGAATTGAACATGCCTGGGATACAGCGCATCGAGTGTTTCGATATCAGCCACACGCTCGGCGAAGCGACCGTGGCATCATGCGTGGTGTACGACAATTGCGCCATGCGCAATAACGAATACCGCCGCTACAACATCGAAGGCATCACACCCGGCGACGATTATGCCGCGATGCGTGAGGCGTTGTCGCGGCGCTACCAGAAAGTGGTCAGCGGCGAAGGGCAATTGCCCGATCTGATTCTGATCGACGGCGGTAAAGGGCAAGTGACGGCGGCGCAGGAAGCGCTGCAGGAACTCGGCATATCCGATGCCAATTTGCTGGGCGTGGCAAAAGGCGAAGAACGCAAGCCCGGACTGGAACAATTGATTTCTCCGCTGTTCGAAAAGCCGTTACAATTGCCTAGCGAGCATGCGGCGTTACACTTGATTCAGCAAATCCGCGACGAAGCGCACCGTTTCGCGATCCAAGGCCACCGCGGGCGGCGTGCCAAAGCCCGCACCAGTTCCACGCTGGAGAATATCGAAGGCGTCGGCGCCAAGCGCAGGCAGCAGTTGCTGGGCCGGTTCGGCGGGTTGAAGGGGGTGCTGACCGCGAGTATCGAAGAATTGCAACAAACCGAAGGGATCAGCCGCAAGCTGGCGGAGAAAATCTACAAGGAATTACATTGACCGCGCGCTGGATAGCAATCCGGATCGCTGTCCCAAAAACATTTATTTTCAACCATCATGCCTTTCAATCTTCCTAACATTCTGACCTGGCTGCGCATTCTCGCCATTCCGTTATTTGTCGGTATTTTCTATATGCCGCACACCTGGTTGTCTCCAGCCGAGCAGAATTTGGCTGCGACATTGATTTTTGCCGGTGCGGCCATTACCGACTGGCTCGACGGTTATCTGGCGCGCATTCTGAACCAGGCTTCGGCATTCGGCGCTTTTCTCGATCCGGTCGCCGACAAACTGATGGTTTCCGCTGCGCTGATTGTGTTGGTTTACTTGGAACGACTCGACGCACCGATTGCGTTCGTCATCATCGGACGGGAAATCACCGTGTCCGCGCTGCGCGAATGGATGGCGCAACTCGGCCGCTCGAAAAGCGTGGCCGTGTCTTTTCTCGGAAAAATCAAAACCACATCGCAAATGATCGCGATCCCGTTGTTGCTGTACCATGAAAAAATCAACGATCACTTCGATCCGCAGCAAATCGGCACATGGTTTATTTACATTGCTGCCGTGCTGACGTTATGGTCGATGTTTTATTATTTGAAGGCGGCGCTGCCGCAAGTATCTGCGGACACGAAAAATACCCCGTCTGGGCATTAAGGAAGTTCTGAAAAACTACTGCGCTCAGCCATGTCGGCTGATTTCGCTTTGCCTGGCTGCCGCTCGCTACCTTTTTCAGAATTTCCTTCAATCATTCGTACAGCGGATAAACCGTTCATCGCCCGCCGGTCACTGGACAAAAAAACCGTTTCAGCCGAAAACGATTTGCTTCTTGGTGATTTCACCGCTATCGCCGGAAGGCCAATACAAGTCGACGGTTACCGTTTCCGCGCCGGATTCGTTTTGCCGCACGCGCAGAATGGAGAAGTTCTTATTGCCTGCGAGTGCGAACAGGCGTTCACTGTAGATTTTGTCGTTACCCGCCATGGTTCCGCCGTTCGTAATCCCTAAATAACTGATCGAGGGAGCGGGTTTCCGGGAGATGGCGCTGGAAGTCAGTTGGTATACTTTCGCGCCGCGGTAGCTTTTGTGATGCATTCTGAATATCGACGCGCAATGCACATCGCCGCTGAGAAAAACCAGCGTTTTATCACCGTTCTTCAATTGGCTGAACACTTCTTCCAGAATTTGATTCCGCTCATTCCAGTTTGTCTCGTGACCCCATTCATCCATGAAGTCGTCTTTCGCGCCGCCTAGATCGGCGTAATTAACGATGTTGTCGATCCAATGCAAAACGGGAACAGGCGAAACCACGAATAAAAACTTTGCATCTCCACTGGCTTGCGCATCCAGCCAATTTTTAAAACGATTGAATTGATCGCGGCCAAGAATGATGTACGGATCGACCTTTTTATCTTTTTCCAGATCGTGGTGGCCGCGCATTTCCAGCATGTAAAATGCCGAGCTGCCATGGCTGAAGTCATAATCCCACTGACACTCATCGGGGTTCTGCAAATTTATCGCGGTTGGCGGATTGTGGCTGTGCTCATATTCGTAATAAGCCTGACAAGCGGCTTTCCACATTAAATCGATCAGCATGTTGCCGACTTTCTCGTCTTCATGTTCAAACATGCGAGAAATTTTGTCCAGCCGGTCGTCATGCGTATAAGAGCCCCAGCCGTCCATGATCTCGTGATCGTCCCATACCATATATTGTGGAAAGCGTTCGTATACTTCGCGTAAAGACGATACATTCCAATAAACCCGGTAGTACCAGCGGTAAATATTCAGTAAATACAGCTGAATGCCTTCCCGGTCATAATCATCGCCCTTGGCAAAAGTTTTCAGTAAATCATCTTTATTGTCTTTTAACCACTGCCAAATATCCGGGAAATTTTGTTTGGCATTGGTATCGACATAAATTTGATCGCCGCCGCCAATGGCGAAATGCGCGCCGGTATCCGTCAGTTTTTCATGGAAATGCGGCCAGGCACCGACATCGCCATTCGCGCTGATATGATCATGACAGCTATAAAAGCCGAAGGTGAGTTCTGTGGGTGACTCAGGTATGGTGCGGAACCACAGCGGTTTGTCGCCGCCCAGTTCGGTACGGCGCGGTACTTTAGCGGCGTCCAGTTCGCCGGAGATTACAGCGTAGTAATAGATGGTGTCAGCGTCTAAACCGGCAATATCGAAGGTATGCGTCAAGTTCGTTTTTTGGGTAAAGTCATGCGATTGAATGTCAACGATCTCAATTCCCATATCCGCCATGAATTGTGCGATGGGTTTTTCTTGCAACCGGACCAAATCGCCTGTCAGCGGTGTTTTTGCAATCACCAGCGTCCAATTACCTTCCGCATAAGAGCGTATCCATATTCGCGAGCTGTTGTATGTGGTGGCGCCGATAATTGCTGCACTATAGAGCTTGTCTTTTTTCAGTTCATTGGATGTCGGATCAAGTAAAGGCATATGAACTCCTTAAAGAAAATATATCGGATTGGAAAAACATCAACGAACTGCATGACGCTTCTTTTACAGGTGGTCTTTATAAAAGCCATTGTGCCATAGCACCGGCATTATTGTATTACTATAGAGAGCGGTCCGAGGCTTTTTGCTGTGTTATTCGAAAGCCGCCGTGCCTGAGAGTGCTCGCAGAAGAAAACCGGAATCATCATGTACTCAACTCAAGTGAAAAAAAATGAAAATATGGATTGATGCGGATGCTTGTCCTGGCGTCATTAAAGAAATTCTCTTTCGTGCAGCGGAAAGAACGAAACGGCATTTGATATTGATCGCCAACCATCCCCTGTATGTTCCGCCATCGCCCTTCATCCGTATGCAGCAAGTCGAATCCGGATTTGATGTGGCGGATAATGAGATCGTCAAAAGCGTGGAAAGCGGCGATCTCGTGATTACCAGCGATATACCGCTGGCGGCGCAAGTCATCAAAAAAGAAGGCCTGGTGCTGAGTCCGCGCGGCGAACTGTATACCCAGGAAAATATCGGCGCGCGTTTGAGCATGCGGGATTTTATGGAAACTTTGCGCAACAGCGGCGTGGATACCGGCGGTCAGTCCACCTTGAGTCAGAATGACCGCAAAATGTTTGCCAATCAGCTGGATAAACTGTTAGTGCAGAATTAAGTGAATCACCCTTGTTCAGGGTGATTTCTGTCCGTCGACATCAATCCCTTCTCAGTTACGCTACTTGATCAACCGCGATTCCTTCAGCTCGAAGATCAGGTTGGGCAGTCCTGGAACATGTTGTAATTCAGCCGAGTAAGTGGCAATTTTGCCAGTGTTATCGGGAATATTAATGAATTGCAACGTGAGTTTACCGGTTGATGGATCAAATGCCGCGCTATCATCCCGGAATCGATCGGTCAGCAGTTCCGTATCGATGACTTCGAGGCGCAGCGGTGAGCTGCCGGGCACTTGTTGCAGGCGTGCGCGGTATACGGCGCTGCTGCTGCCGGAAGCGACATTGACCGCGGGTATCTCAAGAAAACCGGCGTCAAAGCTCGCATTTGGTATCAGTTTATAGACCGTTCCGGTGGTTCCAAAAGGTGTGCCCGTAGTATTTCCGAGCACATAGAGTTCGCCATCGCCATCCTGACCGAAACCGAGTATCCAGAAACCCGGCTGCTCTCGTTCCGTCAAATCCAATTCCAGAATACCGCTGCCGTCCGAATAAAAAATCCGGCCATCGCCGTTACCGGTCTTGGCCACATCGCCGAACAAGTATTTTCCTTGCAACGCGGGAATGGCATTGCCACGGTAAATAAATCCTCCGATGATCGCAGTGCCTTCGTCATGATCGTATTGCACCACCGGATCGATGAAATCTCCCGCAACCGTGCCATCGGTGACAAAACCCGGATCATTGCCGTTCGGTTCAAAACGAAAGCTGCCTTCTTTCAAGCCCCAGCCATAATTCCCGCCCGCTTGTACCAAATTCACTTCTTCAATATCGTTTTGTCCGGTATCGGTCAGCACCAGCGCGCCCGTTTGCGAATCAAAGGAGAAGCGGAACGGATTGCGAAAGCCATAGGCGTAAGTTTCCGGAAGTATCGGATTGGATCCGATGAAAGGGTTGTCGGCGGGGATGCCATACTGCCCATTGCGCGAATTATTTCCTAACGGATCGATTCTCAATAAACTGCCCAAGGGATTACTCGCATTTTGACCGTTGCCGCCGGTGCCGTGACCAACCATCGGACCGTCAATAAAATCCTGGCCATCGCGATCATCGGCGCCGCCACCGTCTCCGAAGGCGATATACAGCATATTATCCGGGCCAAAATTCAATGCGCCGCCGTTGTGATTAAACTGCGGCTGATCGACTGTCAACAATGTTTTTCCCGTTTCGATGCGCGCAGGAAATTCGTTGAGGCTGGGCGAAATGGCGCGGAATTCCTCGATAACCGAGCGATGATTTGCCGTCGCGCCCGGCGGCATGGTGGAGAAATCGCTGGCCTCAGTTGGATTGAGGGAATCATGAATATAAAATAAGCCATTCTCGACATACCGGGGATGGAAAGCAAAGCCGAGCAACCCGCGCTCATCGTAAGTATTGTCGCCAAACGCACCCAGTGTGACTTGGTTACCAGACCAAGCAAAGAACAATTCCTTTTCTTGCGTCGCCAGATTGATGCGCCATATTTTCCGGGTTTGATCGCTGACGTATAAATGGCCGGTCGCGCCTGGAATGGGGACTGCCCAATTGGGGGCGGTCAATCCGGTTGCGATCTGTTTCAAGCGCAATCGAATGGCGCCTTTCTGAATGGGCGCCGGTATGGGATCATCCAGCCGTGTTCCCGAGGTTGAAGCGATAGCTGCGCCTTGGGCTTCGAGACCGGCAGCAGCGGCTAGCGCAGGCGTGGTGAGCGTCAGAAATGCTGCGGTGATTGCGGCGACGTGATTCCATTGCATTGTATATCTCCGGAGAACAGCGTTTGATGTTGGCGAAGCACCCTATTGTACGGGTGAATCCGGTTGCTCACTATATTCGTTCAGCTGAGCCCGGTTATTTCCGGTCAATTCGCTATGCCTGGAATGATCTGCCGTAGCGGCAATAACATCAAGTGGTTAGTGAGGATAGGGGCAGAAGCTCATGATATCGAACGTTATTCCACGGAAATATTTTACCGAGCTGTTGATCGTTGTAAAAAAACATCATGCCGTCATGTTCGTCAACTTACTGATCGCTATCGATCTTATGTCAATCAGCAGTCATTTTTTCCTGTCGCGATAAAAGATCCGCAAAATTTTTCCTGCACAAAAAATAATTTGTGTTGTACCATTGGTGCCATAGCATTCTCCATCAACCACTAGATATTGTGGTTCTATTCAAATAATGCTATTCCATTGAATCAACAGAAATTTGTATTTTTCTTTGATGAATTATCAGTCAGGAGGAATCACCGATGCAGCTCGCGACAGAACATACTCACCTCAAACCTGTTTCCGGAAGTCAAAGTTTTATGGATACAACGATACAACATTCAAGTTTTTCCCAGCATAAAGTCATTCGCCGCAACGGTGCGGTGGTGTCGTTCGAGCCGGGCAAGATTTCGGTGGCGATGACCAAGGCGTTCATCGCCGTCGACGGCGGGCAGGGCGCGGCTTCGGTGCGAGTACGCGAGGTCGTGGCGGGTCTGACCAACGATGTGGTGAATGCCTTGCTGCGCCGTCAGCCGGACGGCGGCACGTTCCATATCGAGGATATTCAGGATCAAGTCGAGCTGGCGTTGATGCGCTCCGGCGAGCACGATGTGGCGCGCGCGTATGTGTTGTACCGCGAAGCGCGGTCGCGCGAGCGCGCCAAGCAAAAGCAAAACGCCGAAGCGGTCGCGGAAACGTTGACCGTAACCGATAACGGCCAACGTGTGCCGCTCGATGTCGCCAAATTCTCCGCATTGATCGAATCCTCCTGTGCTGGTCTTGGCAATACCGTCGATCCTGGCTTGATTCTGAAAGCGACCTTGAAAGATTTGTATGACGGCGTGTCGCTCGACGAAGTGCGTAAATCGGTGGTGTTATCGGCGCGCGTGCTGATCGAAAAAGACCCAGCGTACAGCTACGTCACCGCACGTTTGCTGCTGAACAACATCCGCTATGAAGTGCTGGGCGAGGAGGTGACGCAGCAGGCGATGCACACGCAGTACCAGGAATACTTTCCAGCATTCATCAAACGCGGTATCGAAGCGGAATTGCTCGATCCGCGTCTGGCGCAATTCGATCTGAAGCGTCTGGCCGAGGCGCTGGATGCCGAGCGCGATTTGCAGTTCGATTATCTCGGCTTGCAAACGCTGTACGATCGCTATTTCCTGCATGTCAAGGAACGCCGCATCGAATTGCCGCAGGCATTTTTCATGCGCGTGGCGATGGGACTGGCGCTGAACGAGATCGACCGCGAGGCGCGCGCGATCGAGTTTTATCAAGTATTGTCGAGTTTCGATTTCATGAGTTCGACACCGACCTTGTTCAATTCCGGCACCTGCCGCTCGCAATTGTCGTCGTGCTACCTGACCACCGTGCCGGACGATCTCGACGGCATTTACGAAGCCATCAAGGAAAACGCCTTGCTGGCCAAATACGCCGGCGGCTTGGGCAACGACTGGACACCGGTGCGGGCGATGGGTGCGCGCATCAAGGGCACCAACGGCAAATCGCAAGGCGTGGTGCCGTTCCTGAAAGTGGTGTCCGACACCGCGGTGGCGGTCAATCAGGGCGGCAAGCGCAAAGGCGCGGTGTGCGCCTACCTGGAATGCTGGCATCTGGATGTCGAGGAATTCCTGGAATTGCGCAAAAACACCGGCGACGACCGCCTCCGCACGCACGACATGAATACCGCGACGTGGATTCCCGATCTATTCATGAAGCGCGTCATGGACGGCAGCGACTGGACATTGTTCTCACCGTCGGATGTACCGGATCTGCACGAGAAATTCGGCCAGCAGTTCGAGCAGGCGTATCTGGGGTACGAAGCAAAAATCGAACGCGGCGAACTGACGCTGTACAAAAAAATCCCGGCAGTGCAATTGTGGCGCAAGATGCTGAGCATGTTGTTCGAAACCGGGCATCCGTGGATCACGTTCAAGGATCCGTGCAATGTGCGCTCTCCGCAAAATCATATCGGCGTGGTGCACAGCTCCAATCTGTGCACGGAAATCACGCTGAACACCAACGACAAGGAAATCGCCGTGTGCAATCTCGGTTCGGTCAATCTGGTCGCGCATCTGAAAGACGGCGCGCTCGATCTGGACAAGCTGAAACGCACCGTGCGCATTGCCATGCGCATGCTCGACAACGTCATCGACATCAA
>JAFEEI010000149.1 GCA_018241205.1 Pseudomonadota bacterium
GGCAAAGTGGAAAAAGCGAACCTTTGTTCACGATGCGCCGATGGGGCCGAAGGAACCGGCTTCGACTGTCCTAACAAAGGAAGAAGAAGCCATGTGCGTGGTTTTCCGCCAGCATACACTTCTGCCTTTGGATGATTGCTTGTATGCCCTGCAACCCACGATTCCGCATCTGTCACGGTCAACCCTGCATCGCTGTTATCAGCGCCATGGCATCAGCCGGTTGCCGGATATAGAAGGCGATAAATCGGCGAAGAAGAAGTTTAAGAAATACTCGATTGGCTACTTCCATCTCGATATTGCCGAGGTAAGGACTGAAGAAGGTAAGCTGTATCTGTTCGTCGCCATCGACCGCACAAGCAAGTTCGCTTATGTGGAACTGCACGATAAATCCAACAGAAACGTATCAACGGTATTCCTGCGTAACCTGATCAATGCCGTTCCTTACAAAATCCATACGATCCTGACCGATAACGGCAGCCAGTTCTGTCATCCACCGCGTTATCGCAATGGAACAACAGCACAACAGCACAGTGGATCACGCATATGTTCGACCTGTGCTGTAACGAGCACGGCATTGAGCACCGGCTCACAAAACCAAAACATCCTTGGACGAACGGACAGGTCGAACGCATGAACCGAACCATCAAGGAAGCCACCGTAAAACGGTATTACTATGCTTCGCACAGCCAGTTGAAAACACATCTGCACAGCTTCATGATGGCTTACAACTTCGCTCGACGCCTCAAAACATTGAAGGGCCTCACGCCTTACGAATACATATGCAAAATATGGACAGATGAGCCACAACGCTTTAACGTTAATCCAATCCAGCACACCGTGGGACTAAACGCCTAGTTGTTGCCAAACAATATAGCCAACCGAAGAGGGATACACCGCTATGAGTAAGAGTAACGTTATTGAATTATCAGATCCAGAGTTGTTTACAGATTCATTGACAGAATTATTAAGAACAGGGGCTCGGCAATTGATCGAGCAAGCCGTTGAAGCGGAATTATCAGAGTTTATGAAACAGTACGCTGATCAGGTTCTGGGCAATGGGCGAGCGGCCATTGTACGTAATGGTTACCTGCCTGAGCGCGAGATTCAGACCGGCATTGGGCCGGTCACGGTCAAGATTCCGAAAGTACGGGGTAAAAACGAAGAAACGGTAACTTTTCGTTCGGCATGGGTGCCACCGTATGTACGTAAAACGCGCGCTCTGGAAGCGGCACTGCCGTGGTTGTATTTGAAAGGCATTTCAACGGGAGAGATGGGAAGCCGCTTTGGAGGTTCTGGCAGGTACGGAGGCGAAAGGGCTATCTGCCAGTACGATAGCCAGGCTGAAACAACAGTGGGCAGAGGATTACCGTTACTGGCGTGAAACGCGACTGGACAAGGATCAGTGGGTTTATATTTGGGCGGATGGGATTTACAGCGGTCTCAGAGCCGAGGATGCGAAACTGTGCGCGCTGGTCGTCATCGGCGTTGATGCTCGTGGCCAGAAGCGTTTTTTGGCGATCGAAGATGGTATGCGGGAGTCGACCCAAAGCTGGCGGGAAGTATTGTTGATGCTCAAGGCCCGCGGCATGAACGCCTCCAAAATGGCAATCGGTGATGGAGCGATGGGCTCTTGGTCAGCCCTTGAGGAAACTTATCCGGACACAAGACATCAACGTTGCTGGTTGCACAAGACCTTGAACGTGTTGAATGCGGTGCCCCAATCGATTCAGCCCAAGGTGAAACATTCCTTACACGAAATTTGGCAGGCCGAGACCCGGGAGCAGGCCCACCGTGCCTTTGACCTATTTATCAATACGTTTGAGGCCAAATATCCGAAGGCTACGCTGACCTTGCAAAAAGATCGGGATGAATTGTTGGCTTTTTATGATTTTCCGGCTCAGCACTGGCAGAGCCTGAGAACCACGAATCCGATCGAATCGACCTTTGGCACCATACGCCACCGGATCAAGCGATCAAAAGGCTGTCTGACCCGCAACGGCATGTTGCACATGATGTTCAAGTTGGCCGAATGTGCGCAGAACAAGTGGCGGCGGCAACGGGGATTTGACTACCTCGCCAAAGTCATTACAGGAGTCAAATTTATTGATGGTATCGAGGCAGCAACAATAGATCAGAATGCAGCTTGATAAAATCTCTGAACACCACTTTTGACAATAACTCGGCCCTCTATCCGGCAGTGCCAGGAAAGTATTGTTGCTGGCATAAGCAAAACCCGAACCCATTCCACCTAGAAGATTAACGGAAACTCCACTTTCAAGTGTGCCTGTCAAACCTAATAAATCACTTTCGGTACCTGAAAGGCTACCAATGCCAAGTAATACCGGTGCTGCATTTGCGGTTGGTGCTGCCAATGAGATTGCCAAAAACATTGGCAGAATAATTATTTTTGATTTTTGTTTGTAAATTGTCATGTTAATTTCCTACGAGGTTTGACGAGATTCGGTCATTCGATGATTAATATTGATACAGGAATGCCGTGTAATTTTTACGTGGCGGAATGACAGAAGTATTAAATGGAAGAGCTATGAGTGGTTGAAATAATCAAATACACATATATAGGTGAGAAATTATGAATATTCAATTTTCACTGCAAAATGAACCGATTCATTCCATAAATTGCTCAAAATGCAATGCTTTATTGCACTGAGTAGATTATTGTTCTATATTGAGAATATCCGCAGATAAGTAATCTCTTATTTCTCTAATTCAATAACTATTTTCTTAGGAGGATTTTATGTATATGTTATCCCCCAAAAACTTTACCATTCTTCTTATATCCTTTCTATTATTTTTTTCGTCACAAGGATATGCACAAACACCCGGATCACCATTAGCACCGCAATCCGTGGAAACTACGATGCAAAGCATGCTATCAGCGATACAAACTAATTCATACCCTGACTTTATCGCAGCCGGTGATCAAGCATTCCAAGAGGGAATGACCAAAGAAATGCTCAGCAGTATCAGTCAATCGCTTGCTTCCCGGCTTAAGCAAGGATATACCGTTACATTTTTAACTAGACTGAATCAGCAGGGTTTTGAAGTCTACGTCTGGAAGCTCGAGTTCAATGATCGGCATGATGACATTCTTCAATTTATAGCCTTGAGAAATGGGAAAGTGGGTGGTTTTTGGTTGCGCTAGTGCTCATATTCGTCTGATTTAGCAGTTGAGTTTACAAATATTGATCAAAAAGGTGCATGCATGAAAAAGATTGGTGTGATGTGCTTTGTTATTGCATTAGAACTAATCCCTAGTGTTTCAATATGGGCTCGTAATGGTGGCGGCGGTCATGCAGGTGGAGGTTTCGGCTCAGGGCACGCGGGTGGAGAGCATTTGGGTGGTAATTTTGGTTTAGGACGTACGAGCGGAGAACACTTCGGTGCTGGTACCAGTAGAGGGCAATTTGGTGGGTGGCATCCAAGCAGCGGCATTGCCGGACATCCGATTGGGGGTCATTACGGTGGTGGCGACCACTTCGGTGGTGGTATTGGCTATTATCGTGGTGGTGGTGTAGGTCATTATCACGGCGGCGCCATTGGGCGCTTTCGGGGCCCAAACATTGTTTTTTTAGGTTATGGTTATGGTTTGGGCTATGGTTTTGGAGGTTACGGACTAGGGTTAGCGCTTGGCT
>JAFEEI010000014.1 GCA_018241205.1 Pseudomonadota bacterium
CAACATATCCGGATGCTGCGCCTTGATGCGCAAATAGTGCTGCATCATCGGCGTATGCTTACTTTCCATATCTATTAGAATCCTAGTAACTTTTCTTGCGTGTTACTGTATACAGATATTGCAGCGCTATTACAAAAAAACTTGCTTACTTGAGATCAGAAAAAGCCTCGAACTCCCGCGACAATAGCGCGCCCCGGCAGTGGGGCAATATCCTTCAAGAAAGAAGTATGCACGCGCATATCGCTATCGAGCAAATTCCGGCCTTGCAGAAAAAGTGTGTAGTTGACCGATTTCGTGAGTTTCATGTGATACCCCATTTCGGCATTCATCAAGGTATAGCCGGGTGTTTCGGTTTCCAGCACGGCCACGCGATCCTGGCGCACGACCCGCGTCAGGTTGAAATTGCCTGACCAGGCATTCTTCTTCAAATCGAGATCGAAGCCAAAGCGTTGCGGCGTTATGCGCGGGATATTACCGTTATCCTTCAACCGGCCGTAGACAATATCGGTGAATAGCCGCACATTCAGCATATCAGGTATAAGTGCGGCAATTACTTCGGCTTCCAGACCATAAAACTTTGCGTTCGTTTGCGCATAATCCTGCACCAGAAAAGCGCCATGAGTATCCAAAACACCTGTCGCATCGACTCGATCCGCAAGCCCGTCGCCATTACTGTCACGGCTTTTTTGAAAAATATAATTGTTGACGTGGTTGTAGAACAAATTAACTTTGCCTGTGATCATTCCTGAAGTTTTTTGTAATGCGATATCGAAGTTATTGGAAGTTTCCTTGCTTAGCATTTGGTTTCCCTGCTCAAAGGTATTGGTGGCCACATGAAAACCGTTGGCAAAAAGTGCAACGGTATTGGGCGCACGTTGCCCGCGTGTGGCAGTTAAGTTGAGTTGATAACCGTCGATAAATTTCCATGCGCTTCGGGCGGAAACACTATAGAGATTAAAGTCGCGCGTTTGCAGCAATGCAGCTTGCGGATTGTGTGCGGTATGTTCAAAACGCCCGCCCATTTCAAACTGCCAGCGCTGCCAATCGCGCTTTTCCAGCATAAAGATACTGGCCGATTGCGAAACGCTGGATGGCACAAATGCTTCATCGCCCTTAGCGGAAAAATCACGGTTTTGCAATTGAATACCCATTGTGCCCCGCCAGCTTGCTAGCGGCGCATGAACCAATTCTGCACGGCCTTCTTGTTCTCTGTTTTTGAAGCGCGTGCCAATCTCATGCTCGGTCAGCTCATTATGCCGGTAGTCGTTATAATTGAAGCGTACTTTCAATTGCTCAAATCCTTTGAGCGGATTGTCCAGATCACCGGCTAAGCCGTATCGCGTCTGACCCATATCGATTTTTGATCCCTCCGGTCCCGGAATGCCATAGAGATTATCCAATCGGGATACCGAAACACCGATAAACCCGCGCTCACCGACGTAAGAACTACCAACCGATAGATTGCTGGTATCGATGGCGCTATTTCTGATAAAACCGACATCGCTGTCAGGATCGTGCACATTGGCGCGGCCGGGGATATGCACATCGTTGGTGAGCCGCTTGTTACCTTCCAGATACCATGACATTTTGCCCAAGCTGCCGGAAGCGTTCAATGCGCCGCTGCGTTCCTCCAGCGCGGAATTGAAGCGCCCTTCGAAATTGGCTTGCGGTGTTTTAAATAAACGATCCGGAATGCGCGCGTTGATGACATTCACGGTGCCTCCAGAAACACCGCTGCCGTACAGCAAGGTTGCTGGGCCTTGCAGTATTTCGATGCGCGAGGCATTGAGGGTTTCTGTTGCCACGGCATGATCCGGGCTGATGACAGAAAGATCTCCAGTGCCGATGCCATTTTCCAGTACTTGCACCCGCGGCCCATCCTGCCCCCGGATAATGGGGCGGCCGGCACCGGGGCCGAAACTACTGGAAGAAACACCGAGTTCCTGCGACAGCGTATCGCCAAGATTGGTTGCGCGATTCCGCCGCAGACGATCGCCTTGTACGACGGTATCCGCCTTGAAACCGGTTGATTCGGTCGAGTTGACGGTAGGTACGGTAATTACCACTCCCGGCAGCTCGACATCGTTGCCGGCAGTTTGCGCGTGGCTATCCGGTATGTCCAGCAGCAATAGCAGCAGCGTGGCGGCGGCTGGTTTAAATTGCATGCTATTGCGCAGCTTTTCGGTATTGTTTAATTCATGACCAGAATAATCCATATAGTTTTCCTAATCCGATCGGGTGTTGCCGTGCAATACAGTTGCACGCATGGACTGATCAATCGCAGGCAAACAAAACAGTTCGAAACAATCTATCGATTGTTCGATGATAAAGTCAGGCCTGGATTAACGTTTTGCAGAATTAGGGAAACTGAAACGGCGGTGCGCGGGAGAAGTAGGGAAGAGCCGCTTTATCGGCATGATGTTCCGATATGAAGAATGACAAACGGCGGCGGGTTGTCGAATTACATAGGCATAACCCCGACGTAATTAAAATAACATTGAGCGCGGTCAGTGCAACACAATCGAAGCAAATCTCATCCAGATCCACGCCGGTGTCACTTTCACTTTCGACACTTTCAAGCACATCGGTTTGCGCATAATGCGTGAATGCGTGCGCCATCAGAAAGACCGGCACAGCCAATAATGCAAGCGTCAAAAAGAGAAAGAAACTTTTGCGTATCATGGTCAGCAGCAGCTGGCGCAAAGACCTTTGACTGTCAGCTCGATTTCCTGAAAGCGGTAACCCGCTGGCAACTGCCAATTGCGTTCCACGGGTAATGTTTCCAAGCAAATTACTTGCGCGCAACCGGTGCATTTAAAATGCGCGTGCTGATGCGATGACACATCGCGGTTGGCATGATAGCGCCACACCCGGTCGTCGCTGCTCACTTTGTGGATCAAATTTTTTCCGGCCAGCCATTCCAGCACACGGTACAAAGTCACGCGATCCAATTGCAAGGTTTGCGGCAGGCGCTGTTCGATTTCCCGGTGCGTGATGGCCTGCTGCTCGGCAAGTAAAACAGCCAGAATTCCGACTCTCCCCGCAGTCACTTTTCCGCCGTTGTGCCGGATCAAATCTTCTGCGCTATGATGAAATTGATGAGACATACTGAGATAAATGCAACAATGTTGCACTCATTGTAGTCGAGTATCTTCCGGGTTGCAATAAACGGCTGCCGGGAAATTGAAAATGGATGCTTGACCTTCCAACGATGGCAAGGTTTAGTATCTGGACTTCTTTACCAAATGACTGAGGAATCTTCTATGACAAGCCATCACATCATCAAGATCGATCGCTTAATCACACAGCCGCCATCGCAACCCTGCACTGCTTAATGGGGTGCGCCATCGGCGAGGTAGCCGGTATGGTCATTGGAACAGCCTTACAATGGAAATCGTCGATAATCTAATGAATGGTGATCATTCCAGGGGCGATGGCGGCACCGTTTGATTCGGTGTTATTCTGGAGCAATCTCTTCACGGCGCTAGTAATCGCCGGTGCCGCTGCTTTTCCGCTAAACCGCTGGCTGATTGCGCATGGACGCGGCCATACGCTGGCGCACAATTATCACTGAAAGGATAAAATGAATATCGGACAAGCAGCAAGCGCTTCCGGCGTTTCGGCAAAAATGATCCGTCATTACGAGGCGACCGGGCTTATTCCTAAAGCGGCGCGCGCTTATTCCGGCTATCGCCGTTATGATGAGCGCGATATTCACACGTTGCGTTTCATACGCCGGGCGCGGATTGCCGGTTTCAGCACGGTGCCAATCAAAAAGCTGCTGTCGCTGTGGCAAGACCGGCAACGGCCGGCGCGCGAAGTAAAACAACTGGCAGCCGCACACCTGAGCGACCTGCAAACAGGCATCGCCGAACTGGAGACTATCGCGCACGCATTAACGCAACTGATCGCGCATTGCCACGGCGATGAACGTCCGCAACGCCCAATCCTTGACAATCTGGCCGGTGACGGCACCGCCCGTGAATGATCGCATGATGAGGAAAATTTCGATGGCATCACTGACACGTTTATTTATTTCAGCAATCTTCTGCTTAATGACCGCAGCGGCGATTGCTGACGGCGATCATCGCCATGCCGGCGGCTTCGATCAGGATAAGCTCGGTAAGGTGCATTTCCCGGTTTCTTGCACACCCGCCGCGCAAGGGCAATTCAACCAGGCAGTCGCGATGCTGCATTCGTTCTGGTACGACGAAGCGGAAAAAACTTTCCGCCAGGTCACCGTTACCGATCCCAATTGCGCCATGGGTTATTGGGGTATCGCCATGAGTCTTTATCAGCAATTATGGGCGACGGCACCGTCCGCCTCGGAATTGCAACAAGGACGCAGCGCGATCGCGCAAGTAAGAGCTTTAACCGTTCAAACCGCCCGCGAGAAAGCCTATCTGAACGCCGTTGCAACTTTATATCCGCTGAATGACAGCAATGATTACAGCGCCCGGAAGCTGGCGTACGAGCATGCGATGAAGCGCATCGTCACAGAATTCCCTGATGATCATGAAGGCGCGGTGTTTTATGCGCTGGCGCTGATTTCGAATGCCTCGCCGAACGACAAAACCTTCGTCAAGCAGAAACAAGCGTTGCAATTGCTGCAACGTGTCCTGAAAGATGAGCCACGGCATCCCGGTGTCGCGCACTACATCATTCACAGCAGCGATTACCCCGAACTGGCGGAACTCGGACTCGATGCCGCCCGGGCATACACGCAAATCGCCCCGGCTGTGCCGCACGCGCTGCACATGCCGTCGCATATCTTTATCCGCCTGGGCCAATGGCCGGATGCAGCGCAATCCAATTTAGCGGCGGATCAAGCCGCGCAGGAACACGCCCGGCAGCATGCATCGGGCAATAGCTGGGATCAGCGCTTTCATTTCATGGATTATATGCTGTACGCCTATTTGCAACTGGGCGAAACGGGCAAAGCCTGGGACATCGTGCGGCAAGTGCAAACCATCGGCAGCGTGCAACCGTCCAACACCACCGTTGCCTATGCCTACGCCGCCATCCCGGCGCGCTATACGGTCGAACGCGGCGATTGGCGTGAAGCGGCAAAACTGCGCCTCCACCCGGCGGATTTCCCGTGGCAGCAATTCGGCTGGTGCGAAGCGATCATCCATTTTGCCAGAGGCATAGGCGCGGCCAGAACCGGCGATGTCATCGACGCGGAAAACAGCCTGAAACGCCTGGAAACATTGCGCGACCTCGATCGTTCAGCACATAAAGACTACACCGCCGGTCAAATCGACATTCAGCGTCTGGCCGTCGCCGCCTGGATCGCGGCTGCCAAGAGCCGGAACCAAGAAGCACTGCAACTGATGCGTGCATCCGCCGATTTGGAAGACGCCACCGAAAAAGATAACGTCACCCCCGGCGCCATCATTCCAGCGCGGGAATTGCTCGGCGAATTACTGCTGACACTGAACCAACCGGCCGCCGCATTGCAAGAACTGGAAGCTTCGCTGCAACGCACCCCGAACCGCCGCAATGCGCTTGATCGCGCGGCGCAGGCGGCCAGGGAAGCGGGCAATCAAGTCAAAGCAAATTATTATGATGAGCAACGCCGTAAGTTAGGGGAGCGCTGAACAACCCCAGAAGTTTTGCTGTCGCACATTAACCACATTATCTCCAGACTGGATGGTGAGGCCGTCAACCGATGGCGCTGGAGAGTATGTTTCGCATTTACTGCCTGCAGAATGGATTCAACCTGTCTGACCGGCCAATGGAAGATGCCCTGTACGAGATCGAGAGCATGCGCCGTTTTGCAGAGCAATGATTATTTCTGGTGTATGGCAGGAGAAGAAAGCGGTGTAACCTGTTGGTAAAGATCTCGCCAGATCAACCAATAAAAAGGAAACACCGCAATGACAGATAGTAATGTTTAGATAGTGTAGTCACAAGATATTTACCCAGAGAGCGATACATCTGATTTGCGCAGCGGCAAGAAAAGAAGCGGTGTTTTTGGCATATCTTGTGGCAATGCCGCGCCATCTCTTAACTAAAACATCTCTTAATCTAGGCAATCTGCTGTCCAAATTGATTTGACGACGTACAGTTCACTGTATTTCGATTTCTTCATCATAGAGCTCCTTTTGGTTAAGAAAACTCTACTTTAAGCTGGATCAAATTTCCGAGGTGACTACAGTTGACCCCGGTCGTAATTGACCATAAAAGCTTGAATGTAGCGATTTAAAATTAACCAAGCAATCAAAGTCTGCTTGTCGAACTTAGTGTCAACTAGCTATTCAATAATATCTTTTCAGGTAAATTCAAGCTACGAAAACTGACTACCGTGTTCTATTTTCATAAGTATCCAGCGTATCGTAAGTCAGAATTTCACGAAGTTTCACATTACCCTCAATCTCATTTCGGCTGCGCCAGGCAGGACGTAATTGCTGTTTTGCGGCTAGTTCTAATGGGTTATACGTTTCAAAAAATGGGGGTTGTGTTGCATTACCGTAGGTCATCAGTACTTGTGCACGTACCGGTTTGGAAAATTCAATGACTGCAATAAAAGAGTCTCCATAAGATGATTTTAATTTTCCATCGGCATCCGGTTCGTAGACAATTTCTCTGAAAACCCCCAAGTCCGTATCAGCGCCATTACCCGGCAAATCGGATCCGTCACGACGCAAGCGGGCGATTTCACCCCAGGTAATATCAAGTCTTCCTGTCTCGGCAAGTAATTGAGCGATGGCTTCGCGTAACGCATTCAATGCAAGCGGCTTATCGGCCAGACCATGTGGTGTAATCAGCGGTTCTGAAGAATCAAATGGCTGTGAGTAAAAAAGACCGCCCAGTAACTGATCGGGGGTAAATACATAATCGGGGTTTGCCCTGATTGCTTTGGCGATGGTGGCTTCAACCCATTTCTCGAACCAGAGACTGAAAAGCCTTGCCCCGCGGCTTTCCGCCAGAAATTGGCGATCCCATCGATGCCATATTGCCGCAGCCTGATGCACGAGTGGGTCGTTGCTGGCGGGCGCGATGGATAACAAATCATCCAACAATTGATCCGCTGCCAGCGAGTGGGTCGAATGCTTGGCGGCGATCAGCTCTGCAAAACTCATTCGTGACCGGGACGCTAGCATTCGCAGGCTTTGCAATTCACGATTATTGGTGACATCGGCAATCATATTTTCCGGGTACTGATTCTTCTCAAGAATGGGCAAGGTCATATACCATGGCGCGCCATTACTATTCTGCAACCAACCGGAATGTGGATTCACGGCCTTGGGCAAATCCTGGTAGTGATGCATGTCCTTCCAGATCAACCGGGAATCATCGCCAATCACGGGTTTTCGCCAAAAAGCCGTATCGCCGGTCGCGCGCTGCGGAATCATGCCGTTATACGCCAGCAGAATATGCTTGTTCACATCAGCATAAATCACATTGAATAAAGGCAAATGACCGCCCGCCAGGATTTCCTGGAATCTCACCAAATCGGTCGCACGCCCCATTTCCCACCATTGTTGATTCATCCCTGCCAATTGCTGCGTTGCAAGTAATGCCAGACGAATCGACAGCATTTCTCCTGCATGCTCGATCACAGGCCCCTGCGCCGCACGGCGAATAGTCAAGACTTCACTCTCCATACCACCATCGTCCCGGCGAATCAATATAATTTCGCTGCTCACCTCGAAAGCATTTACTTCACCATCGAGCCAGTAACCCTCATTCAAATGATCACCCGCCAACCTCAGCCGGTATAAATCACAACCATCCATGGGATTCACCGTATGCGTCCAACCCAGATAATCGTTGAATGCGATTTGTAACACGGGAGATCCAACCAAAGCTGCACCATAGAGATTCACATCGGGCAACAGAATATGTGTTTCAAATAGCGTTTCCATACCGTGCCAGCTTAGATGGGGGTTGGCAAGCAGCATCGTATTGCCACTGCTGGAAAACTTGGCACCCAGCGCCCAGCCGTTTGAGCCTGCCAGTTGATGATTGAAATTCAAGCCCGGCAACACGGCGCCGCATTCCGAAATGGCAGCGACAAAAATAGTCATTACTCGCGTGGTATGTGCAATGATATCTTGCGGTATAACCGGCAGTATGGCTTTAACCTGATCGGAAACCGCCTCCGGATGGCGCTGCGCAAAATCGTTGATACCTGCTGCAAACGCCACCAAATTGTTTTTAAACCCAGCTTCCTGCTGCTGATACCACCGCTCAGCTAAAGCTGGAATACCGAGCAAACGAACCGAGCGATCAGCAGCCAGATAATCTTCACCAAAGTATTCGGCACCGCGTCCCCGCGCCATCGCATACAGTTTGAGCAGTAAATCGGCGTGGCTGCGCATCTGCGCCCAGCCAAACGCATAAAAAGCATCGCTGTCGTGAACTGCAACGATGTGCGGAACACCCCAGGAATCCCACAAAATTTCGGGATTTCCGTGCTTGACCGGTAATGGTCCGGCTGTTTGGCACGCATTCAGCACCAAAACAGATAACAGTGCACAACCGGCAAAAAAAGATTTCATCAATTTCATTCCGGGTTTAACGATGAACAACTCCATGTTCGCAACGTAATGCTTTTTTATCGACCTTGCCGACGCTGGTTTTGGCAATGCACTCGACCTGCTTGAACTGAGTCAGCAGTGCATGTTTGGAAATCACGCCTTGCGAAACCAATGAACGAATTTGTTGCTGCGCCGCAGATTCATCAAATACTGCCGGATCCACCGCCAGCAAAGCCAGCGGTCTTTCCCCCCAGCGTGAATCCGGTATTCCGATCACCGCAACTTCCCTGACACCGGCAACGGAAACCAGGGCATTTTCCACTTCCAGCGACGATACCCACTCCCCTGCCACCTTGATCACATCCTTGAGTCGATCGGTAATGCGCAGATAACCATCCGCATTCATCACACCGATGTCCTGGGTATGCAGATACCCACCCTGCCAAAGGGTCGCGCTGGCTTCGGCATCATTCAGATAGCCTTGCGTCAGCCACGGCGCACGTACTGCAATCTCACCGTTGCTGCAACCATCGCGGGCCTGGGGTTGCATCGCGCCATCGACAATCTGCACATCCACCAGTGGAATCGCACGCCCGGCACTGCAGCGTTGCATCATCGACACATCTTCATCCGTTCGCGGAGCATTGTCCGACTCCTCGATCGCTTGCGCCAGCGTCAGAATCGGTGCGGTTTCGGATAACCCGTAACCGGCGAAACAATCAATTCCCATATCCAATGCTTGCCCGGCCAAAGCTTGCGGCAGCGCCGAACCGCCTACCACCACTTTCCAGCCGCGCAAATCGGCACCAGCCACTTGCGCCGCCGCTAGGATCATTTTCAATAACGTCGGTACGCAATGCGAGAAGGTCACGCGTTCCTGAACGATCAACCGCAGCAACGATTCAGCCGTGTAGCGGCCCGGATAAACCTGTTTGATGCCCAGTAACGTGGCAATGTAGGGAATCCCCCAGGCGTGTACATGAAACATCGGCGTCAGCGGCATATACACATCGCCAGCGTGAAATCGTTGCTGCCTTGCCGGCACCGCTAGCGCCATACCTGCCGCCAGGGTATGCAGCATCAACTGTCTGTGGGTATAAAAAACGCCCTTGGGCAACCCGGTCGTCCCGGTGGTATAAAAAACCGTCGCACGCGTGTTTTCGTCAAAATCGGCAAAACCGAAATGATCAGGCCGGTCCTTCAACCAGGCCTCGTACTCGTCATCCAAGTTCAGCGAAGTGGACGGTAATGCATCACCATCGCTCAGCACGATGATTTTCCGTATTCCCGTCAATTGCTGCCGAATGCCTTCGATGACCGGCATAAAATCGGCATGCAGCAATAGCAGAGTGGCTTGCGAATGATTCAGGGTGTAAACGATCTGTGCCGGCGTCAACCGGCTGTTGACGGTCATCATGACGGCTCCGTACATCGGAATCGCAAAATAACATTCAAAATAGCGATGACTATCGTGATCCATCACCGCAACGACATCGCCGCGTTTGATACCCGACGCCGCCATCGCAGCAGCAAACCGATTGATGCGTGCATAAGTCTGGCGATAATTCGAGCGATACTGTTCACGATAAATGATTGGCCGGTCTGCCGCATTAGCCAATGGCGTATGCCAGATCTGCTTGAGAAGCAATGGATAATTTGAAGTCATTTGCAGAAATAATCCGGTAAAAATGTGCGTCGATCAGAGTACTTCCCCGGCGCGCGTTGAAACCTTCATGCGTTCCGATATTTCCCGCAATACCACGCAACTGACGGGCACCAGCACCAAAGTGACCAGCACCGAAAACAGGATGCCGAATGCCAGTGTCACCGCCATCGGCAGAATTTTCTCCGCATCCGAGCTTTGCACATTGATGAACGGCAGCAGTCCGACAAAAGTGGTCGTGCTGGTCAGAAAAATCGCGCGGAAGCGGGCCTTGCAAGCCCGGATCACGGTTTGATAGCGGGTGAAATTCTCCTGTGCCGCTTTATTGATTTGGGCCACCAGTATCAGACTGTCGTTGATCACGATTCCGCCGACGGCAAACAAGGCCACATAAGACTCCAGCGATAAAGGTATGGCCAGTAACAGATGCCCCAATATCGCGCCGATGAAACCGAAGGGAATCGCCAGCATGATCATCAACGGTTGCAGATAAGACCGCAACGGAATCGCCAGCAGTGCATAGATGCCCAATAGCGCAAACATTCCATAACGCCACAGATCGGACATGGTGGCTTCCTGTTTCTGGCGGGCTTGCCCCGATTCGATCTTGATTCCCGGAAACTGCGCTTCCAATCCGGGAATCACATGAGCGCGCAAATCGGCAAGAATAGTTTCAATACTGGCTTGTTCCTTATACACTTCTGCGCTGATCAATTGAACCCGCTCGCGATTCTGCCGGATGATGCTGGCAAAACCCGGCATCAACTCAGCTTCCGCCACCGCAGCGAATGGCGCGCTATCGCCATTGGGTAGCCGGATCGGCAAGCGGTAAATATCATCCAGTGAGCGGCGCTGCTGCGCAGGTAAGCGAACGATGACACGAACCTCGTCACGATCCAGAAAGAATCGCTGCACTTCCAACCCGAGAAAACCATTGCGTACCTGTTCCCCTAGGTCATGCATGGTCAAACCCTGTGTTACCGCTTCCGGTTTGAGCTTGAGATGCAATTCGGGTTTACCCATCTGCATCGCACCGGTGACACTATGTACGCCCGTGTATGCAGCCAGCCTGGTCTTGAGTATTTCACTCACAACACTTTGTTGCCCGATATCCTGAGCAACCAGCTTCAATTCGATGGCCTTGGCCGATTGCGTCGCAGTGACCCCCAGATTTCTTGGCCAGAAAGTTTGGAACGACAGCGTTGTACCGGCTGGTAGTTCGCCCAAACGTTCTTCCCATTGCTGCTTTATGCTGTCCATGCGCGAGCGGATCCGCTCATCAATGGCGATTTCAATATCCACAAACGCGGCGTTATCCTCGCTAACGGATATGATGTGCTGAAAGCTATCCTGCAACTTATCCGCCACACCCAATCCGAGCTCTGCATTCAACTCTGCGCGAATATCATTGGCAATCCGTTCCAGGCGCAACACATGCGCATTGACTTCCTCGAACGGTGTGCCTGGAACAAACTGCAGAATAGCGAACAGATAATAATCGTTAACCGGCGCATCCATAACGCTTTGAATCCGCCCGGATGAAACGAGTGCAACCGCCACCAGCAAAATCATCGCAAACATCGATAACGTTATGTAACGAAAATACAACAGTCGCTTCAGTACCGGTATGTACACGCTATTGACAAACCATTGCAGTGCCGCATCCACCTTGGCTCTGGCTTGTTCGAATGCGGCCCCGATTTTGTTCTGTGTCGATGCCGGACGATCATACGACGACAAATGAGAAGGCAGAATGAATAACGCCTCCAGCATCGAGAATGCCAATGTCAGAATCACCACGGCAGAAACGTTGTACATCAAGTGACCGCTGAGTCCCGGCAGGAACAGACCGGGCACGAAAGCTATCATGGTGGACAGCACCATCATGACAATCAGCGGTGCCACTTCCAGCGTGCCGCTGATGGCGCCGGCTAATCCCGGATTGCCCTGTTCCTGATGGGTATAAATATTTTCTCCGACGACGATGGCATCGTCGGCCAGAACGCCAATGATCAGAATCAGTGCGGAAATCGAGTAGGTATTCAACGAAATGCCCAACATCGGCATCATCCATAATGCGCCGAACAACGACACCAGGATACCGCTGCTGACCCAAAGCGCAAGGCGGAAGCGCAGCGTGAACATCAGTACCAGAAAAACCAGGAAAAAGCCTGAAATGGCATTTTCCTTCAGCATGTACATGTTTTCCGCATAATATCTCGACCAATCGTCCCATATCGAAATACCGACACCGGCCGGCAGTTCGGCGCGAAACCGATCGACTACTGCATTGACCGCTTCCACCGATGTCGAAATCCGGTCCTTGGACATCACGAAGATCTGCACGGCCGGCTTGCCATCGATCCTGGCCCGCATATCCTTATCATTGACTGTCTCTCGAATCCGTGCCACATCACCCAGTAACAAGCGCGCGCCATCGGCACCCGATCGCAAGCTGATCGCTGCATAATCCGCCACAGTCATGGCTTGGTGTTTGCTTCTCAACAGCAATTTGCCGTCCGGTTTCTTGAGTTCCCCGGCCGGTATGTTTTGCGAGGTTGCCTGAATCGCCGCCGCAATCTCCTCAAAACTCAAATCGTACCGGCGCAACTCGGATTCCGTAACTTCAATCGAGATTTCATAGGGAATCTCAGGCCAGGGTGTTAATTTCCCGATATCCGGATGCCGGCTCAACATGGCTTGCAACCGGTCACGCTGACGCATCAAGGTGAGCAGGTCGACATCGCCGTGTACCATCACGGTCACTGCGGTGGTGCCGGTTTTTAATTCCGTGATCTTCAGTTTCTCGGCTTCTTTTGGAAAAACCGTGATGCGATCCATTCGAGCCTGCACATTGGCCTGAAAACGCGCCGCATCGATTTTCGGATCGAACTCGACGATGACTTCGCATTGTGCCTGATGAGCGGTTGCATTGATTTGCCGGATACCTTCCAGATCATGCATCGCAGTTTCAATCGGAATACACAATGCACGTTCCACTTCCGCCGGACCGGCACCCGGATATTCGATCTCGATTTGCAACTGATTTTGCGGTGCCGGAGGGATGGTATAACGTTTGGCGATGGTCAATCCCAGGATTCCGCCGGCAATGATGAGCAGCATTAAAAAATTTGCCGCAATCGGATTCCTGGCGAACCAGACAATCAGTTTCATGGCCTTTCCTTCGACACTACGGACATACCTTCAACCGGATGCAGCAGGCCGGAAACCATGATCCGCTCACCCGGCGTCAGACCTTCCTTTACAATGACCTGCTCATGCACCTGTTTCAGAACGGTAACGTGACGCAGGCGCAAACGGTTGTCCTGATCAACTATCGCAATCCGGTCATCTTGCAATAATGCACCGGCAGGCAGCGCATACACACCCTCCAGCCAGCGGCCTTCGATACTCGCCTCGACATACAAACCCACCGGCAATATCGAAGCCGCACGGTCCTGCTCATTCCCGCGCAATCCAAAAGGGTCGCTGACCTGAGCCACAATCATCACCATACCGGTTTTTTCATCGACGGCACCCTCGCTACGCACAATCCGGCCTCGCCAGGTTTGTATTTCTCCGCGATAGTTCGCCGACAAAATGACTTCAGCACCTTTGACTGCAGCGGAACGCGATGGCCAGTCCGGCACATCGACCCAAGACAATTCCTGAGTGTTGACGGGTAAACGCACTTCCGCCAGATCGCTGCTGTAGATACTGCCCAGCACGTCTCCGGTATTCAGGTACTGCCCCATCCCGATGGTTTTGGTGCGTACCCGGCCATTGAAGGGCGCGCGTATTTCCGTACGCTGCCGCAACAATCGGGCGTTTTTCAGCTCTTCCTGCTCGGCGGCAAGTTTTGCCTTTTTTTCTTTTAGTTGCGGAATCCTCAAATTCAGGGGGCTGGGATCGCCTTCGCCCAGTTGCCGCCACTCTTGCCGCGCCTGCTCCGCCTCGGCTTCCTCGCGCGTCAATTGATATTGCGCTTCCATGACCCTGGCTTGCGCCTGTGCCACGCGCAAATCGTATTCCGCCGGGTCGATGGAAACCAGCAAATCCCCCTTTCTGAAAAAGCCGCCACTGACAAACGCCGGCGCCACATGGGTGATATTGCCCGAGACCCCCGTTATGACCTCGATTTCGGTTTGCGCTCTGACACGCCCTCGCGTTTGTACTGTCATTTGTAACCGTTGCGGTTGTGCCGTGATCGTTTGCACCGCTGGCGGTTCAGCAACTTGCGGTTGTTGCTCAGCCTGTGGCGGCATGCGGACGATGATCATGGCTGCAACGATGCCCGCCATTATTACGAATAAAGCGATGAATAGTTGTTTACGCGCTTTCATCAACAAACAAAGTTCTGCATATAGGGAAAGATGGTCACATGAGATCGATCAGGCATTACCGCCCAGAGCCAGGTAGAGGTTGATACGGTTACTCAGCAATTGCCGGGTTACGGAAAGATGCGCCGTCTGTGCATTCAGCATGCTGCGATAGCTGTCCAGCAACGTCAGAATTTCGATGGTACCGTTTCGATACGAGTAAATAGCCAGTTTCTGGCTGGATCCGGTATGTTCCACCGCTTTGCGCAACGCAACTTCCTGCTGCCGTAACCATTCTTCCGCTGCCAGCGCCTGTTCCACTTCGCGAAAGGCATTCAATGCCGTATTTTTGTACTGATTCAGGGCTTCCTCGGCTCGCGCCTGATTGCGGAAAATCTCACCTTGGATGCGCCAACCGGTAAACACCGGTTGCACCAATCCGGCAAGCACATTCCAGGCAGCAGCCCTAGGGTCTATTAATTCGGTCAAATCGACACTACGGCTCCCGCCGGTCGCCGTCAGCGTAATCCGCGGCAAGCGCAATTTTTGCGCGCTGACTGTCTGCAAATCGGCTACTTGCAGACGCTTGAACGCGGCTATCAGATCGGGCCTGCGTTCCAGCAATTCCGACGGCAATCCTGCCGGTATCGCGGCCGGTAGTGATGGCAGCTGGGTGATGCTCCATACCTTATCTTCGGGATAATTACCCAGTAAGATTTCCAATCTTTTGGAAATTTGCTGCACCCGGTTACGCGCCTGTTTCAGTTGCGCCTCGGCATTCGCCAGGTCATTTAAGGCCAGACGCAAATCCAATCCCCGCACCAGACCGCGCTGAAAGCGCCCGCGCACCAGATCAGCGATCACCCCCCGATCTTTGATCGACTGCTCAATGACGTCCGATTGCAATTCGGCTTCGATCAATTCGAAATAACTTTGTGCAACGCGTGCCGCCAGCGACAAGCGGGTTCCCCGAAAATCCGCCTGCACGGCGGTGGCTTCCGTTATAGCCGCCAGATGCGAATCGCGGATTCTTCCCCACAAATCCACTTCCCAGCTGACACCGAATAGTGCTTCGAAAACGTTGTAGCGGGCGGAACCGAAACCAGCATCGCGGATTTGCACTTCCTGATAATCCGCCGAGAAAAAAAGCTGCGGCCAGCGGGGAGACCCGTCAATGCGCGCCTGAGCGGTGGCAGCCTGGATTCTCGCCGCCGCAGCCTTCAACTCGTAGTTATTTTCCAGTGCGCGATCCACCAGTTGTTTTAGCGTTGCATCTTGAAATGTTTCCACCCAATTCACTGCGACGGATTGCTCCGCGGCATATCCGCTCCATTGCTGTGGAATGGCAGCACCGGCATCACCGGCGCGCCGCTCGGGCAACAGGTTGCAGGCACTTATGGCGAACAGAAGCAAGAGGAAGCAAAACAAGTGAAACGGTTTCATCGTGGAACCGGTATAAATCGCATGCGCACTCCCATATTTTCAGCTGCGATCATCTTCAGGATAAAAAGCTTTCGCCAGGGTTTTCGCCAGATCCCGGCGAACTTGCTGCGCTTCTTCGACGATATTGCCCAGCCGGGCAAAATCATGAACCATGCCCGAATAAACGTTGACCTGCGTATCCACACCGCTGGCTTGCAACCGCTCGGCATAAGCCATTCCCTCATCCAGCAAGGGATCATATTCGGCCAAAACAAGGCGGGCTGGCGCCAGCTTCGACAAATCCGCAGCTTCCAGCGGCGCAAAGCGCCAATCAGCCCGATCGGTATCAGTGCGCAGATAAAGATTGAACATCCATTGCAGGGTTTTCGCTTCCAGCAAGTATCCACTGGCAAGACGGCGATGAGATTCGCTATCCTGCCATGCGCTCGTACAGGGATACAGCAGAAGCTGGCAAACCGGCAGTTGCCGGTTCTCGTCCCGAGCCATGATCGTGATCCCGGTTGCCAATGTACCGCCGACACTATCGCCACCGACAGCCATGCGGCTCGTGTCAAAACCGTGAGCAAATCCTTGTGCCAGGAGCCAGCGATACGCATCGTGCGCATCGTTTACAGCATAAGGAAAACGATACTCTGGTGCCAGCCGGTAAGCGACATGCAAGACATGACAGGGCGTCAATGCAGCCAGCGAACGGCACAGCGAGTCGTGTGAGTTCAGGCTGCCCAGACAATAACCGCCACCATGAAAATATAACAATACCGGTTGCGGATCCGAAGTTTGCGCAAATTCCAGCGGTTTGTACCACCTGGCGCTGATCTGATATCCATCGCGGCTTTCGATGCTGAGTTCTTGCACGCTTGCCACCTGCGGACCCGGAACATCCAGGATGTGCGTGGCCGCTTCGTATTCGCGGCACGCCAGATCTGGCGGCAAATCGTGCAGTGCCGGCCTGTCGCCACTGGCCACCGCTTCCGCTGCCAGTTCGAGAAATACCGACAGCTCGTCATTCAGCGGCATGCGATTCCTCCGGTCATCAACCCGATAGCGGACAAAAACATCATGACCACCCGCTAGAACCGGAACGTCAGAGTGCCGATCACGGTACGTTCCGTTCCGAGATAATACCTATTGAAGTAGGTCGTAGTAGTGTAATGGTTATTAAAAATGTTACTGGCATTGATGTTGAACAGCATGGGGCCCCTTTCATAGCGCAATGTGGCGTCGAACAATGTAAACGATGGCGTAGTGCTGATATTGCTTTCTTCGTTGAATGTGCTGCCAGTGTAACGGACGCCTCCTCCCAATCCAAATCCTTTCAACCATTCGTAACCCAAAACACCGAAGGAATAATCGAGCCACCCGGAAGCCATCGTAGTGGGAACCTGTATCGGCGTTTTTCCCTTGAAATCGGTATCTTTCATATTATTCACATCCAGATAGGTAAAGGTACCGATGGCATTCAGCCCGCGCAGCAATTCGCCCCGTCCTTCCAGCTCAACACCGCGCGATCTGACTTCCCCAATTGCCATAAGATGCGCTCCGCTAGGATCACTCGGGTCTCGCGATAATGCGTTCGTTTTGGTCAAATCAAAAAACGCTACCGTATAAAGAGACTTTCCTCCCACCGGCTGAAACTTGATACCCGCTTCAAATTGCGAAGCTCGAGTAGGGTCAAACGGCCTGCCATTAATATCGACGCCGGGTTGCGCCATGAATGATTGCGAATAACTGAAATAAGGTACTACACCGTTTGCAAACAGATAGGATAGACCCGCCCGGCCGGTAAATGCGCTATCCTTGTTGCGGGTTGCGGATTCACTCAGTAGATCGCTATCTTTGGTACGAAGCCTGTCATGCCGCCCGCTCAGAGTCAAAATCCAGTTATCATATTTAAGTTGATCCTGTATGTAGAAACCCAATTGATCGATCCGTTGTTTCGCATTCTGCGATAACAAGTCAGGCCTCGGAATCGGTTGCGAATAAACCGGATTGGCAATATCGATGCCGGGCACCACATAGTCGCTGGTATATCCTTCATAGTAGCGCATGGATGCATTGGTCTGATTCCAGTCAGCTCCTAGCAATAGGGTATGACTGACGGGACCGGTAGCAATCTTTGCTTGTAAATGGGTATCAAGCACGATTTGACTCAAGCGCTCATTACTCGCATAGGCTTGACGCTCCATCACAGTCGGCTGTTCAGTGTTGTAGTCTAATGAAAACAGATCCTGGAAAGTACCTTTCTGAAACGCGTGACGGAAATTTTGCCGGACTGTCAGTATTTCATTGAAGTGATGTTCAAGTTGATAGCTGAATGATCCCTGGTTCTGCGCGTAGCGGGAAAACTTCGGATCGCTTTGCAGCACATTGGTAAACCGGCCATCCGGCGCGGTGATATAAAAGGGTGAAGAACCGCTCCGGTTGTTAAGCACATCACCCATCAAGGTAATGGTTGTCGCAACCGTCGGACGGAAAGTGATGGATGGCGCGATATAGAACCGTTCATTATGCGCCCGGTCACCACCCGTATTGGGATATCTGACTTGCGTGTCACTGTCGAGCGCGGTGGTCACGAGCCGCATCATGATCGTTCCATCTTTGTTCGCCACCCCCAGATCGGCTGCGAATCTTTTCCGGTCAAAATTACCATACTGAAATTCCACTTCACGGATCGGCGCAGCAGTCGGCCGCTTGGTTACCCGGTTCACGATACCGCCGGCATCGCCGCGCCCGAACATCACCGAAGATGGGCCGCGCAGCACATCGACCCGCTCCAGGCCATAGGTATCCGTGATAAAGCTGCTGAAAAACAAACCCTGTGCCGCATTGCTCAAACCATCCCGGAAATTGGCAGTTGTCAAGGCATTGAATCCCCGCATATACAAATACTCGAACCCGCGTCCATCGAATCCGAATTGATCAACGGTAACGCCGGGAACATAACGCAAGGCTTCGGTGAAATTTTGCACACTGCGCATATCCATTTCATTACGGGTCACCACCGATATCGATTGCGGTATCTCGATGATCGGCGTATCGGTCTTGGTCGCGGTAATACTGCGTTTAGCGACATATCCTGTTGCTTCTCCTG
This sequence comes from Pseudomonadota bacterium, assembly GCA_018241205.1. Classification (GTDB taxonomy): domain Bacteria; phylum Pseudomonadota; class Gammaproteobacteria; order Burkholderiales; family Nitrosomonadaceae; genus Nitrosomonas. The sequence goes on from JAFEEI010000014.1 coordinate 19,003, forward strand.
TATCCTTGGCTTCAATTACCACAGTCGGAAGCGTCGAATCGGCAGTTTTTTTTGCATCCGGTTGGCCGGAATCCTTTTCTTGAGAATCGCCCTTCCGCTCAGATGCTCCGGTTGAATTTTGCACTTCCGTCTGCTTCGTTTGCGCAAAACCATGATTGAAGGTCGTAACGCACGCGATGAATAAAACCGAGGAAAATAGTCGATAAGTCGATAGGCCAAGTGATATTGTTATTTTTTTGTACATGACTGGAAACTAGAAATATAAAAAAACGATGAATAAAAAAGTAATCGCTCAGTACACCACCGCTCAGGCGATTAACGATGAAACGGCTCGTGCTGTTACCGAAGGTTTGATCTGATCCAGAGAATCCATCAGGGCTTGAGTGATTTCGCTGGCACGAATCGCAGTAACCGACAGCAAGGTGTCGCTCAGTCCATGACTGGATTCGCAGGCTCCTTGCAAAAAAATGGCCGGTTTGAATTGCGGCATGGCACTCAACCGGTAATTGCGGTCCACCGATAAAGTGTTGAGAAACGGCATTAGCGGTGACAACAGTGCTTGGAAATGGTCACGGTGATATCCGGTCGCGAGTACGACGGCATCGTAGGTTTCAGAGAAATCGCAATCATCGTTCAAATTATGCAATGCGAACTGAATCCCCTGCGGTAACGAGGCAGCCCGCTTCACTTCGTGTCTGCGTAAAAACCGATGCCGCTGCGCGCCTGTTACCTTTTGCTGATAGAGCACGTTGAATATCTGTTCGATCAGCACCAGGTCGGGCGCGGCATAATTGGTATGCCAGAATTCCCCGAGAAGCCTGCTGCGTTCCTGCTCCGAGCTATTAAAAACAAAATCGGTGAAATCGGCATTGAAGATTTCATTGACAAAAGGGCTGTCATCGGAAGGTTTAATGGAACGGGCACGCATGATCAAATCAACTTTTGCGTTATCGAAACGGCCGTGCAAGTCCATGAAGATCTCCGCAGCACTCTGTCCGCCACCCACGACAGCTATTGTTTTGGCATTTGAGAATTCCTTGATTCTTCTCAAATAATCGTTGGAATGGAAAACCCGGTTGTCGTCCCTTAGTGCCAGAAAACCGTCGGGAATTCTCGGCTTACCGCCGATACCTACCGCCAGGCTGCGCGTCAACCGTTCATGCATAATGTTATTCCGGTCGCGGGATCGTACGCGCAAGTACACGATTTCACTGCCGATTTTTTCCGGCAAGATCTCGATCACTTCTTCTCCATAAGCGCAGCTATCATCGAAATGCGAAGCAGCCCATGCCAAATAATCATTGAACTCGTGCCGGCTGGGGAAAAAAGTCTTCAAATTGATGAAATCCTGCAGCCGGTTTTTTTGATGCAGATAATTGATGAAAGTGAAATAACTAGCCGGATTACGCAGCGTAGCCAGATCCTTAAGAAATGAAACCTGCATGTGCGCATTGTCCAGCATCATATTGGCATGCCACGCGAACTCCGGTTGTTTCTCGATAAAAAAGGCGTCGATGTCATAGCCGACTTGTTTTTTTTCTTCCAGAGTAATGGCCAGGGCGATATTCGATGGACCAAAACCAATACCAATCAAATCATAAATTTGCATGATGTAACCCTCAGGATAGCGATAAGGAATGTGCGGTGACGGCACTGTGCGGCACCCACAGTTGTTCAGAAAAGAAACGCTCGCGCAGCAGCATGTGCAGTGCAGCGCGTTTATGTGGAAAATCGAATTCCTTGAGATTGGCGTAACCGCCATGGGCGAGATTCCGCATCATCTTGTGATTATCGACGCGAGGCTCGATCACAATGCGTTGCGTCCGGCAATCATCCAGAAATAAGTAATGCGAAATCGACGGCAACCAGGCCGTCACGAAAGGTTTGCCGCGCATCTGCGGCTCGCCGATCAGCACATGCCAGCCACGATCAAAGTCATGCGCATCGTAAAACGGTGCAACGCGATCCTCTTTGGCCCAATAAACCTCGAAGTAACCGAAAGGCTCATCATCCAAGCACGCAAACAGATTCAGCATGTGAGGATCCGCATCGATCGCTTCGAGATAATGCCGATGTTTTTGCATGTCCCCGGTTTCCTGCCAAAAAGCAGCGACCACAGGATCATTCATCCAGCGGTTGAAACATTGCAGGTCGGTATCGATTACCACGCAGCGGAAATTCAGCGTGCGTCCGAGCCATGGAATATAGCGCCGGTAGACCAAACCGGATGGTTTGGGTGGACGCAGCGGATGGCGCCGTCCTTGACTAAATTCACAGCGAATGGGATAAGGTACGTCGCTGCCGCGTTGATGCCATAGCCTGGACTGTTGCCAGAACGTTTCCGCATAAGCCACCACCCGGTTGCTATCGGTAGTCAGCACCCCTGATGCAAACAACTCGGGAAACCGCGATTGCGCAACGGTCAATGCCACTTTCTTTTGCGCCGGATAGTAAGTCAGAGCGGCTTCGATAACCGCCAACAGTTCCGTTGCGGACGGTTGTTTGCCGATTGCATCGATTAACCCCAATTCCAGCTGCCCATCAATATCTTGCAGCAACCAAACTGATCGCTGTTCGTTGTCACGATGCCCAACGTATAACCTTTGACCATCAAGCTTGATGACACAACAAGCCTGATCGGGGTACGACAGCAGATTCATTTGATCAACCATTCGCTCGTCGATCAAGGTCGCGGATGAATCACTCAGCCGATTCGATTTCATTTATCTCCAACGCAATTTAATTTAGCGATATACTCTCTAAAAGATGAAGACGAATGAGAATTATTTTTATTTACAAATAATCATATTTCTGATAATGTGTGGCTTAATTAATTAAGATCAAACAATTAATTATTATGGGTTTTATTTCCTGGAAAGTGATTGCAGAAACTTTTTCGTTTCATATTATCGCGCCACAATCCAACAATAGCTCTGTAAATAATTCTTATTACCATTCGTCTCAAAAGTTAGTTGTATCAGAAGGAATCAGGTGGAATATGCTGAAATATCTTGTTAAACAGTCAAAACCTTTGTTGCTTGGCGCATCGCTTGCCAGCATCCTGCACGGCATCGGCAGTGTAATGTTATTGGCGCAGATCAATTCTGCGCTGACTTCGGAAAATACCGAGCATGAGCAGATGGCGTGGCTTTTTGCCGTTACTGCGCTCGGTGTAATGTTCACTTATGTCATCGCAGCCATTCTTTTCGAACGGCTCGGTCAACAGGCGCACGCCGAGTTGCGCAGCTTCATAGCAAAACGAGTAATTACCGCCGATTACCGGCAATTGGAAGTTTTGGGTGCAGCCCGGGTGCAATCCGCTCTATCCGATCACTGCAGCCGGGTTGCCGAATTTTTCGTCAGCTTTCCAGTCATTCTGACCAATGCCGTGGTTGTGGCCGGCTGTTTGGCTTATATGGCCTTCTTGTCCTGGCACGTGTTCTTGCTGGCAGTTCTCATTGTCGGGCTTGGTTGTGTCGGTTATCATCTTGCCCATTTGCGCGCAATCCGGCACCTCGATGCGGCCGCACAGGAACAGGACCAATTGTTCGGTTACTTCCGCTCCTTGACGGATGGCGCCAAAGAATTGCGCCTTAATCACGACAAGCGGATTGTCTTTTTTGACGATGTATTGCGGCGCTCGATCGAGAAAGTACGCAAGGAGCGCACCTTCGGCATGTCGGTTTTTGTCGCATCCGCAGGATGGGGTAATTTTCTGATCTATGCCTTCATCGGCCTGGTGCTGTTCGTTCTGGTGGGCGATGTACCTGACCGCACCTTGATCATGACCGGCTACGCGCTGATTTTCGTTTACATGGTGGGACCGCTGGAAGCGTTGCTGCTGAATATTCCACGCGCCAACCTGGCCCAGGTTTCCGCGGATAGGATCGAGGAAATTACGCAAGCCATGGCTTCCACGGAACAACCGGTAACCGGAACGACGGTGCCGCCGTTGCAATCGATCGTGCTCAAAGGGGTATTGCATCGCTATTATCACGAACAAAAGGATGAAATGTTCACGCTCGGCCCGGTCGATTTATCGTTTCACCCCGGTGAAATCACTTTCCTAGTGGGCGGCAACGGCAGCGGCAAAACCACTCTGGCAAAGCTGCTTGTCGGTTTGTATCCACCCGAGGCAGGCACAATTACGCTGAATCAGATCCCGATTACCGATCTCAATCGCGATTATTACCGTCAATGCTTCACCGCCATTTTCTCCGACTTTCACCTCTTTGATCGGATTCTGGAAACCGGATTAAACACAGAGTTGGATCACAACGGAAACCAACTGCTTGCCAAACTGCATCTGCAAAACAAGGTCAAGGTACGGCACGGCGCTTTTACCACGCTATCGTTATCGCAAGGTCAGCGTAAACGGCTGGCCCTGGTGATAGCTTATCTCGAGAAGCGCCCGTTTCTGGTATTTGACGAATGGGCTGCCGATCAGGATCCCTTGTTCAAGGACATTTTTTATCACGAGCTGCTGCCGGAATTGCGCGCAATGGGTAAAGCCGTGCTGGTGATTTCGCACGATGATCGTTATTTTCATCTGGCTGATCGCTTGCTGCGCATGGAAAATGGCCGCTTGACGGTTGATCAAAGCCACGATCGTTCCGACCAATCCAAACCTGCCTCAGCCCCGTTGTTTGCTTTCAATAGCATCACCTGACATTATGAAAAAGCCTCTCGCAACGGAATTGCTTGATCAGCCTCAACATTCCACAAAAAACATCACAAAAACAAGAATAACGCGTCACATTCTGACTTCACTCCACCGTTGGGCAGGTCTCTCGCTAGCAGTTTTTCTGTTTATCACTGGGTTTACCGGCGCCATCATTTCATGGGATCACGAGCTGGATGAATGGTTGAATCCGCAACTGTTTGAACGACAGAGCCAAGGTGAAACGCTGCCTCCGCTCGCGCTGGCCGATCATCTGGAAAAAACCGATCCCCGCATCCTGATCACCTGGTTGCCGCTTTCCATCGAACCGGATCAGAATCTCGGATTGGCTGTTATCGGCCGACCGGATTCGCAAACTGGAAAAGCGATCGATATCGGGGTAAATCAAATCGCGCTTGATCCGGTTTCTGCAGAGATCAAAGGATCACGCATGTGGGGCGATATTGCACTGACACGGGAAAATTTCGTGCCGTTTCTGTACAAGCTGCATTACAGCATGCACCTTCCGGATTTTTTCGATATCGAATTCGGCATCCTGTTCATGGGCATACTGGCCATTGTCTGGACCATCGATTGTTTTGTGGCCTTATTGTTGTCTTTCCCCAATTGGCAAGCCTGGCGCAAATCGTTTTCTTTCCGTTGGCATCAGGGCGGATACAAACTGAATTTCGATTTGCACCGCTCCGGCGGCGTTTGGTTATGGGGTCTGTTACTGATTTTGGCTGTCACAGCGGTATCGATGAATTTGAATCAAGAAGTGATGCGTCCCGTCGTTTCGGTATTTTCCACGCTCAGCCCCGATCCTTTTGCAGCGCGATCACCCAATCCGCATGACGAACCGATCGAACCCGGTATAAACCGGCATGAAATCGTCAAGTTGGCACAGGCTGAAGCGCGCCGGTTAGGCTGGGATATACCGCTGGGCGGGATGTTTTACGATCCGGAATATAGCATTTACGGCGTGACGTTTCACGAACCCGGCAAAGATCATGCGGATCGCGGACTCGGCAATCCCTGGTTATATTTCGATGGCCAGAACGGCCGCTTTCTGGGCGATAAAATTCCCGACAGCGGCAGTGCCGGGGATATTTTCCTGGATGCGCAGTTTCCCCTCCATTCCGGCCGCATCTTGGGATTACCGGGGCGCATTATGGTTTCGCTGCTGGGTTTGCTGGTTGCAACCCTGTCGGTTACCGGTGTGATCATCTGGTACCGCAAACGCAAAGCCCGGTCGATAGCCTATTATCAATAAAGCACCCCACTGCAAGGGGCGAGGAATTAAACCCGAAATGGTTAAAGCCGATGTCGCTTGATTGCTAAAAAGTCTCCCTTGTAAGACATTGAGTTTTTTAATCATCTATAGATGAGATTCTGGCGGTATTGCAATGATTCATTGAATCCAAATAGGTTTTTCCAAGATCGATCCGATTGCATCATGTGTTCCGATAAAATTCGCTCTTGCCATACAATCCCCATTGTATAATAATGATTCTCATTTCAGAAAACCCGATAATAATTAGAAAGGATATCAACTTATGAAAAACCATATGAAACTGATTCTAATCGGAATGGCAATAATAATGTTCGCTTCAGTATCACACGCTGAGCTACCAGAAATTCCAAAGCTTTATATCACTACAAACGGTCCGCAAGTCAATTTGTATTGGGACGAAGTCTCGGGAGCCAACAATTACACTTTGATCGCTTCCAACTCAAATGATGGATCACTCTTTGGTCAATTTGATCTGGGTACCAATACGCAGGTGAATACGATTTTACCGCCTGGCTCCGGTTTTTTTGTTTCAATCCGCGCAGGAAATACTGAAGGGAATAGCGGCTTTTCTCTACCGCGCTTGCTGTTGGTACCGTCTGTTCCTACTGAAATACCCTCAGTACAGCAAGTGATTCAGAATTATGCGCGTAATGTGATATTTAATACCTATATCGATTTGGCCGAGCAAACTAAATTATTACGGGCCGCGATCCTTGAGTTGCAACTCGAAACGACGGCTAAAAATCTCCACCAGGCTCAGAATGCGTGGCGCAATGCACGCCGCCCGTGGGAACAATCAGAAGCATTTTTATTTGGTCCCGCCGAGACTCTAGATCTGGATCCTGCTTTGGACAGCTGGCCTATCAACGCGACTGACATACAGAATATCATCGATAGCACTACCCCATTGACGACAGAAACAGTTAGTGCCTTTGAGCCCACGCTCAAAGGCTTTCATGTCATCGAATATTTGCTATTTGGCAGCAAAAATAATAAAGCCGCTTCGGAATTAACTGCGCGAGAAATGGCGTATTTGATTTCAGCTGCTACTGCGCTGTCTAATGATGCGCAAACGTTAGCCGATGCATGGAATCCAAATGCCGGCAATTTCTTTTCGGAATTTTCCAAAGCCGGCGCAGGCAGCACAACGTATCCGAGTCAGGTTTCCGCTATACAGGAAATGCTCGAAGGCATAATTGGCATTGCTGACGAAGTGGCCAGCGGCAAGCTCAGCAAGTCGCTCGCTGAACACGACCCCAGTTTGCTTGAGTCTCAGTTCAGCGCTAATTCACAAACAGATTTTATCAATAACATCAGAGGTATACGAAATGCATATACCGGAACCTATTTGTTATCCGAGGGACCGGGTCTGAACGCTTTGGTCAAATCGATCAATCCGGCATTGGATGAAGCCATCAGCAATCAGATTGAGAAAACCATTGCGACAATTTACACCATACCTCAACCACTTGCCGATTCCATTATTAGCAATCCCGATTCAGTACAAGCAGCCATTAATGAGGCGAAGAACCTGGTAGCATTATTGATCGATCAATTGTTGCCTTTAGCTCGTTCGGTTCGTTGAGATGATGCTATTTTACGAGTTCGTGCAAACGGACTCATTTTTGTTTTATCGATTATGAAACGCTGTATTTTATTCATTGTTGCCGTATTTTCATTTTGTTCATATGGACAAGCCGCTCCTCCTGCAGCGCCTGTTGCTGCCTTTTCTGTAGAAGGTAATCGCGCCACTGTCAGTTGGTTGCCGGTCGATAGTTCGAGCAAATACAAATTATATTGGTTGCCCTATCCATTACCCAAGCCGATTGAGACCATTAACAGTATTGATCTTGGAACCGAAACTAAGGCATCTGCAGTACTGCATGACGGAGCCATGCTTTATGTTGCCATTACTGCTTATAACGAGAATGGAGAAAGCGCTTTTTCGAACATCGAAGTGATTGCGATCAAAAATGAGTTTTCAGGCGGTGATACAACCATTTCTGTCGTGAGTAGCTCCGCGTTTGGCAATCCGGCACCCAATCTCAGCCCCGAAGGCTTGGCGCGTCATCTAATCGGCGATTCCGAGTTCGAACAAAGCTTTGTTACAGCTCCTGCGTCATTTAACAGCGGGTTGGGACCAGCATTCAACAACAATAGCTGTATCGCTTGTCATCCTAAAGACGGTCGAGGACGGCCCCCTGAGGAAGGTGGAGTATCTAATACGTTTTTCCTTCGTCTTAGCATTCCAGGGGCTGATCCAAAAACTGGGAGCCCATTAGCCATACCTGGATTCGGTACTCAACTCCTTGATAAAGCGGTATTTGGCGTTCAACCAGAAGCCACCGTTAAAACGGGTTATAGCGAAATTGACGGGAAGTTTGGCGACAATACACCGTATCAATTACGTAAACCAATTTTTACTATTGACAAACCTTATATTGACTTACCTGACAAGTATTTAATATCGCCTCGCGTCGCTCCGCCTGTATTTGGGCGTGGCTTGCTTGAAGCCATTTCCGATGACACTCTACTCGGTTGGACCGATGAAAACGATTCGAATAACGATGGCATATCCGGCCGTGTCAACCGGGTTTGGGACGTAGTAAGCGAGGCAACTGTAATCGGCCGATTCGGACTCAAAGCCAACAGCCCCTCAACATTGGTCCAAACGGCCGGCGCGTACCATGGCGATATGGGCATTACCAATGAATTGTTTCCAGTGGAAAGTACGGCCGGACAGCCTCAGTATGACGGTTTGAGTGATGATCCTGAACTGAAACCCGGCGTCCTGGATGATGTTACATTTTATATCCAGACCTTGGCAGTGCCTGCGCGCCGTAATATTGATGACCCAAAAGTAAAACAAGGTCAGATCTTATTTGACCGGGCCGGCTGTACTGCTTGCCACATTCCCACAGTAACCACCGGTCTTCTTGACGGTGTGCCGGAAGTATCCCGGCAAGTCATCCATCCCTATACCGATCTGTTACTGCATGACATGGGCGAAGGGCTTGCCGATGGCCGGCCGGATTTTCTTGCTGACGGTCAGGAATGGAGAACGCCTCCACTGTGGGGAATCGGCTATACTAAAGTCGCTAATGGCCATACTTTTTTTCTGCATGACGGGCGCGCACGGGACTTGACGGAGGCTATTCTGTGGCATGGCGGTGAAGCCGAATCTGCCAAAGAATACTTTCGCATGCTGCCTTCTACTGATCGGGAAGCGCTGATTAAATTTCTTGAGTCATTGTGATGTTAACGCCGGCCTGAATCTGATTATTGCGGCTTGACCTTGAATCCCGCTGCATGATTCCTTCTTGTCCTTTTCATACTGTTGCTCCTGACTTGCCGTGAACTTCACGGATTGGATTGAATAAGATTAGCACTTAACAGACTGCTCGATTTTGTGAGATCACTGCTCGTCAAAATATCATCAACACCCTGCAGCAATAAGTCGGTGCGGACGATATCGAAATGACCGGCATCGATCTCAATCGAGTGAATCCCAGCGGGGGCAATCTGCTGCCCGAGTGCCGCCCGATGGCTGGGCTCGCGGTCCGACGCCCACCAGCACACGGGATCTGCATTCAGCACTCCCAGCTTTCCTGCCTGCATCGACAGCATTTTCAAACGCCGCGCCACTACAAAAACTTGCGCCAATTCATCCGCTCCCATAGCGGCATAGCTGGGAGCTTTACATGCACCTACCTGGCTTGCAAAAAGAGCCTCGAGTATTGCGGTTACCGCTTGCACGGTTTCCTGCACCTCCGGTGAATGGGATGATACAGCCGGCAATACACCATCGAGAGTTGCACCGGGAGCGACAACGGCCACAAAATCTGCCAGATCCTGCCGCCAGTCATCCGCTTGCGGCGATTCCACACTAGGGACATACGGATCGATCAATCCCAGAAAAGCCACGGATTGGCCATCGGCCTCGAATAATTCCGCCATCAGCGCCGCCAAAGTCCCTCCCAACGACCAACCGGCAAGATGTACCGGTCCTTCCGGCTGAACGGTGCGAATCATGGCGCAATAATCTTGCGCCATTTGTCGCAGCGAAACATCCAGATGCGCCGGATCGGCGAGCATGCGGCAAGGCAGACCATATACCGTGCGCACCCCTTGTAAGTGCCGTGCCAGTGGTTGATAGTCGAACACCGTTCCCAATCCGGCATGAATACAGAACAAAGGTTGCCGGCCGTTATCAGCAACCGGCTGATTCAGCAGCAGCAAACCGCTCGCAACCTGGCTATCCAATCCCAGCAGGCTCGCGATGGTCGGTTTCTGTATCAGGTCGCGCAACTTGAAACTGAGATTCAGATGCTTCAGATTCCGGATACGGGCAATGACCTTGAGGCTGGATAACGAATCGCCTCCCAATGCGAAGAAATTGTCCGTTTCACCGACCCGCTCCACACCCAGCACTTCCTGCCATATCTCTGCCAGCGCCCGTGCTTGCGGAGTCGATGGCGCGCGATAACTATCGCCGGCCGCTTCCGGCTCTGGCAGCCGCTTGCGATCCAGCTTGCCGCTCAGCAGCCGGGGCAATTCGCTCACGGCAATCCAATGTGACGGTACCATGTATTCCGGTAGCTGTTGCGCCAGTACTTGTTTCAATCGGGTCAGCACTGCCTGTTCCATCGATCCGTTCATTGGCAGGATGTAAGCCGCCAGTTGCGCACCGCTTGCACCCGCATGCACAACCACAGCCACATCGGCCACACCATCCGCCGCACGGATGCGTGCCTCGATTTCGCCCAATTCGATACGGAATCCGCGTATCTTCACCTGATCGTCGGCACGGCCGACGTACTCGATGTTGCCGTCATCCAACCAGCGCACCAAATCGCCGGTACGATACAAACGCCCTCCCGCAGGATCGAACGGATCGGCAACGAACCGTTCCGCGGTTAGTCCTGTGCGTCCCAGATAACCTCTGGCCAAACCATACCCGCCAATGTACAACTCACCCACAATGCCAAACGGCACCGGCTGCAAATCGGTATCCAGAACATACACCGTGCGCTCCCCGACCGGGCGGCCGATCGGTGCATAAGCGCAATCAAAGCTACCGGCGGCATCGGTTTTCCAGATCAGTGGCGTCACCACGGTTTCGGTCGGTCCATAGCCATTGATCAGTCTGTCCGGTTGTAACGTCTGCCGGATCAGATCATACGAAGTCTTCGGCATCGCTTCGCCGCCGAAAACATACAATTCCACCGGCGGCGGGTCGGTCCGGGATGATGCCCATTCGGCGATCTGACCCAGATACGCAGGCGGAAAGGCGGCATTGGTGATGCGGTAGTGACGCAGAGCATCGTAGGTTTGCTCGGCCGTCCATAATTCCTGATCGCGCACCGCCAATCCGGCGCCAACCGTCAACGCAGTCAACCAGCGCTCATGCGCGCCGTCGAAGGAAAACGACATGAACAGCAATTCGCAAGAACCGGGATGCATCTCGTATATTCTTGCGGTCGCCTGGCAGTGCATCGACAACGGACCGTGGGTAACGCCGACGCCTTTGGGAAGGCCGGTCGATCCGGAAGTGTAAATGACGTACGCCAATTGCTGTTGATGCACTGCAATTGCCGGATTTGCCGCTTGTTCGAGCTCCCGGCCGATGCCGTCCAGCACAAGTTGCGGCACGTCACTGCCAAATGCATGCCTGGCCAGTACCGCCTGTTGCGTGATCAATAGCGATAGCCCACTGTCCTTGATCATGAACTGCAACCGTTCAGCCGGATAATCGATATCCAGCGGCACATAAGCGGCGCCCGTTTTCAGAATGGCAAGGAATGCCACGATGACATCGAGCGACCGCTCAAGAGCAACACCGATACGGATTTCCGGCGCAGCACCAAGTTGCATCAGTTTGTACGCCAGACCATTGGCCAGCGCATTCAGTTCGGCATACGACATCTCCCGCTCGCCCATCAGCAATGCAATCGCATCGGGTCGAACCGCCGCATTGTGCTCGATCAGGCGATGCACCGGCTGGTATGCATCACGCTTACCCGCATCCCAGTCGCTGCGCAGTAGCCAAAGCCGTTCCAACGCTTGCTTGTCCAGCCAGCCCAACTCACCCACCGCACGCTGCGGATGCGCCATCATTTCCCGCATCAGGTTTTCCATTTGAGCGCGCAAATCGGCTACAAACGCAGTGCTAAAATCGCTGCAGCTATAAGCATATTCGATTTCCAGCGTCTCACCGATCACCACTTGTAAATCCATCGCGTAACCGGTCAATCCCTTGCCTGCGATTTCACCGAAACGCAATCCGTAATGCTCGTCGCTGCGTAACGCGGCGTTAATGGGGAAATTTTCAAACACCACGATACTGTCAAACAAAGGCTGGCCGGAAAGCCCGGCCCAGCGCTGCACATCCGCAAGCGATGCGTATTCGTAATCGCGCAAACGCGCATTGGTTCGCTGCAATCCGGTCAAATACGATGCCACGGTTTGCTCGCTGCACCGCGCCACCGGAACCGCAATGGTATTGATAAACAATCCGAGTATCCGGTCCGCACCGGGTAAAGCGGGCGGGCGTCCTGCCACGGTGGCGCCGAACACCACGGTCTGTTTACCGGTATAGCGTTGCAGCAACAGCGCCCACGCCGCTTGCACCAACGTATTCAGCGTAATGTGCAATTGTTGCGCGAATGCTTGCATCTGGCGGGTTTCTTCGATACTGAGCCGGGTATACAGCTGGGCATAACCGGAGCGGTTTCCGGCTTGTGCACGGTTGCCGGCCGATTGCGCCAATAACGTCGGCCCATCGGTGCCGCGCAGCTCGCTTTGCCAGAACTGCTGAGTGGCTTGTTTATCCTGCCGCGCCAGCCAATCCACATAAACCCGGTAATCCGGTCCCGGCTGCGGCAGCGTTTCGCCGTTATAGCACTGCAGCCAGTCGCCGATCAGCAGCGAATCGCCCCAGCCGTCGAGCAATATGTGGTGTTTGGTCCAAACCAACTGATGGCGATTCTCGCCGATGCGGATCAAGCTCAAGCTGATCGGCGGTTCGATGAAGTTGAATTCACGCCGTAACGCTTCATCCGCGTATGCGACGATACGCTGTTCCACGTCCTCCTGGTCGCGCCAATCGAGCTGAATCACCGGTATATCAGCTTGTTTGAATACCACTTGCAACGGACGGGGCAGTTCCGATCGCCACAGGAAACCGGTGCGCAGTACCGGATGGCGGATCACCATTTGCCGCCAGGCGGCTGCCAGCCGGTCGGCGTCCAGCCCCTCCACCGCGACGCTGATCTGATTCACATATAACCCGGTGCCCGGCGCTTCCAGGGTATGGAACAGCATACCTTCCTGCGTCGGCGACAACGGAAAAATATCCTCGATATCCTGTTCGCCGAACGGCAGCGCAGCGATGATCGCAGCGTCCAAATAATCCGCCAATCCGGATGCTGTGGATGGCGGTGTTTCACTGGCAATCTCCGGTGCGATACCGGCTACTTGCGTCAATTCGGCCACCGTTTGCCGCTCGAACAATTGGCGTGGTGTAATATGCCAGCCCGCCCGCCGCGCCGCCGTAACGATTTGCAAGCTGAAAATCGAATCCCCGCCCAGTTCGAAAAAGTTATCATGCCTGCCAATCCGGCTCAGCCCCAGCACATCGGCCCAAATCGCCGCCAGCGCCTGCTCGGTATCGCCTTGCGGCGCTTCATAATTGGCCGCATCGGCAAACTCAGGTTCCGGCAGCTGCCTGCGGTCGATTTTGCCGTTGGCATTCAGCGGCAAGCTCGGCATGATCACGATCGCCGCCGGAATCATGTAATCCGGCAGCACGTCCGCCAGCGCATCACGCAACGCTGCAATCGTCAGCGCGCAATCCGGCTGCAACGAAATATACGCGGCCAGCCGCGCGCCAGCGGGGCCTTGTTTGACAATCACTACCGCCTCCCGGATCTCGGGGTGCAATAGCAATTGCGTTTCGATTTCGCCCAGTTCGATACGGAAGCCGCGAATTTTGACCTGATGATCGAGCCGCCCAAGGTACTCGATATGCCCATCGCCGCGCCAGCGCGCCAGATCTCCGGTGCGGTACAGCCGCCCGCCGTTATTGGCGAAAGGATCGGCGATAAAACGCTCCGCCGTCAGTCCCGCTTTGTTCAAATAACCGCGCGCCAGCAACTCGCCGCCGATGCACAGTTCTCCCGGCACTCCCGGCAGTACCGGCGCTAAATTCGCATCCAGCAAATAGATACACCGTGCCGGCAACGGCTTGCCGATACTGACTTGCAGCGATGCCGGATCGCCACCCGCATCATTCACCGTGCAATCAGCAACCGTAGCCGTTACCACGGCTTCCGTCGGGCCATAGGTATTGAGCAGTTTAATGCCTTGCATGCCTGCCGCGCGCCAGGCTTTCAGTCCTTCCGGCGGCATCGCTTCGCCGCCGGCATGCACTTGCCGCAACACACCATAATCGCACCGGCCCGCTTTGGCGAAATCCTGCACCAGCAAAAACCAATAAGCGGTGGTCAGGTCGGCGACGGTAATCCGCTGGGCGATCAACTCGCGATAGAATGTTTCGCTATCCCACAAGGCGGTTCCGCGCAATACCATTGCTGCGCCCGCACACAGCGGTGGAAAAAACTGCTCGATAAAACCGTCAAAATTGATGGTGGAAAATTGCAACATCCGGTCTGTGCTGCGCAAACCGAAGAAATCGATCGAAACGTAAGCATGCTCGGCCAGCGCATCATGGGCGATAGCGACGCCTTTAGGTTTTCCAGTGGATCCGGAGGTATAGATGATATAAGCAAGGTGTCCGCCGTGCAGCCGGACTGACGGATTGTGATCCGGCCAGCCGGTTGAATCAAGCCCATCCAATTCCAGCACATTACCGGATGCCGGACAAGGAATCCGCTCGCGCAATGGTTGATGTGTCAACAGCAACTCGATCGCGCTGTCGGTCACCATGTGCTGCAGGCGGTCGCGCGGATAATCCGGATCCAGCGGCACGTAAGCGCCGCCGGCCTTCAACGTTGCCAGCACGCCGATCACCATATCGATGGAACGCTCCAGCGCGATTCCCACCCGGCTTTCCGCTTGCATGCCGAGCGCGATCAAACGGTGCGCCAGCCGGTTCGCACGCCGGTTCAGCTCGGCGTAACCGAGCACCGTATCGCCGCAAATCAGCGCCACAGCGTCCGGCTGTTCCGCAGCACGCCGCTCGATCAAGCGGTGCACCGGCTCATTTTGCCGGTAGCGCTGCGGATTGATTCCCCAATCGAACAGTTGCTTCCGTGCGGCTGCATCCACGATCGAGATATCGCCCAGACAGCTTGTCCCGGAACGGCTTATTTCCTCCAGCAGCCGTTCAACTTGCGCTGCGATGGCGGCAATGGTTTCGGCCGCAAATGACTCGCCCTGATAGCCGTAATGCAGGCTCAACCCGTCC
This sequence comes from Pseudomonadota bacterium, assembly GCA_018241205.1. Taxonomy (GTDB): domain Bacteria; phylum Pseudomonadota; class Gammaproteobacteria; order Burkholderiales; family Nitrosomonadaceae; genus Nitrosomonas. The sequence goes on from JAFEEI010000014.1 coordinate 34,384, forward strand.
TGTTCAACCACCGAAATCGTCAACGGATAGTTGGTGGTTTCGTGGCTTGCGACATTCGAAAAAGCAAGTCCGCCAGGCGCATGCTGCTTGAGCGCGGCATCAACCGGATAATTTTCGAATACCAGAATGCTGTCGAACAATCCTTGCCGGGTTTGTCCCGCCCAGCGTTGAATATCGTACAGCGGCGTTTGTTCGTGCTCGCGCGTCGCCAGGTTTTGCGTCTGAATCTCCCGCAACCAAGCGCCGACGGCAACTTCCGGTTTAAGCGCAATGCGTACCGGCAACGTATTGATGAACAATCCGAGTATTTGATCCGCACCCGGCAGATCCGCCGGACGCCCCGCGACGGTGACGCCGAAAATCACGCTCCGCTGCCCGGTATAATGGCCGAGCAGCAGTGCCCACGCCGCCTGAACCAGGGTGCTGACGGTAACGCGCTGCTGTTTGCAGAAGCGCTTGCAAGCGTCAAAAACCGCCGGCTCGAGCGCGCGTATCGCAGTCCGGTAACCGTCACCGGATGCCGGTGCCGCGACCGACTCGGCCAATCGGACCGGATCGTCCACGGTCTGCAGCCATTGCTGCCAGTAGCTTTGCGACATTGCGGCATCGCGCCGCTGCAACCAGGCGATGAAGTCACGGTAGCGCACCTGCGGCGTTGTAGAGCGCTCGCCGCCATACTGGCGCAGCACTTCGCTCAATAGCTGCGAGGTGCTCCAGCCGTCCAATATCAGGTGGTGTAATGTGATGATCACATGGTAACGGTGCTCGTCGATGCGCACTACCGCAATCCGGATCAGCGGCGGTTGCGACAAATCGAAACCTTCGGCATGCTCCGATTGCGCCAGCGCATCCAGCGCCTGTTCCCTATCATGCTGTGAGGTAAAACTTTTGCGGCGCCAGTCGTATTCGGCAAACGGCAAGGTCGCAGTCTTTGCTACCCACTGCAGCGGTACTCGCCCTTCCGGCAGAAAACCGGTGCGCAAAATCGAATGCCGGTCTATCACGGTTTGCCAGGCAATTCTGAATCGCGCGACAGAGAGCTGCGCGATATCCACGCGCAACTGATTCACATAGGCACGGCTATCGGTTTGAAAAACGCTGTGAAACAAAATACCGGTTTGCATCGGCGACAGCGGATACAAATCCTCAATCCGCCCGGCTGCAACCGGCAGGCTATCCAGTTCGTCCTGGGAAATGCGCGTCAGCGGAAAATCGGAAGGTGTGACGGCACTGACTCCGCTGGTGCAATGCGCGATGATCGCACCGAGTTCCGTCAGCAGACGCTGACCCAATGCGGTCATGGTGGCATGAGAATAGCGCGCCGAACTGAAGTTGATATCGATGCACAACTCGCCTCGGGAAACATGACAGTTGATGGCCAATTCATGGGTCTGCGGCATGTCCGGATCGATCAGATCCCCGACCGGTTCATCGGCGAGCAGCCACAGTGAATCCGCCGTGAAACTGGCATCCAGTTGTCCGAGATAATTGAATACCACCTGCGCTTGCGGCAGCGCAGCGATGACCTGCCGTTGCTGCACCGAGCCATGATGCTTGAACAGACCGTATCCCATCCCTTTATTCGGTATTTGCCGCAATTGCTCCTTGATTTGCCTGATGCGCTGCGGCAAATCACCGCCAGCATCCAGCGCCACCGGAAATACCGTCGTATGCCAGCCAACCGAGCGCGACAAATCGATGTCCGGAAAAAGATCTTCACGTCCGTGGCCTTCCAGGTCAATGACCATGTTCTGCTGTCCGCACTCATCGCGTAACGCCCCAGCCAACGCGGTCAGCAGCAAATCGTTTACCTGGGTGCGGTAAGCGGACGGCGCATCCTTCAGTAATGCGCGGGTTTGCTGTTGATCCAGCGTTACCGTGATTTTGGTACGATTCACAGCATCGTTGGCGCCCTGCGGAAAATCACACGGCGGTGCTGCCGGCATGCCTTTCAGGCTTTGCCAATAATCAAATTCGCTGTCATGCTGCAGCGGATATTGCATCAAGCGCCGCGACCAGACGGCATAATCGGTGGTCACTCCGGGCAAATCGATATCTTGCTGCTGCGCAGCCTGGCGGTAGGCGGTTTCGAGGTCTTCCACCACGATACGCCAGGACACGCCGTCGATCACGGCATGGTGAATCACCAGCAACAACCGCTGCGTATCATCGATCCAATCGATCAGCACCGCACGCAGCAGCAATCCTTGCTGCAAATTCAGGCTGCGCTGGGCAGCGTTGCAGATGGCCAGAAATTGTTCCTCATCCGCCGCTTGCCGGACCCACAGGTAATCCTGTTGCGGTGCAGTGCTGGCCGTCTGCTGCCACAAGCCGTGGGCATCCTCGTCGAAACGGAAGCGCAACGCACGATGCTGCCGCACCACGGCGGCTATGGCCTGCCGTAACCGATCGGCCTGCAATCTTTCCCGGCATTTCAGCAGCACCGCCTGATTCCAGTGAGCGCGCACCGGTATCGATTGTGCGAAAAAATCCTGTTGCACCGGCAACAGCGGAATCGGCGTCAAATCATCGATCCGGTTGAATTGCAAAGCGCCCGGATCGCTTGTCTCCAATGGCGCGGCTTTCTGTGCCAGGGCTGACACGGTCTGACATTCGAACAATTGCCGCGGCGTGATTTTCCATCCGGCACGGCGGGTTTTGGTGACAATCTGCAAACTCAGGATCGAGTCTCCACCTATTTCAAAAAAATTGTCATGACGCCCGACACGGGGAAGATCCAGCACCTGCGCCCAGATATCGGCCAAAATGGTTTCAATTCCGGCTTGCGGCGCCGCGTATTCCTTGTCGTGCGCAAATTCCGGTTGCGGCAGGCGATCGCGATCGACCTTGCCGTTGGCATTCAGCGGCAAGCTTTGCAGAATCATGATCGCGGATGGCAGCATATAATCCGGTAATACGCGCGCCAATGCGTCGCGCAATGTTCCGCCGTCTTCTGTCCGGTCTTCTTGCAGCACAGCGTAGGCGATCAACCTGGCGCCATGCGGACCCTCCTTGATTGTCGCAACAGCTTCTCGCACGGCCGGTTGCCGCAACAATTGCGCTTCAATCTCACCGAGTTCGATGCGATAACCGCGAATCTTGATTTGATGATCCAGGCGCCCTAGGTATTCGATTTGTCCGTCGCGCCGCCAGCGCGCCAGATCGCCGGTGCGATACAACCGCTCGCCGTGCTGACCGAACGGATCGGCGACAAAGCGCTCGGCGGTCAAACCGGGGCGGTTCAGGTAACCGCGCGCCAGTCCGGTTCCGCCCAGATACAATTCGCCCGGCACACCGACCGGAACCGGATTCATCTCGGCATCGACGATATAGGCGGTACGATCGCCCACCGGCGAACCGATCGGCAAATAACTCGAATCGAACCGGGTATCCGGATAGGCTTTGAAAATGAGCGGCGTGATGACGGTTTCGGTCGGACCGTAACCGTTGATGATGCGCGGCGGTTGCAAGGTTTGCTGCACAAATTCGAAAGCGCTGCGGCTCATGGCCTCACCCCCCACCGTATACGAACGGATCGGCAAATTGCGCCCGGCGCTGCCGGTGAATTCGGCCAACTGCTGCAAGTAACCTGGGGTAAAACAGGCAATGGTGATGCCATGCTTGGCGATCTCACCGGCGGCCCGGTCGGCGGCCCACAATTCATTATCCCGCGGCATCAAAGCCGCACCAAAAACCAGCGGCACCAGCCAGCGTTCGTGCGCGCCGTCAAAATTAATCGAAGCGAACTGCAATTCCCGGTCTGCCGGCGTCATGCCGTACAACTCGCCGATCGATTGCACATGCATCGCCAATGGGCCGTGCGCCACCGCCACGCCCTTCGGCTTGCCGGTGGAACCGGAGGTATAGATGATATACGCCAGGTGTTCGGGGTGCAGCGCCACGTCCGGGTTGCCGTCCGGG
>JAFEEI010000150.1 GCA_018241205.1 Pseudomonadota bacterium
CCGGTGGTGACGCCGCAGCCGATGTAACACACCTTATCGAACGGCGCGTCTTCGCGGATTTTCGCCAATGCGATTTCCGGGACTACGGTGTAGTTAGAGAAAGTCGACGTACCCATGTAGTGAAACAGTGGTTTGCCGCCGCTGGAAAAACGCGAGGTACTGTCGGGCATCAAGCCCTTGCCTTGCGTGGCGCGGATCGCCTGGCACAGATTGGTTTTTTTCGACAGACAGAATTTGCATTCGCGGCATTCCGGCGTGTACAGCGGAATCACATGGTCGCCCTTGCGTAATGATTTCACATCAGGGCCGACATCAACCACCACGCCTGCGCCTTCATGACCGAGAATCGCCGGGAACAGACCTTCCGGATCGGCGCCGGACAGTGTGTAGTAATCGGTATGGCAAATACCGGTGGCTTTGATTTCGACCAGCACTTCGCCGGATTTGGGGCCTTCCAGGTCGATTTCTTCAATTGTCAACGGTTGACCGGCTTTCCAGGCGACAGCGGCTTTTGTTTTCATGGGAATTGTCCTTGTTGTGTTTTGATAGTGCGCAGATGTGCCAGCAGACCTTGGCTGGCTTCCTCGACCATGTCCAGCACCAGCTCAAATCCTTGTTGTCCGCCGAAATACGGATCGGGTACTTCGGTATCCGCCTCGGCGCTGGGCGCATATTGCATGAATAATTGGATCTTGTTGACATGCTGCCGCGGGCTGCGTTGCAGCAGTAGCGTGAGATTTTCCTTGTCCATCGCCAGAATATAGTCGAATTCCTCGAAGTCGCTGGACTCTACCGCACGGGCGCGCAGTTCGTGCATTTTGTATCCGCGCTGTAATGCTGTGCTTTGCGCGCGATGATCCGGCGGATCGCCGATGTGGTAGGCGTGGGTTCCGGCGGAATCCACGTGAATCAGATGATCAACGCCGGCGGCTTTGACATGGTGCCGGAATACCGCATCCGCCGTTGGCGAACGGCAAATATTGCCCATACAGACAAATAATACTTTTATTTTTTTATCCTTGTTCATAACCCATCAATTCAAATCAGATTGCAAAAGCAGCAAATCCAAACGGAATCGTTTGAAAAATGCAGCGCAGAGATTAACACGGCACCGCGCAAAACGAAATTCGGCTGCGTTGCGAGGTGCGGAAATACTTTCAGTTTATTTTAGTGAATTTTACTGGGTGAAGTAGCGTTGTGAAGCTGAATTTGGAATGAAATGCTCCGGCGATAGCGTTCAAAGGCATTCTTTCCGATGATGGAATTAACTTCCTGTTTGCTGTTTATTGGTTTTTGAGGTTCTGAATAGCTTATTTCTGCTAAGGAAACGCTGAACAATTAAATGCTTTGAGATTTTTCAGTATTACTGCCATTTTTTTGAACACGGATTTCCGGCAATTCATGTTCCGGCGGTTTTTCTTGCTGAATTTCTCCTGTTCTTGCTTCATTGTTAGCAACCACATTAAGCCTTTTCACGTGTTTCTGACTGCCAGATTTTGTGCAATGCTAACTTGACCCTTGGTTACATGATCTTGGGAAGTTTTCCAATACATTGGAGGTTTTTTGCACTTGGCAGCGGCACTGATTCGGTCTAAGACCAGAATTTGGCAACAACTTTCTTAATCCCAACACACCGTCACCGGCAGGCAATCTGGGCGCATCCTTGGGACTGCACTATTTTATTTTTACTAACACGGATGTCCTGTTCGACTCGGATTAAATTATCTAAATTGATCCGCTAAGCTAGCAAGCTTCTTAACTTTATCGCTCATAGCATTACTGGCGGACGACAATTCTTCTACTAGACTTCCATTTTGTTGTGTCACACCATCAATTTGCATGATGGCCTGATTAATTTGCTCGATACCATTGGCTTGTTCTTGTGAAGAAAGTGAAATTTCATTCACGATATCAGAGATTTTCTGGATACTATTGTTGATCGTTCTTAACGATTCTGCGGATTGTGTCACAAGCTTTGTACCATTTTCGACCTTAACAACACTATCATTTATTAATTCCTTGATCTGCTTGGCAGACTCGGCGCTGCGTCCAGCCAGGCTGCGCACCTCATTCGCGACTACTGCAAACCCGCGGCCTTGCTCTCCGGCTCTTGCAGCTTCTACTGCTGCATTAAGCGCCAATAAGTTGGTTTGGAAAGCGATTTCATCAATTACATTGGTAATATCAGCAATTTTTTTGCTGCTGTCATTAATTTCGTTCATGGCATGCATAGTATTTGCGATCACTTTTTCACTGGTTTCAGATTGCTTGTGTGCACTTACTACGAGAATATTAGCCTGCTTAGTGTTGTCAGCATTTTGTTGAACGGTTGAAGCCATTTCTTCCATGCTCGATGCAGTTTCTTCAAGGCTTGATGCGGTATTCTCAGTACGGCTTGAGAGGTCGACACTGCTTTTTGCTACTTCATCAGTGTTTTTTCTCAGTACGGAAATTGATTCTAAAACACGTCCGATAGCTGTGCGGAATTTTGCGCGTTGAAAAATTTGCACATATTCCAGTTGCCCTATCTCATCTGTCCTGCCTGTGTAAATGTAGCGAGCAACTGGGTCGTTAGCGATAATTTGTGATTTTCTCGCCACACTTCGAACTCCTTCCAGCATGCGATACACAATAACCGCACTAATTAGGCTGCCTACAAGAAAACCGGATAGCGCAAACAAGATTGACATTTTATCTGTCAGTGCGAACCCTGCAAAAACCAGAGCAAAAACACAAGTAATCGCTAAAATGATTTTAGCAGTTAGGCCTATCGGGAATTTTGTTAGTTTTATCTTATCAAGTTTGGAACGACGCTTATCATCATCCGATTTTTTAGACATTATTTGAGCATAGAGCGCTTCAGCGCGGTCAACCCAGATTTTTTCTGGCTTTACCCTAACCGACTGATAGCCAACGATCTTGCCATCTTCATACAAGGGACTTGCATAAGCATCGACCCAATAGTGATCACCATTCTTATTCCGGTTTTTTACCATGCCCATCCAAGGATTCCCGGATTTTAAAGCTTCCCACAACATCGCATAAGCTTCCGGCGGCACATCCGGGTGACGGATAATGTTATGGTTTTTGTTTTCGAGCTCTTCCCATGTATAACCGCTCATGCGGATAAAATCTTCATTTGCTGAAGTTATAGCGCCCTTCAGATTGGTCGTTGAGATAATCTCACAACCATCATTTATTCCCATATCCCGCTGGGAAACTGGCTCATTAATTCTCATTTTTTGTACTCACTTGTTGGTAAAAAATAAGAATTCTTTACGGGAAAAACTTATACAGCTTTAGTTTTTGAATCATGGAAAAATAAAGTACCTCGCCGCAATTTCTTAAAGGTGTGAGTGCTAAGTTAGTTACCTCCAGCAGAACGGGAGGTTTATCGCTGGAGCCCCCAAGAAGGCTGTTTGTGAGCCGTTATGCGGTATCTATAAACTGCATTTGCCAATCCTTGCAAATCGCTGGTATCGATGCAAACTTCCTTAAAGCTCTGTGGCGGCTGCATGCACCTCGGTGCGAATTTGCGCTTGCATGACATGGCTTCCCGGTGGAATGCTGTGTGTCAGCCAGACATTGCCGCCGATCGTGGAGCCGCGGCCGATGGTGATACGCCCGAGAACCGTGGCGCCGGCATAAATCACCACGTCATCTTCAACAATGGGGTGCCGCAAATTGCCCTTCACCAGTATGCCATGCTCATCAACGGGAAAACGTTTGGCGCCCAGGGTCACCGCCTGATATAGCCGCACATTGCGGCCGATAATGGCAGTCTCGCCGATTACGACACCGGTGCCGTGATCGATAAAAAAGCTTTCACCGATTTGAGCGCCCGGATGTATTTCGATGCCGGTCAGCGAATGGGCGATTTCCGATATCATGCGTGCAATCAGCGGCACGCCCAGTTGATGCAATTCATGCGCAATGCGGTGATGAATGATCGCAATAACGCCCGGATAGCATACCAATACATCGTCAATGCTGTGCGCCGCCGGGTCACCCTCGTAGGCGGCACGGATGTCGCTTTCCAGCAAGCTGCGGATTTTCGGCAGTTGCTTGGCAAACGTGTTGGCAATAATCGCAGCTTGCTCACGCAGCGAGGGAGCAGCTATTTCCTGACCCGAGACAAAAAACAATTCGTGCCGAATTTGGTCGAGTAAATCGCGCAGGGTGATATCGAGGGTATGTCCGACGTAATAATCAATGCCTTCATCGGAAACGCCCGGTGCGCCCAGGCGATTGGGAAACAAAGCCGCGCTCAAACGCTCGATGATCGATGCCAAGGTTTTCCGCGACGGTAATTTGGGCGGCTTGTTAAGCCGTTGCCGGTGTTCCAGTGAGGCCACGCGCAACGTGCGCAATTGGGAAACGATATGGTCTATTTCCAGACGATTGATTTCTGATTCCGCTGAGCCGTGCGGTTTGAATTCGGTTGCCATAGTTTCAATTCCTGTTCGTTCAGTGCGCGTCGGGATATCGCGCCTCAATGTTTCAAATGGCTGTGCGGGTAGCTGGGGAACAAATCGAGCCGTCGCGGCTTGATAAACACTTTGTCGCCTTTCGCCAGTTGCAATTCGCGAAAACGCTCTTTGCTGATTTCAGCGTGTACCGGATTTTTTTCTGTGTCGTTTTCCCGCACCAATTCCAGCCGCACAATCGGACCGACGGACAGCACATGCACGATTTGCGCCGCCAGTGCCGCTTCACCGTTACGCGTACGCTCCACTTCGATTTCATGCGGACGTACATACGCGATAGCGGCCAGTTCCTCCGCTTCGGCGTGTTCCGGCGCTTCCACCTCGATGTCGCCGATCCAGGCACGACCGCGGTGCAGGCGGCCATGGAATAAGTTCACGTTGCCGAGAAATTCATACACGAACGGACTGGCCGGCTGCTCGTACACTTCATCTGGTGTGCCGACTTGCTCGATCCGGCCTTCGTTCATGACCACCACACGGTCGGCGACTTCGAGTGCCTCTTCCTGGTCGTGCGTGAC
>JAFEEI010000151.1:0-1651 GCA_018241205.1 Pseudomonadota bacterium
TCTCAAAACGTCAACAGACCCTAGGCGATTCAGATTATTTGAGTCTCACAATAAAGATCGAGTTAATTTTGCACGGAGCTATAAAATTACTGTTCTTTCCGGCCATAAACATCTTCAAAGCGCACTATATCATCTTCGCCTAGATACGAACCGGATTGAATTTCAATCATTTCAAGCGGGACACAACCGGGATTTTCTAACCTATGTTTTGTGCCAAGTGGAATGTAGGTCGATTCATTTTCGGAGACCAAATAAACTTCATCATTGCGTGTTACACGTGCAGTACCATGCACGACAACCCAATGCTCAGCGCGATGATGATGCATCTGCAATGAAAGGGAAGCTCCGGGTTTGACAACTATACGTTTTACTTGGAAACGCTCGCCCATATCAATCCCATCGTACCAACCCCAGGGACGAAAAACTTTGCGGTGCCACTGTCCCTCTGATCGGCCTTGTTGTTTCAGCATATCGACAATTGATTTGACTTCTTGTGTTTTGTCCTTATGGACAATTAGTACTGCGTCAGGAGTTTCAACAACAATCATGTTTTCCACTCCGACGCACGCGACTAAACGGCTTTCCGAAATGGCAAGAGTATTGTTACAATTACTTAATAGTACATCCCCTTTCGATACATTGCCTGCATCATTTTTGGGAAGTACTTGCCACAAAGAATTCCAAGCGCCGATATCAGACCATTTTGCGGCAAGCGGAATTACAGCGCCAGTTGGCAATTTGCTGCCGTGATCAGCGATTCGCTCCATTACCGCATAATCAATTGAATCACTAGGACACTGTTCAAATGCATTTTTATCTACGCGAAGAAATTCGCCATCAACAGAACCTTGATCCCAGGCATTACGGCATGCTGCGAAAATATCTGGCCGGCACTTATTGATAGTGGATAGCCACACCGAAGCACGCATCATAAACAATCCGCTGTTCCAGACATAATTTCCTGCGTCTAGATAGGCTTGCGCTGTTGATAGATCAGGCTTCTCGACAAAACGGGTTATGTAGTATGCCATTTGGCCTTGCTCTATTAATCCTCCAAGTTGTATATAACCATACCCAATTTCTGGAGCATCTGGAGCGATACCGAAGGTGACAATTTTTCCACTCATTGCTTGTGGCATGCCTTTAAGAACAGCAGCCTGAAATGATTCTACGTCCATAATCACATGATCAGATGGNNATGACCAGTAACACAGGATCATCATCCACACGCAATGCTGCAAGTGCAGCCAATGTCAATGCGGGGCCTGTATTGCGCCCAACAGGCTCAAGCAGAATAGTCCCTTTTTTGTTTATGATTCGCAATTGCTCCGCAATCACAAAGCGATATTCATCATTACAAACAATGATCGGCATATCTAATTTAATGCCCTTCAGACCATCCATACGACGAATAGTAGCTTGTAGCAGTGAATCTTCGTTTATCAAGGATAATAGTTGCTTTGGATGTTTCTCACGCGAAAGCGGCCATAAGCGAGTACCCGAGCCTCCAGATAAAATAATCGGAATTAATGTATTCATTCAATTTTTTATGATATTAGGTTTCTTGTTTTAAATTTACTTAAACAATCCGGCAGAAGTATGATGCTGTAAGAACTCTCAGGGTTGCTTACAGAGAGGTTGATTGAAATAA
>JAFEEI010000151.1:1714-2540 GCA_018241205.1 Pseudomonadota bacterium
TCCGGCAAAGCCGGAGGCTTATTGAGTGTCTATTGAGTGTCACATGGTGAGAATGGCGCTCACCAGATGGGTCTTATTATTCTAGACACAGTGAGAAGCCACTGATAGTTAATCAGTATTATGATTTCCCGCTACGTCCGGCATGACAGTTCTCCAAGATTCCGGAAGAAACGGAAAGCAAGTTAGAACGCATTCTTGGTATTTATTTCTTACTCAGTGCTTTGACGGCATCGAGCCGCGCCGCTTGGTTCGCAGGCCAAAGACTGGCGGCGATACCGGTCACCAGCGCAACCACGATGCCCGCGATCGAGGCCCAGATGGGCGCCCATGCCGGAAGTTGCGGGTAAGCCAGGCGCAGCATCAAACTGCCCAATTGACCCAACACAAAACCGATAACAGCACCGGCAAACGACAGCCACACCGCTTCGGCAAAAAATAACCGGCGAATGTCTCCGGAGGTGGCGCCGATGGCCTTCAGCAGTCCGATTTCCGCAGTGCGCTGGTTGACCGCCACCAGCATCACATTCATCACCAGAATACCGGCGACGATCAGGCTGATTGCGGCAATCCCGGCGACGGCCAGCGTCATCGTGTGCAGAATCCGGTCGAAGGTAGCCAGAATGGCATCCTGCGTGATCACGGTCACGTCTTCTTCACCGTCATGACTCTGCTTCAGGGTCGCCAATATCGCCCGCTTGGCGAGTTCAATGTCATTATGGCTTTTCGCTTCGATCAGGATACGGAACAACGACGTGGTGTTGAACATTTGCTGCGCATAGTCGATCGGAATGATCACGATTTCATCGGTATTGAACCCCATCGATTC
>JAFEEI010000152.1 GCA_018241205.1 Pseudomonadota bacterium
GACATATCAATAAGATAGGCGAGGAAGCGAGTACCGCGCAACGAAGTGATTCGCTCGTATAGTCAATTAATCAGCGTTTCCTTCAGAAATTATTTTTCCATTTCCGCAGTACCGAGAAAACACTTACTGGATCCGGAAGCGCCATTGCCGCATGCTGCCGCGCACAATCGATAACGGCCTGCTGATCGCAGCGGAGAAAAGGATTCACTGCTTTCTCGAGGTGTATTGTCGTCGGGAGCGTCGGTAGGTTTTGCTGGCGTAATTGCCGTGCGGTAATTTCCAGTTCGATCAGTTCCCGGTTTTCCGCATCGACTGCTCTGGCAAACCGAATGTTGCTGAGGGTGTATTCATGGGTGCAGTACACACGCGTATTGTCCGGTAACTGACATAGCTTTTGTAAAGACTGATACATTTGCGCTGCATTGCCTTCGAAAATTCGCCCGCAACCGCAAGAAAAAAGCGTATCGCCACAAAATACCATCGCAAACGGCTTGGATCCGTAATAGGCGATATGGCCGCGGGTATGACCGGGAATATCGATGACGGAAAGATTGAGTGCGATTTCTTCCAATTGGACTGGATCATTTTCGCGCAGCGGGTGAGTGACTCCTGTAATTGATTCGTTGCCGGGGCCGTACACCGGAACATTGAATAGTTGCGTCAATTCCGTGATGCCACCGGTATGGTCGCTGTGGTGATGGGTGATTAGAATCGCGCAGAGTTGCAATTTCTCCGACTGTAGATAATCTATTACCGGAGATGCTATGCCCGGGTCGACTACGGCGGCATAACCCTGGTTGTGAACTACCCAGATATAATTATCCCGGAAAGCCGGAACAGGGTGTATATTCAGCATGACATTCCCATGTTTTAAAAATTGTAATATTGCCGCTTTATGATCGGATTAATTAAGTAATTACTGCAAATAAGTTATTAAAAATGACTGCGCAAAATGTTCAGCAATGGTTTGAATCTTCTCTTGGTCAATATCTGATTGAACATGAGCAGCGCTATTTCGATCACGTTGTGGCGAACATTTTTGGTTACAATGCAGTGCAGATCGGCTGGCCGCAATTTAATTTTCTGCGTCTGAATAGGATGCCTTTTCAGTTTTCCATTGGACTTGAAGATCATGCGTCAATGCGTGCCGCGGCAAGTTTTCTACCGATTCAAAGCAACAGCGTAGATCTTGTAATCCTGCCCCATACTTTAGAATTTAATGCCAATCCGCATCAAATTTTACGTGAAGTGCATCGCGTTTTGATACCGGAAGGCCATATTGTGATATCCGGCTTTAATCCATTCAGTTTATGGGGAATTCGCCATTATTTAAAATCAACCCGGCGGGAATTTCCCTGGAATGGTAATTTTATGACGCTATCACGCCTTAAAGACTGGCTGAAACTGCTGGATTTCGAGATGGCCGGCGGCCGGTTGTGTTGCTATGTGCCACCGTTTAAACAAGCACGCTGGCGTCAGCGCTTTAGTTTTATGGAAGCGGCGGGGGATCGTTGGTGGCCGATTTCAGGGGGAGTGTATTTTTTGCATGCGATTAAGCACATGCACGGCATGAGAATTATTAAACCCGATTGGAGAAATTGCCCCGATACCAAAAAGAAGATGGTATCTGTCGCGCAAAGAGTCAACGAAGCCTCGATCGAGGAGCATTCGTCAAAGCGGAATCAGATAAAAGATTTGATTGAACGATGAATATCACGCCCGCTAAAATTGTTGAAATTTATACGGACGGTGCATGTAAAGGAAATCCCGGGGTTGGTGGATGGGGTGCTGTACTGAAATATGCCGGGCATGAACGGGAAATTTTCGGCGGAGAGAAACTGACGACCAATAACCGCATGGAGTTGCTTGCCGCGATACGGGCATTGGAATCTTTAAAACGCCCGTGTAAAGTTCACTTGTACACCGATTCACAATATGTCCAGAAAGGCATCAGCGAATGGCTTACCGCTTGGAAGCTGCGCAATTGGCGCACTTCGGATAAAAAACCGGTGAAAAATGAAGATTTATGGAAAATGCTTGATCAATTAACGCAGCATCATGAAATAGAGTGGTGCTGGATGCGAGGACACGCGGGTCATACCGATAACGAACGTGCCGATCAATTGGCTAATCGCGGTGTTGTCATGATGAATTCTGAAGAACTGCCGCAAGATCCGGAGGGAGCCTGACATGCGTCAAATTGTGCTGGATACCGAAACGACCGGGCTGGAGCATAAACTGGGTCATCGTCTTGTTGAAATAGCGGCAGTCGAGCTTTGTAACCGGCAATTGACCGGTAATCACGTTCATTATTATCTCAATCCTGATCGTGAGAGCGATGAGGGGGCTTTGCAAGTACACGGACTAACGGCGGAGTTTCTTCGGGATAAACCGAGATTTCACGATATTTCCAAGGAGCTCCTGAATTTTATTCATGATGCGGAACTGATTATCCATAACGCTCCATTCGACGTCGGCTTTCTCAATCATGAGTTAAGTTTAATCAAACTCAAAACATTGGACAGTTATTGTGCTTCGATAACGGATACTTTAAAGCTCGCGAAGGAATTTCATCCGGGTAAACGGAATAACCTCGATGCATTATGCGAGCGTTACAGCATCGACAACTCCAAGCGTACACTGCATGGCGCGTTATTGGATGCCGAGCTATTAGCCGAAGTTTATCTTGCGATGACGCGCGGCCAGGAAAGCTTGCTTATTGAATTGGAATACGCTGAACCCATTCAACAGGTGATAGCAAATATTGATAGCCGCGATTTAAAAGTTATCGCGGCAACCGATGAGGAATTCGCGCAGCATTTAGCGGTGCTGGAAAATATTGCACGTGAAAGTAACAATCGATGTTTGTGGCAGCAATTTGAAAGCTAGCAACGACAAGAATGCTGAGTCTTCCGGAATGAGAAGCTAATTGACAATTTAAATTGGAGTCAGGTTTTTTACAGCAGTAAACTTAAGAAAGTTAAATTACTTCCGGTAAAGCCGGAGGTTTATTGGGTGAACGCCTCAAAGGTGTCCTAAACCATGAGCCGCCCAAGGCGGCTAAACATCTGATTTACCGCAACTCCGCCATGGCCTCGCTAGCTGAACCGTAACGCCCCGATTCAATCTGGTGAGCCAGAAATTTCTCGAAATGTTCACCCAATGTCACACTTGTCTTCTTTTGTACAGGCTTACCATCTACCTGCAAAAATTACCAATGCTTAATTATATATTGGTATATTCAATAAATAATTTCTCTCAGTTTGTTCAATGTTACTATTTATCAAACAAAAATCGACTCTATTAATCCAGGTCATCCAATAGGATCAGCCATCAACCGGTAAAATATTCCCCAAAAACCTTGTCTATCGATCGAACTCAATTTGAGCGCTAGATTGCTACAACCGTACCAAGCAAAAAATGAAGATTCAATCTAATCCGGGAAAAGGTAGCATGCGTTTTTTATTACTCTACAGATTTTTGTGGATTTCAGTTGTCGGGATTCTGGCAATTACGAGTGTGCCTTTTGTTGCATCGATTTATGACAGGTTCATTCGAGATCGGATGAATTCTGGTGTCGATTCAATGCAATCCAGCAAAATAATTCTTCCCGAGCTTGTGCTGATCCCAGCCGGTTCTTTTGATATGGGTGAGCAGGATGCTGCATTTATCGAAAATCTGGGTGCGGAAGAAAAAAAGTATTTCGGTATTCCGGGTAAACATATCCAAATTGACCGGCCTTTTTACATGAGCAAATACGAGATTACCAACGAACAGTTCGATAGCTACCTACGGGCGCAGAAATCCAGAAACCTGGCAGAAAAGAATTCAAATATTCCGCCGGTTGACCAAGAAAATACCGCAGCAAAACTACCTGTGATAGAGATCAATTGGCAAGGGGCAATGGCCTACGCAGTCTGGCTGGGAGAACAGAAACAACTCAGCTGCCGCTTGCCCACTGAAGCGGAATGGGAATACGCCGCGCGGGCGGGGTTGAAAACCGCGTATCCGTGGGGCAATGAAGCCGGTGTTAATAATGCCAATTGCAGCCAATGCGGCAGTCAGTGGGATAGCCAACAAGCGGCGCCGGTGGGGCAATTCAAAGCCAATCTTTACGGCTTATACGATACCTCCGGAAACGTCTGGGAATGGACTTGTTCAGCATGGCACGATCAATATGACGGACAGGAACAGCAATGTGCCCGCATGAATGAATTTGGCTCACGTGTGTTGCGTGGCGGTTCCTGGGCCTATGACTCGAAGTATATGCGCTCATCCGTTCGCGGCGAGTTCGATGCCGGTATCCGGTACAATAATTTTGGCTTCCGGGTAATGTGTATTTTTCCTGTCAAATAGCCGATTATTTGCAGCAGGACCGGCTGCAAATATTAGTCTCTAAAAAAACAAGATATTGATTATTAATAATGGGGCTGTAGTAGATTAGTTTAGCATCTAAGCTAATCTACTACAGCCCCAAAATTTGAGTTGTGAGATTTACTATACTTTCTACAGAAAATTCCGTAATCCCACGATATTAAGCTGGGATTAGTTAAATTTTCCTACTATCAACGAAAAATTTATATTGAAAGAGCGAAAGGAGTAGTGAAATGTCATTAAAAAATTCAATTAAGGGATTTAAAGCTTATTTGGGTGATAAAGAATCGTTGCTAGATGCGAATTACAAACGAATTGCGGAGATGATTCAATTGCATTGGGGCTACAAGGAGTTTTATCAATATATCAATAAACTGCTGGTTGTCGAAAGAGACAAAGGCAGGCAAGGATTCCCGCTGGAAGTGCTGCGTGAGATCTATGCATTGCAGGAAATTCATGAAAAAGAATTTCCCGGATTGAAGTCTGCAGAGAGTGACGGCTTACCCGCGATGCGCGCTCGAAACAACGGTACCCTGTTGATATAGAAATTTCCAAAGATCGAAGTAAAGCAGACGAAGGTTGGTGGCAATACTTACTTTTCGCCAACGGAAATTGCTGATGGCTGCTGCAACGCCGCCCGAAACTGAACAGTTACCTGTGAATATCCACACGGATTCCCTTGTTGATCTTGTCAAACAATTCCAATAAATCGCTGTTGCGCATGCGGATACATCCGATCGATCCGGGTTTGCCCATTTCCACGCTATCCGGCGTGCCGTGAATGTAAATATAACGGCGCATGGTGTCGACCGAACCGAAGCGATTGAATCCTGGTTCGCAGCCGCACAACCACAAAATGCGCGTCAGGATCCAATCCCGCTTAGGAAATTGCTGCGCCAGTTGCGGCGTATAAATCTCGCCGGTAGGGCGGCGCTTGATAAAAACCGTATTGACCGGCCGACCGGCGCCGATTTTGGCGCGGATGACGTGTTTACCAAGTGGTGTGCAAAAACTGCCATTTTCCTGGCCGGTGCCGTTTTTGGCTGACGAAATCCGGTATTGCCGGACGATTTGTCCGTGTTCATCCAACAAATCCAGTTGTTGAGTTGTGATCGTAATATCAATTTTCATGGTGGTTCCGCTCGGTTGCTTTACGTTTTTGCGCGAAAAATTGTTTCAGCAGCGCGCTGGCTTCGAGGGCCAGAATGCCCGAATCAACCTGCAAGTGATGATTTAATCGCACTTCCGCAGGCAAATCGATGACGCTGCCGCACGCACCGGTTTTCGGGTCGGTTGCGGCAAATACTAAGCGTTGAATGCGCGCGTGAAAAATCGCGCCGATGCACATCGTGCACGGTTCTAACGTCACATACAAGGTGCAATCCAGCAAACGGTAATTGGATAAATACAGCCCGGCAGCGCGCATTGCCATGATTTCAGCATGTGCCGTTGGATCGGTCGCAGAAATCGGCCGGTTGTAGCCGTGCCCGATGATACTATCGTTTCGAACTACTACAGCGCCGACCGGCACTTCGCTTTGTTCTTGCGCCTGTTGCGCCAATTCCAGGGCGGTTCGCATGAAATATTGGTCGCGTTCCGTTGCCGCTGACATTACGGATTCACGCTGCAAAATCGGTATTTTATGATCCATTCTGATGACGGTTTTTATGCTACATTGCGCGTTCGTTTTGACTGGGAGTTGTTTTCCGGTTGCTTTCCATCAACACTACTGTTTTTTTAATTTTTCTTGCACCTATGATCGCTCAAGCGCAATCGCAACTTCATACCATTCGTGATCTGCTCCGTTTCGCCGTCAGCCAGTTTAACAAAGCCGGTCTGCATTTCGGTCACGGTTCCGCCACGGCTTATGATGAAGCGGCGTATCTTATTCTGAAAACGCTTTATTTACCACTGGATCAACTCGATCCCTTTCTGGATGCGCGCGTGACCGAGATCGAATGCAAACAGGTGCTGGAAATCATCGAGCGCCGCGTCAAAGACCGCATTCCCGCAGCCTACCTGACGCACGAAGCGTGGCTCGGCGATTTCAGCTTTTATGTCGACGAACGTGTCATCATTCCGCGCTCGTTTATCGCCGAATCGCTGCAAACGCAACTATCACCGTGGATCATTGATCCCGATCACATCACAACCGCGCTCGATCTCTGCACCGGTTCCGGTTGTCTGGCCATCCTGATGGCACACGCTTTTGAGAACGTACACATCGATGCCGCCGATATTTCCCCGCAGGCGCTTGCCGTTGCCCAAAAGAATGTGCAGGATTACGGCTTGCAAGAACGCATCAGCCTGATTGAATCCGATCTGTTCTCGGCTTTGCATGGAAAAAGCTACGACTTGATCATCAGTAATCCGCCGTACGTCAACGCCGAATCAATGGAATGCTTACCGCAGGAGTATCGCCATGAACCGGAAAATGCGCTGGCGAGCGGTGAAGATGGTCTAGATGCAACCCGGCAAATCCTGCGGCGAGCCGAACGGCATTTGAGCGATGACGGTATTTTGGTGGTCGAAATCGGCCACAATCGCGGCACACTGGAGCAAGCATTCCCGCAATTACCGTTCATTTGGCTGGAAACCAGCACGGGCGATGGGTTTGTTTTTCTGCTGCAAAAGGACCAACTGCAGAATTGTTAAACTGGTGGCGCAAAAGCGCAGCTTACAATTGGTAAATAAGTATTTTGATCTGCTTCCAACGCAGCATGGCCAAATCCAGTAGTTTTTCAGGATTACCTTCCGGGAAACTACAATTCTATTTTTTCGTAATTATTTCTGAATAACATACGGTCAAGTGCCATTGCATCGGTATTGTTATGCCGTGTTTCACAAAACCATCTTACTTTTTCTCTGCTGAAACAACTTTTTTATTGAAGCAATTAGCGGATTAGATCGGTAAAGACCCTTCTAATTAGTGCTCAACCAAAGATTATTTTTTCCGTAATTGAAAGGAATCGCGTGGTCAGAGTATGCCTCCTGCCAACTATCGGAGTAAAACTACTAAATTGAGGAGATTTACAGAGAATGTCAGCTTTACCGTCTATCAAAGCAAAGACTTCATCTGAAGCCGATCAACAACAATCGATCAATATTTATAAGGCAATTGAGCAGAATCAAGCCATCATCGAATTTAATCTCGATGGCACTATACTGACTGCCAATCCTAATTTTCTTATGTTGTTTGGATATTCGCTGGAAGATTTGGCAGGCAAGCATCATAGTCAGCTTTGCCCTCCCAGCGCTGTCAATAGCGAGGAATATAAAAACTTATGGGCAGATTTGCGTGCGGGAAAATATTCTTCCGGAGAATTTCGCCGTGTTGCTGCGGATGGGCATGATATATACATTTGCGCCAATTACATCCCGGTACTGGATGGCAGTAATAAGCCATGCAAAGTCGTTAAAGTAGCTAGCGATATTACGGCGAGCAAATCCAAATCGCTCGAAGATGGTGGAAAAATCGAGGCTATCAATCAAACGCAAGCGATTATCGAGTTCGATATCAATGGTTATGTGCTGACAGCCAACAAAAAATTTCTTGAGGCATTCGATTATACGTTGCAAGAAGTGATGGGTAAGCACCATCGCATGTTTTGTGAAGAAGCTTATGAAAAAAGCCCGGATTACCAAGTTTTTTGGGATGATTTACGTGCGGGTAAACATAAGCATGGGGAATTCATGCGATTAAACCGGCAAGGCCGGCCTGTTTGGTTGCAGGCGACTTATACACCGATCCTGGATGCGGATGGCAAACCTTACAAAATCATCAAATTTGCGAGTGATATCACCGGTGCAAAACTGGCAGCTTTATCCAATGAAGGTAAAGTTGCCGCAATATCACGTTCCCAAGGCATTATTGAATTCGATTTGGCTGGGAATGTGCTCGATGCTAACGAAAATTTTCTCAAGCTCATGGGTTATACCTTAAATGAAATTAAGGGGCAGCATCACCGCATGTTTGTCGACAAGGAAGAAGCGGCTAGCGGTGCTTATCGTGTTTTTTGGCAGAAGCTTGGTGAAGGTGAGTTTTATTCGAATGAGTATTTGCGTCTGGGTAAGAACGGCAAGCGAATATGGATTCAAGCTACTTATAACCCGATTCTGGACCTGCACGGAAAGCCTGTGCGGGTAGTCAAGTTTTGTAGTGATATTACCGTGGCAAAGCTGCATGCAATGGAAATGGCAGCTCGGATGGACGCTGTATTCAGCAGCAGCTGTATTTTGGAATTATCCGCCGACGGCTATATTCTGAGTGCTAATGAGCGTATGCAAAATGCACTGGGTTACGGACTCGGAGATCTTGCGGGTAAATCCGAAAGTCATATTCAATTTGAAGAAGATGTTCGTGGTAATGCGCATATTGATATTTGGAATTCCATGCGTGAAGGGCACGCAAAAAATATTGAAGTCAGGCGTAAGAGGTCAGGTGGCACGGAGCGGTGGTTTTTGGCTAATTTTTGTCCGATTATGGGGCTTGATGGGCTTCTAGCGAAAGTCATGATGCTGGCTGACGATATTACCACCACTAAGCTTGACCGGTTGGATGCGAAAGGCAAACTCAGTGCGATTGATCGCGCTCAAGCGGTTATCGAGTTTGATATGAGCGGTAAGGTTCTAGCAGCAAATGAAAACTTTCTCAAGTTGACGGGCTTTGGTTTAGATGACATCAAGGGGCGGCATCATCGCATGTTTGTCGATCCGGAAGAAGCCGCTGGCCCGGGATACCATGCATTCTGGGAGCGTTTGTCTCGAGGAGAATTTGAATCGGGTGAATATAAACGGATTGGTAAAAATAACCGCGAAATTTGGATTCAAGCAACCTATAACCCGATTTTTGATCCACAGGGAAATCCAGCCAAAGTGGTGAAGTTTGCTTCCGATGTCACGGCTGTCAAACTGCGTACTTCGGAGTTTGAAGCGAAAGTATCGGCGATCGATCGTGGACAAGCGGTTATTGAATTCGATCTGAATGGTCATGTGCTCAATGCCAACCGGAATTTCCTGACGGCAATGGGCTATACGTTGCGTGAGATACAAAATCAGCACCACAGCACTTTTTGCACTGGCGAATACACTCAGAGCAAGGAATATCGTGATTTCTGGTTACGGCTCAATGAAGGTGAATTTATTAGCGGCCGTTTTCACCGTGTCGGTAAATTCAATCGCGATGTCTGGATACAGGCGACTTATAACCCGATCTTCGATCTCAACGGGAAAGTAATGAAAATCGTGAAATATGCGCACGATGTCACGAACGAAGTGAAATTAGAAAAACGTATTGCAGCGGGTGCCGCGGAAATGAACATACGGGTTCGCAAACTAGTTGAAAGTGTCGATGCGATTGCCGCCAATTCAGGTGTCGCCGCGGACTTGGCTCACGATTCTTCCACAGCGGCGCAATCTGGTTTCGATGCGTTGCAAAAATCAATTGCAGCGATTACCTCGATTCAAACGAGCTCTGCACGCGTATCGGAAATCGTGGGTGTTATCGGCGATATTTCCAATCAAACCAATTTGCTTGCATTTAATGCGGCCATTGAAGCAGCGCGCGCTGGAGAGCATGGTGTCGGTTTCTCGGTGGTAGCCGATGAGGTGCGCAAACTGGCCGAGCGCAGTTCAGTTGCTGCACGCGAAATCACCAAGCTGATCGACGAATCGGCGCAGCATGTCGAGAAAGGAGCGGAAGTGAGCCGGGAAGCGTCGCGCAGTTTTGAGGGTATTATGTCCGGTGTTGCTCGAACCAGTAAAAGTGTGGCAGAAATCGCCGAATCGGCGGAAAGTCAAAGCACGATGGCTAAAGAAGTCAGCTTGCTGATTGAACAAATCGCCAGTACCAAGGCAGAATGAAATTGCGCTGATGCTTCTATGATAACGACAACGCAAGCGGGATATGGCGGGTTTCGCATTGCCGGTATGGATCTCGCTTTGCCGATGGAAACCTTGCGTGAAGTGACTCCCTGTGGTGCATTGGCGAAATTGCCATGCGCCGCGCCGTATGTGATCGGCGGTATTGATCTACGTGGCATCATGGTGCCGGTTATTGATCTGCGCATCGTGCTTGATTTGGCAGTTACGGATATTCCGTTTCCGAATGTCATTATCATGACCCACGAGAACAAACTTCTGGGCTTGCTCACGGAATCAGTGACAGGAATCTTCACTGGCGACGAAAAAAATACCGACGCTGTCAGCTTTGCTGCAGCTGACCTGCCGATATATTGCGGTTGTATCCGGCGTAGCGATGACGGTGTACTAGTCAATTTGCTGTCGCCAGCGGCGCTGATCATGCTTAAAGATGTACCCATGACTGAAGATCCTGAGTCAAGGCGCTTGCATAGTACCGCTAGGGCCAAAGGTGCGGTTCAAAATGATAAAGCGCAACCAATGCTATTGATGCGTTGCCGTTCCATTGCATTTGCTATCGATGCCATGGCGATTCATACGACGCTGTCGGACTTTACTATTGAGCATTCGGCGATAGCAATGGGTGACTGCCGAGGTGTGATCAATTACAACGGTAACATGGTGCCTGTACTCGACTTGATGAATCTGTGCGGACTCGGAAAATTGGATTCGAAAGCGTATTTACAAGCCTTTCTGATTCTCTTGCCGCAAGGAATGGTTGCTCTGCTTGTAAGTAAAGTTATTGATGTTGTTCGTATCCACGCAAGCGAGATTATCAGTATGCCAGCTTATGCGGTACCGAAGCCTTCCTTGTTTCGCGGTGTTCTGCCGGATACCGCTACTCAACATAAGTCGGATATGACATCACACTATTTTGTCTTGGATCATGCAGCGCTTAAAGCCGATACGCAAGTGATAAGCTTGGCGGGCGCCAATACATCCGGTCAATCTGGTGCTAGCCAGCGCTCTGTGCAGAAACATGCACTACCTGGAGGGCAGCCGGAAAAACGGCGCAATATGATTACTTATCAGCTCAATGGTGAAACAGCCACGCCTTTCGAGCAAATAAAAGAAATTTTGCCGTTCACGGATGATATTCCGATATTTGATCAAGGCGGTCCCATGCTGGGGATGACTGTCGTGCGCGGACGCAGTATTCCAGTGGTTTGTCTGAGCCGGCTGGTGATTGGAAAATCTATGCAAAGAACCGCTGCAACCAGCGTACTGGTTGTGGAAATCGATAACGAAGCGATGGGTTTCGCAATCCCTGCGCTCGAATCAATTGAACCGGCGCAATGGGAACCGGAATTGCCTCAACTGGGCGGATCTGAGCGGAGCAGCCTGATGCTTGCGATACATTCCAACAAACTGGCGCAGATCGGGTTAAATAATTCGATCCGTATGCTGCCGGTTTTGGATCTGGAAAAAATTGCCAGAGCTTTTCGCGCAAAACGATTGGTTCCAGTTTAGATAGTGTCTTACGAGTATTTAACCAGAACGCGAGGGGCGGCAAGGAAGGGGGGGTTTTAGTGTAGCGGGTAGCAATGCCGTGACACTGCTTGAGCACAATAAACGCATTTTCAACGAGATGGCGTTGCCGGTACAAGTGTGTGTCATATTCGCATCGCGCTTTTCTGTTTTTTCGTGGCGGGATTGCCGCCTGCATGACCTGAGGTCCCGCTTGCTCAACGATGGCGTTACTATCGTAGCCCTTGCCGGCGATTAGGTGCTGGGCCGGGACGCTAGTAATGTGTCCTTGAATTAAATGCAATTCGCCCGGGTAGCTTCTGTGGCAATGATTCTGACCGGCATGCCATGTGCATCCGTGGTCAGATGTATCTTGGTGTTAAATCCCCTTTTGTGCGACTTATCCCTTGATTGTCTCCACGTACTCCCGCAGCATACGGATGCCTTGTATTAGCCACTCAAAATCGTGGTCATCAATAAGTTGCTTCTCAGCCGTCCTGCTCGGGCCAACGACAAAATCTGCGGTGCGTGTTCTTCCAATCTATTTGGTTCCACTGCATGCTAGAATGTATCAACATTGAAGCGTTCTGGTTCATCCGCTCATATTTGCAGACGTATTCGAAATTGACGGATCCTATTTTCAATGACACTATCCGGCATTCTTGAAACTTATTATTATTTTTATTGGTTAAATTATGAGTGAATATCTTTTTACTTCCGAATCTGTTTCTGAAGGGCATCCCGATAAGGTTGCCGATCAAATATCCGATGCTGTATTGGATGCAATTCTTACCCAGGATGCTAATGCGCGGGTTGCTTGTGAGACGCTTTGCAGTACCGGATTGATTGTATTGTCGGGTGAAATAACGACTCACGCATCGGTTGATTACAATATCATTGCTCGTGAAACGGTCAAGAACATCGGTTATACCAGTTCGAATATCGGTTTTGATTCGACGACTTGTGCAGTTCTGACGGCATTTAACAAACAATCCCCAGATATTGCGCAAGGCGTTAATCGCTCCAAGGAAGAAGAAATGGATCAAGGGGCGGGCGACCAAGGATTGATGTTCGGTTACGCGTGTGATGAAACACCGCAATTGATGCCCATGCCGATTTTTTATGCGCACCGCTTGGTCGAGCGGCAAGCGGAATTGAGAAAAAAAGGTCAGCTTCCTTGGCTGCGTCCCGATGCTAAATCGCAAGTTTCGGTGCGCTATCTGAATGGTAAACCACAGCAAATCGAAACAGTCGTAATTTCCACACAACACGATCCTGATATTTCCCATGCTGCATTGACCGAGGCGGTAATTGAAGAAGTCATTAAGCCGGTATTGCCTTCTGCGATGATCAGTAATCGCATTCAATATCTGGTCAATCCGACCGGACGATTTGTTGTCGGTGGTCCGATGGGCGATTGCGGTCTGACCGGCCGTAAAATCATCGTTGATAGCTACGGCGGCGCGGCGCATCATGGCGGCGGTGCATTTTCGGGTAAAGATCCATCCAAGGTCGATCGGTCGGCAACCTACGCCGGACGCTATGTGGCAAAAAACATCGTGGCTGCAGGAATCGCCAGTAGATGTGAAGTGCAAGTTGCTTACGCCATTGGCGTTGCGCGTCCTGTTTCATTGATGGTCAACACCTTCGGTACTGGTAAAATCGCCGATGAAAAAATTGTGCAATTGATCGAGAAACATTTTGATTTGCGCCCTCGCGGCATCATTCATGCCCTCAATCTGTTGCGTCCCATTTATGCCAAAACGGCCGCTTACGGGCATTTTGGACGCGAGCTTCCGGAATTTACCTGGGAAGCTACCGATAAGGCTGCGCAATTGCGCGCGGATGCTGGTCTCTAAAGATTCAACAATCTTTCGGCAACAAAAGCTTTAAATTGTTTTCCCCTATGGTGAGGAGCGCTGCAGCGGTTTATTCCGCGAGGCTCAGCATAGCGGGCATTGTCACAACGGCGCTCGTTCATACCAAGGAGAAGTTTATGAACGCTGTGCTTAGCCCCAATTTTACCGACTACAAAGTTGCCGATATTGCATTGGCGGAATGGGGGCGTAAAGAAATCGCCATCGCGGAAACGGAAATGCCGGGTTTAATGGCATTACGTAAAGAATATGCCAGCCAAAAACCATTGGCAGGCGCACGCATTGCCGGTTCTTTACATATGACGATTCAAACGGCTGTGCTGATCGAAACACTGGTGGCCCTGGGTGCCGAAGTTCGCTGGGCTTCCTGCAATATATTTTCCACACAGGATCATGCGGCTGCGGCCATTGCTGCCAGCAATATTCCGGTTTTCGCTTACAAAGGTGAATCGCTCGATGATTACTGGGAGTATGCGCATCGGATCTTTGAATGGATGGCTGGTGGACAATCGGTTGGCGCCAATATGATCCTGGACGATGGCGGGGATGCGACATTGTTGCTGATTCTGGGTGCCAAAGCCGAGAAAAATCCTGTGCTTATTGCCAATCCGGGCAATGAAGAAGAAACTGCATTATTTGCTTCCATCAAAAAGAAATTAGCATCCGAACCCGATTGGTATTCCAAAAATCTTGCCCGGATACGGGGTGTAACTGAAGAAACTACGACTGGGGTGCATCGTTTGTATGAAATGCAAAAAAGTGGTGAGCTGCCGTTTCCCGCTTTCAATGTCAACGATTCCGTCACCAAATCAAAGTTTGATAATCTGTACGGTTGTAGGGAATCCCTAGTGGACGGCATTAAGCGCGCTACCGATGTCATGATAGCCGGAAAAATCGCCGTGGTTTGCGGTTACGGCGATGTCGGCAAAGGTTGCGCGCAATCATTGCGCGGTTTGGGTGCCACGGTCTGGATCACTGAGATTGACCCCATTTGCGCCTTGCAGGCGGCGATGGAAGGCTATCGCGTGGTTACAATGGACGACGCTTGCAGTCAGGCGGATATTTTCGTTACCGCAACCGGTAATCTGCGTGTCATCACGCATGATCACATGCTGAGCATGAAAGACCAGGCGATCGTTTGCAATATCGGTCACTTCGATTCCGAGATCGACATCGCATCGATACAAAAATATCAATGGGAAAATATCAAGCCGCAAGTGGATCATGTCATATTCCCGACCGGACGTCGCATCATCGTGTTGGCGCAAGGCCGGTTGGTGAATTTGGGATGCGCTACCGGGCATCCTTCGTTTGTCATGTCCAGCTCGTTTACCAATCAAGTATTGGCGCAGATGGAGTTATGGCAGAATGGCGCGAATTATCAGAAGAATGTTTATGTTTTACCGAAACATTTGGATGAAAAAGTGGCGCGTTTGCATGTGGGCAAATTGGGCGTGAAGCTTACCGAGTTGACGGATGAACAGGCAAAATACCTGGGGCTGAACAAAAACGGGCCATTCAAACCGGAAATGTACCGGTATTAAGTCATCGTTTTCACTGGAAAGACCGGCAATCGGTTCTTCCAGTGAGAATGCTGATTAGTCCGTGCGATTACCATCTCGATCGTACTTATTTTGCATCTCTGTACCTTGGCTAAGATGAAATCACAAAAAAAATTTCCCCCAGCTTTCAGTTTTGAACTGTTCCCGCCGCAAACGCCAGAAGGCGTAGAAAAGTTGCGGTTGACACGCCAACAACTGGCTCGATTCAATCCTAAATTCTTTTCGGTGACTTTCGGTGCTGGTGGTTCGACACGCGAACGCACGCTGGAAACCGTTCTGGAAATCCAGGCTGAAGGCCATGTCGTCGCACCGCATCTTTCGTGCATTGGTTCTACCCAACAGAATATTCGCGTCATTCTGGAAAAGTATTATCAAGCCGGAATCCGGCATATTGTGGCATTACGCGGTGATTTACCTTCCGGCATGGCACAAGCCGGCGAGTTTCGTTACGCTAGTGAGCTGGTGGCGTTTATCCGGCAGGAGTATGGCGCTTCGTTCCATATCGATGTGGCGGCTTATCCGGAATATCATCCGCAAGCGCGATCCGCGCAAACGGATTTTGAGAATTTCAAACGCAAAATCGAAACCGGCGCCAGTTCGGCGATCACTCAGTATTTTTATAATGCCGACGCGTATTTTCATTTTGTAGAATTGTGCGAATCGGCCGGTTTGAATATTCCTGTTGTACCCGGCATTATGCCAATCAATAAATTTTCCCAGCTGATGCGATTTTCCGATACGTGCGGCGCTGAGATTCCACGCTGGATTCGTAAAAAACTGGAGAGTTACGGTGACGACAGTGCATCGATTCAAGCATTCGGATTGGATGTTGTGACCAGCTTATGTGAACGGTTATTACAAGCAGGTGCACCGGGGCTGCATTTTTACACGCTCAATTCCGCCAATCTTACCTCTATCATTTGGCAACGCCTTAATCTTCAGGATCAGTAACAACTAATTCGCAATAGCTAATGTTTTATCAGTTTTTTACTCCGGTAAAACATTAGCTTTGCAACATCATCGGGTGTGAATTCGCCGCGAAAAGCAGCAAAACTGGAATGATCTTTTTCCTGATTTCCTCAGCCAGTATATAATGCGCATCAATATTCTGATTAAAATAAAAAAGCACGAGGTTTCGAAATGACAGAGAAAAAAGCGACTTCTGATAACGCAACTACAGAAGCGCCGGTTGGAGATACGGCGGGTCCGGATGTTTCAATTATGGATGCTTGTATCGCGCGCGCCAAAGAAGTCAAGGCCGCACAACTTGAGCAAATCAAAAGCAAGGGCTATGATTTTGCTCCTGAATTCAAAGATATGACCATGCAGCTTTACCTGTTCGGTGTCATGTGGAGATTTGCGGAAAACATGGGGGGTGCTGATGATGCGCGTGAATTGGCATTCGCGGCGCTGGGGGAATTATTCTTGCAAGAGCGTATGCCCAAGCAAAAAATGGCTAAGCGTATCGAGTTTTTGAAGAAAATGTCCAAGATCGAAGAGGATCATAATGCATTGGCGGTCGCCATCGGTTATGAATCTGAACCGGGTGATAATAGTCTGGCTGAGGTATTCGACCATTATGTCGATGATGTGCAAGTTTCCGGCGCGTTTTGGCGGTTGTACGATCGCGGCAGAAAAATCATTTTGTACGGCGGCTTGTTTATAGCCTTTTTTGTAATCTGGTTTGTTACTTTATTCATGCCGGGAAATACGACGATTGCGATACTTGCGGCCGGGCTTATTGCCGCTGCACTTTTTGTTATCCCAGTATTTTTGATCGGTATTTTCATTTATCGCACAAAAATTAAAAAAGCAAAACAAGTGAATTAGCGCTTTAATGGCGTAAAAATGTTTGAAACTGTTCGATATGTAGCGAAGATTCAAGTTGATTGACCAACCGGTTGCTGGTGTAAAAATGAGTGCTCATATTATCGATGGCAAAAAATTGGCCGAATCGGTGCGTGCGGAATGGAAAATGCGCGTGGAAAAACTGATTCAATTGGGTACAAAGCCGGGGTTGGCGGTCATTATCGTCGGCGATAATGCGGCATCCAGTCTTTATGTCAGGAATAAAGTCAAAGCATGCAGCGAGGTCGGCATTTATTCCGAAGTGCACAGCTTTCAGCAAAATGCAACACAAGCTGAGGTATTGGATTGCATCCGGGCGCTTAATCAGAATCCGCATATTCATGGCATACTGGTTCAATTGCCGTTGCCTGCGCACTTTGAAAATAACCGGGTGATCACATCCATCGCGATTGAGAAAGATGTCGATGGTTTTCATCTGTATAACGTCGGCGCACTGGTTACCGGCAATACGATATTTTTTGCATGCACGCCGTTTGGTGTCATGGTGATGCTGGAAAAAAACCAGATTCCAATCGAAGGGCAGCACGCGGTTGTAATCGGGCGCAGCAACATCGTAGGTAAGCCGATGGCGTTCATGCTTCTGGATAAGGGGGCAACAGTTACTATCTGTACCTCAAAAACGCGTAATCTCGCGCAATTTACCAGGGATGCGGACATTCTGGTCGTGGCAACTGGAAAACCGCGCATGGTGACTGCGGACATGGTAAAACCCGGCGCTGTGGTTATTGACGTAGGCATTAACCGGTTGCCGGATGGAAAACTCTGCGGTGATGTCGATTTCGACGCCGTCAAGGAAATTGCAGGTTTTATTACGCCCGTTCCGGGAGGCGTCGGCCCCATGACCATTACCATGTTGCTATGCAATACCATTCTGGCGGCGGAACGTGCTCAGGCCGGTATTCAAATAGGGTAATCCGTAAATTTAATGAGTCTGCATGCGTATGGAACAGCAACCGGATATTGATCCGCAGGAAACGCAAGAATGGTTGGATGCGCTTGATTCGGTCATCGCCAATGCCGGTGGTGAACGCGCTCATTTCTTGCTGGAAAAACTGATCGAAAAGGCCCGCCGTTCCGGCGCTTATCTGCCTTACAGCGCCATGACGGCGTATATCAATACCATACCGGCGGGAAAAGAAGAACGCTCGCCGGGTAATAATGCCATTGAACACCGGATTCGTTCGTATGTGCGCTGGAATGCCATGGCGATGGTGTTACGCGCCAACAAAAATACTAATGTAGGCGGACACATTGCCAGCTTCGCTTCCGCTGCAACACTTTATGACATAGGCTACAACCATTTCTGGCACGCACCGTGCGAAACGCATGGCGGCGATTTGGTTTATCTGCAAGGACATTCTTCTCCTGGGGCTTACGCGTATGCATTTCTGTCCGGCGAATTGAGCGAAGCGCAGTTGAACAATTTCCGTCAGGAGACCGGCGGTAATGGCTTGTCTTCGTATCCGCATCCGTGGCTGATG
>JAFEEI010000153.1 GCA_018241205.1 Pseudomonadota bacterium
TGGAGTTAATATACAAGGTTGGGTACTGACGGAAGCATTGGATATCAATGATCAAGGATGGATCGTCGGCGAGGCAGAAAATTCGATTAGCGGAGAAAAACATGCCTTTTTATTTTCTTCAGATAATCCCATTGCTCCGGTACCAGAACCACAAACTTACCTGTTATTTTTGATCGGCCTGGGTTTACTGGGGCTGGCTTACGCAAGAAAACACAACTGACATTGCATTAGAGAAGCACTGATTGCTAGCAACACCAGCCCCATTTCGCCCTCACTTTGATTCCTGTTCATTATGCCAAATCTTTATGCCAATTTGCGCTGTTTGGTCTGGATCAAATCAACAATGGATTCATCAATCTGATGCGCCGCGAAGTCATGCCGAACTGAAGAGGAAGCAGACGAAAATTCGGAAACAATGCCGATGACGCTGCGTATGGATGAGGCGATTTCCTGCATGGTTGCTCCGGCATCGGCAACGAGCTTATTGCCGTTTGAAATCTTGATTTCAGAATCAGTGACCAATTGTTTTATCTCACTGGCGGCTGCGGCAACACGCTGCGACAGAGTGCGCACCTCACCAGCAACCACCGCAAATCCACGTCCCTCACTGCCAGCGCGCGCGGCTTCGACAGCAGCATTGAGCGCCAGGATGTTGGTCTGAAAAGTAATTTCGTCAATGATGACGGTAATTTCGGAAATTTTGTTAGATGACTCCTTGATGGAATCCATGGTCGTCATTACTTGCCCCACGACCTCAACTCCCTTGTCAGTGACCGGACTCATGCCGTTGGCAACACGTAAAATGTCACTCAGATTGTGGTCGATAAAAATGGAAAGCTGATTGAAGGATTTGGCCAATGATAGACTAAAACCTTGTTTATTATCGATATCCATCTTTAGATTACATCCATTCTTGTTGCTGGCTGCTGCATCAACGATTTCCTGAATTTCACCCACAATCCTGGTTAATGAATCTACCGTATTATTCACGTCATTTTTGGTTTTCCCAAACACACCTGGATAATCTTCAGTGATTTTTTGGCTCAAATCACCTGCGGCTAAGGCATTGGTAACGCGCATTACATCGTTCAGACCGACTTCTGTAGTTTGGGACAATTGATTGAGCAAGTCGCAGATCTTGTTACCAAAACCGCTTTTATTGGATAAGTCGATTTTTTTGCTGAAATCGCCTTGCACAGCTGCATTTACAACTACCTCAATTTCAGTTACCAGTCGAGACAAGCTTTCTTGCATCGCCACCATGGATGCCAACATCCCCTCTGATCCATTATCCTGCCCTCCAGCTACGCTCGAACTCAAATCACCCTGAGTTATCCGTTCTGCCAAGAAGGCTACCTTTGCTGCTTCGATTCCTTCTGTGCGTAATTGCAATGCCAGATAAACCAAAATGATTGATTCGAAAACGACATAGGCGGCGTGCAGCAATACGATGCCAAAATTTTCACCATGATGGAAAATCCAAACGTCGAGTTGAGCCGCCTGTAAAAAATTACACACCAAATGTTGAATGGCGATAAGCGCTGCACCAAATACAATCGGACTCCAATCCCGGTAAGCCAATAGGAATGCCAGCACCGCAAATAAACCAAAGTGCATTTCAATCATGCCATGGCTCGCCTGAATTTGAATCGCAATAAAAATGACCAAAGCGCTGGCCATCGTTAATCTTGACATCAACGTGCCTTTCATTGAACGCCAGATAATTGCAGAGATGATCAGCGTAGGAATACCAATCACTAAACTCAGCCCTAATTGATCAAATACCAGCCCAACGACAATGGTGACTAAAAATAAAAAAACCACGGTAGCCATCATTACCCCGTCAACCCGGGTGCGCATCGGTTTCAGTAATTCTTCGTGATCGTCTAGCATGTGCATTTACGTTGCTCCGCTCTGTTGAAGAAAGTCGTACAGAAAAAGCCAATTCATTTCTACTCTTTGGTTTTGTGGCTGATGTAACGGCCGCAGATTCACCACATGAGAGCATTCCCTATCACCATAATGATGGTAACGTTTGGGGTAGGAAAATCGGCAATTTTTAATACAAATTTAGAAAATTTTGAAAAAATAACAGGTAACAGTCAGGCTAGACGGAGAAAAATGCAATTACGTGAGATAAGAATATGTTGAGGCTGATTTCAACGCAGCAAAACCAAATGCGGTAGTAGTTTTTCAGCGCTTCTAAACGTCATCTTTCAAACGCATACAAAGGCACAATGCCGGATGACTTACCGCAGTCGGTGACTTACCCATAAGGAGGCGGCAAATAACAGAACAGCCCCACCCTGATGAGAAGCAGCCAATGGTGTTGGCACTACATGCAGCAACGTAGCAATTCCCAAACTGATCTGGATGATCAGCATCAGCAAAAATAAATGACAAGCCAGCCGGGTCGTACCCGACAATTCAGCCTGACTGGATTTAAACCAAAACAATGGCACCAAAAAAGCCAGTGTCCAAGCAATCAAACGATGATCAAACTGCACCGTCGTGATGTTATCGAAAAAATTGCGGTACCATGGATCGAGCACAAATAAATCAGGTGGGATGAGGTACCCATTCATCAGTGGAAATGTATTGTAAGCCAGGCCGGCACGTATGCCCGCAACAAAGCCGCCGGACAGCACCATGATAAAAATAAGCGTCGACAGACTGAATGAAAATCGCCGCAAATTCTGAGTTGTTTCAGTGGCCTGTGATTTTTCGCGCTCGGGAGATAATAAGTCGAGAGCCACCCAGAACATAGTGGCAAATATGATGAACGCCAGGCCTAGATGCGCGGTAAGCCGGTACTGACTGACATGCGGATCATTTACTAACCCGCTCATGACCATATACCAGCCCATGAATCCTTGTAATCCCCCCAGGATGAATATGCCTGCAAGCTTCCATCCCAAGGATCGATTGATCTGTTTTTTCAACAGGAAATAAACGAAAGGCACAAAAAACGCCAGTCCGATCAACCGTCCGAGTACGCGGTGAATATACTCCCACCAGAAAATAGTTTTGAACTCATCAATGCTCATGCCCTTATCTTCCCGGATGGCAAAACCATGGATATCGGTGCCATGCCGGGTGCTGACGGGGTGGGCTATGCAGGGTTTAAGGATCTGGTCAATAACCATTACCTGCGCATCTTTGGTTCAGCTCTAATTATGTCAGCCATTGTTGCCGGTGCCGCGTACAGTCAGCGTGACGCAGGCGGTGCGTTCGGGCGGCAAAATGCCGGTAGCATCATGAGTCAATCGCTCGGTCAGCAATTGGG
>JAFEEI010000154.1:0-623 GCA_018241205.1 Pseudomonadota bacterium
TGTTGTACACGATGTTCGGTAATGTGCGCGATGGATTGCTGATGTTTACCGGCGTTCCCTTCGCGTTAACCGGCGGTATTTTCGCGCTATGGCTGCGCGATATCCCGCTTTCGATTTCGGCTGGCGTCGGGTTTATCGCGCTATCTGGTGTGGCGGTTCTGAACGGCTTGGTGATGCTGGCGTTTATTCGCGGCTTGAGAGAACAAGGATCGCCGCTGGATGATGCGATTCAGACGGGTGCGCTGACCCGGTTGCGTCCGGTGCTGATGACCGCATTGGTCGCATCGATCGGATTCCTGCCGATGGCGCTCGCTAGCGGCACCGGCGCGGAAGTGCAACGGCCTCTGGCTACAGTCGTGATCGGCGGCATTTTATCGTCGACTGCATTAACGTTGCTGGTGTTGCCGGTGTTGTATCAATTGGTGCATAGGAAAAATGAAATTGATAAGTGATATGATATTTAAGGAAATTTTTAATGCTACTGTACTTGAATATGCTGCGTTGAGATTAGATTCAACATGCTCATTTATCACTGGTAAATTGCGCCTATGCCTGATTTCACCTAGCTTGATCATCATTTACTACCCTTTTAAGAGCTCCCTTAGGGAAACGCTGATTAATTG
>JAFEEI010000154.1:639-4514 GCA_018241205.1 Pseudomonadota bacterium
TTGCTGTGTTCCGTGCGCCTCGTGCTTCATCTCGTTCGCCGAATTAATCAATGTTTCCTTTGTGTTGTGAAAATGATACCACTAACAAATTGTGGACAAATGTAAATTTATTGTGAATAATATGTTAACATTTTGTGAAGTTTTGAATTGTGACTTTCAAAAACAGCTTCGAAATAATTTCGAATAATTTTTGTTAAAGGGAGTTTTTATGAGAAACAGCCAGGTTCTGATTTTTTCCGCAATGATTTTTGCTATCGCTTTTTATAACCTCATGGTGACATTCGAGTTGCCAGAATCGATGATGGGCTGGGTTTTATCCGATCTCGTTCTTTCTTTATATGTGAGCTATCTGCTGGATACCTTCATTCGTGGTTCTATAAAGACAAGAATGCAATAATTTTGAAGGAAATGGCATCCTGATTGGTGGTCAATACAAGGCAATTTATTTTCTAATGCGTCACTGCCATTGAGTTTCTGAGTTTGAATCTGGAAGAGCTACGGATTTTTACGAAGATCCGAAAGTATGGATATTGAGTTTGCGATGTAGCCCTGAAAATCTGCTGAACTTGAGTCTGATTTTTAGTACCGAGGGGTGATTGCTTTTTTTGGGGATTCTCATTGCATAGCAATACTATGCAATGAGAAAGAGTGAGAAATTCTGACTTCTAGGGTTACGGTCTGCGGTACCTGCGAGTTGCAAGTACCCATAGAAAATCGGATAAATCCCTATTATTTTCTGCGGCGTACGCTGAATCCCAATAAACCTAGACCGGCAAGCAACATGGCATAGGTTTCCGGTTCCAGAACTGCCGATACGGTCATTGAGCTGATATAAAATTGATCAGCATGAGCGCCGCCGAATTTAAAGTAGAAATCGTGGTCGGTGTGACTCAAAGCGAATTGACCGACATCTTTTGGCAACAAACCTGTGGTTCAGGTGGAATTGTCGAAACTGTATTGGAAGGTCGCATTAGAGGTCCAGCTGGTCGTATTATGTCCATCTGCACGAAAACCGATCGAAGAT
Source organism: Pseudomonadota bacterium (assembly GCA_018241205.1). GTDB lineage: Bacteria > Pseudomonadota > Gammaproteobacteria > Burkholderiales > Nitrosomonadaceae > Nitrosomonas. The sequence goes on from JAFEEI010000154.1 coordinate 1,664, forward strand.
AACGCTACTGATTGGTCGAAATGCAACCAGATTTTTTCTTTTGATGTAATGTTGTCGTCACTGGTGTCGGCTTTTGAATGATAAACGCCCAAACGGCACCGATGGCGTTTTTACCTGAGAGCTTGCCGTTATAACCATTTTCATGATCTTGAACAACCGCCGCGCCTGAGCCGAAAGCGCTGCCATTGTAGGAATCTTGCGCATGTACGGTTAGGCCCGCTGCTGGTGAAAGTGGGATCGCCACTGAGTGAAGATGCAATATCAGAACTGCACAGGTCGCTGCCGCAACCGGTCTCCTCTGATGTATTCGTCCGGCGGGGGTCCCCACCTGAAGTGGTTTCTGGCTTGTTGCCGCAGATGCAAATGCCGGATCGCGGTTACAAATAGCTTCCGCATCCAACCTTGTTTGTTGGATTTCATAGAGCTTGATGAGGCTTGCTGCCATAAGCTTTCAGGTCAATCCGGTAAATCACAGCGCTCGACTTTGCTTAAGTTGCTTGTGTCGGACTAAGCAGGGAATGATAAATCTGCTGATAAGCATCTGCGCTGGCATGCCAGCTGAAATCCTTCGCCATGCCGTTTTTCTGCAAGCGCTGCCAGGTTTTTTTGTCGTGATAAGCCGCTACCGCGCGTTTGATCGCGGCGAGCAGGTGCTCCGCGCTCATCGTGCCGAACACGAAGCCGCTCGCGCTGCCGTCAGCCAGGGTTTGCGGTGTGCAGTCGACTACGGTATCGATCAGACCGCCGGTGGCGTGCACGATGGGCGGCGTGCCGTAGCGCTGGCTGTACATTTGATTCAAGCCGCACGGTTCGAAGCGCGACGGCATCAGGAAGGCATCCGCACCGGCTTCGACCAGATGGGACAACGCTTCATTAAAGCCGATGCGCACCGCGATAGCGCCGGGGTGCGCCTGCGCCAGCATGGCGAGCTGGTGCTCCAATTGCGCTTGATCACTGCCGAGCACCACCAGTTGCGCGGGAATTTTTACCAATTGCGGCGCGATCTGGATCAGCACGTCGATACCTTTTTGATGACTCAAGCGGCTGACCACGCCGAGCAGTGGAATACCGGCATCGGCCGTCAGTTCCATGTGCTGTTGCAGTGCGCTTTTGTTGACGGCTTTGTCCGCGAGCTTCTTGCTGTTGTAGTTTTTTGCCAGATGCGGATCGCTGGCGGGATCCCATTCGTTCACGGCAATACCATTGACGATCCCGGTCAAGTGGCGGTTGCGCGATTTCAGTAAACCTTGCAAGCCGAAGCCGAGCGGTTCGGATTGAATTTCCTGTGCGTAATTCGGACTGACTGTCGTGATATGGTCGGCATAGTAAAGCCCCGCTTTGAGAAACGACAGGTTGCCGTAATATTCCACGCCGTTGATGCTGAAACTGTGCGGCGGCAATCCAAGCTGAACCACGCTGCCCGGCGGAAAGATGCCTTGGAAGGCGAGGTTATGGATCGTCATTAGCGTGGCGGCTTTTTTACCGGGGTGGAAATGCAGGTAAGCGGGGGTGAGGCCGCTTTGCCAGTCGTTGCAATGCGCAATGTGCGGACGCCAGGCGATCGGACTGGCGTCGCTCGCTAGAATGGCGCCGATTTTCGACAGTAGGCCGAAGCGCAACGCATTGTCCGGCCAGTCGCGCCCGAACTCATCCATGTAAGGCCCGCCCGCGCGGTCATACAATCCCGGGCAGTCGATGACGAACACCGGAATATGTTCGGTCTTGCTCAACGACAGCCGTGCCGACAGCAGGGTAGCAGGCGGAAAGTGCGGTAATGCGGTGAACTCGGCGGCTTTGGATTTGTATTTAACGCCGGCGAGAACTTGCGGATAGCCCGGCAGCAGAAGCCGCACATCGTTATGAAATGCGCGTAGCGCCAACGGTAACGCCGCGCTGACATCGCCCAAGCCGCCGGTTTTACACAGCGGGTAGACTTCGGAAGTGATGAACAGAACGCGCAGTTCTTGTGAAGACGGCATGCGGGTATGGTTTACCGGTTGGCTTTGAAGTAATTGATCAGGCTGTTGGTGGATGCGTCATGCGAAGTCACAGCGCCGTTTGATTGCAGCTCGGTCAGGATTTTTCCGGCCAGTTGCTTGCCCAGCTCCACGCCCCATTGGTCGAATGGGTTGATATTCCAGATCACACTTTGCACGAACACTTTATGTTCGTACAGCGCGATCAATGCGCCGAGCGTTTGCGGATCGAGTTTTTTGAACAGAATCGACGTGGTCGGGCGGTTGCCGGGGAAAATCTTGTGCGGCAGCAGTTGTGCCACGGCAGCGGCATCCATGCCTTGCGCTTCCAGCTCGGCGCGCACTTCCTGGGCATTCTTGCCGGTCATTAAGGCTTCCGTCTGGGCGAAGAAATTCGCCAGCAGCATGCGGTGATGCTCGCCGACCGGATAATGACTCTGGCAAGGCGCCAGGAAATCGGCGCAAACGGTTTGCGTGCCTTGGTGCAGGAGCTGATAGAACGCGTGCTGGCCGTTGGTGCCAGGTTCACCCCAGACCACCGCGCCGGTGGCGTAATCGGCCACTTCCCCATTGCGGGTGATGCGTTTGCCGTTGCTTTCCATTTCCAGTTGCTGCAAATAAGCGGGAAAACGGTGCAGCGATTGATCGTACGGCAATACGGCATGGGATGATGTGCTGAAAAAGTTGATCTGCCAGATACCGATCAGGCCGAGCATCACCGGCAGGTTTTTTTCCAGCGGTGCGGTGGCGAAATGTTGATCCATGGTGCGTGCACCGGCGAGCAGCGCGTAAAAGTTGTCCATGCCGATGGCTAACGCAATCGGCAAGCCGATCGCCGACCACAGCGAGTAACGCCCGCCGACCCAATCCCAGAA
>JAFEEI010000155.1 GCA_018241205.1 Pseudomonadota bacterium
TTTACCCGATTTTGCAAAGGTCTCGCGCTGTAGGACAAAACACCTAAACACGCGTTAAGGCAATAAAAGAGCTGAGCGAGAAGAATTACACTATTGATTATGCTGGGCTATTGCTATTTTTTCTTTCAGCAATTGAATCAATGCCGCAAAGCCGTCTCGCTGCATAACAGCACGATATTCGCCGCGTTTTATGGCAAGATCGCTCACACCATCAAATAGGATATTGACAATCTTCCAGCCTCCATCCGTTTGATGCAGTACATAATCAAAATTGACCGTACCGCCATCGGACTTCGTCAATTGACTCCGTACCAGCGTTTGCTCGCGCGGCAATGAGCGCTGCTCTACGATTTTGAATTGCTCCCCTTCATATTGGGTAAATCGGCTGGCGTATGTAGCGATACTCAACTGGCGAAAAGTATCTACAATCAAGTCTTGCTGCGCCTGATCCAGTTGCGACCAGTATGTTGCGCCGAGTATGGTTTTAATGATCAAATCGATATCATGCGATTGATCGATAACAGGTTGGAGAAATTTGTAGCGCCCTTCGTAACCCAATTTCTCACCTTCCTGCATGACTTGCAATAACGAAGACTGCATGTGACCGATCACTTGTTCAGGGGTATCGGATCCTCGATCGAGTGCGCTGAATCCCGGTGAAACAGGCAATAGCAGCAGCAAAATCAGGCAGCATACGATCAGTAGTTTAATAGTTTGCTTTACTTTCATAGTGACGATCTTTCCAACGAGCGCGTTCCCCGCGCCAATAGCGCAATGCTGATGTCCATGTCATGGCAAGATACAGCGTGCCGATAATGGGCAGCGCCAGACTCCAGAGCGGCGAGCGGTGATAATAAATTAAGGTTGGCACATAAGTAAAAAACATAGCCAGCCACGCTATTGCGCTGATCATATTGGTTTCATGAGCCGATGACAGCAAAAACACAAGCGGTGCTGCCCAAAACATAGCTGTCATGATTAAAGTGCAAGCAGCCAGTAAAATTACTGAGTATTTTAATTGCGTAAATGCGGTTCGCGCCACCATTTCCCAAATCGGCTGTAGTGCGTGATAGCCCCGATGACTCCTTGCCGCGTGACTGAGTCCGATATAAGTACGCAAACCAGCCCTTTTGACATGGGCAGCCAAGGTGCAATCATCGATCAACGCATTGTGCAAATTGGCAAAAGCTCCTGTAGTGCGCAGTACCTGCGTCTTCACCAGAATGCACCCGCCCGCTGCTGCTGCCATGCGGGATTTCGGTTTATTTGCTAAACCGAAAGGGTACAGCAGCTTAAAGAAAAATATGAATGCCGGCATCAGTAAACGTTCTATGAAGTTCTCCATGGGTGGCTCGGCCATCAAAGATACTAGTGCCAGATTTTCATCACGCGCTTTGCGTTGGAGTTCGAAGATAATCCTCGGAGCCAATTCGATATCGGCATCCAGCAACAAGGTGTAGGGTGTTTTAACTTCCCGCAATCCCTGCTCCAGCGCCCATAATTTCCCGCTCCACCCCGGAGGTGGCGCAGTACCGGATAATACCTGTGCGCCGCAGCGTCTTGCTTGCTGAGCGGTATCATCGCTTGACTGATCGTCGATCACGATGATACAAACATTGCCGCCTTGCCCTTTGATGTGGTTAAGCGTATGACTGATATAAGGACCTTCATTGCGCGCCGGGATCAGTACGGTAATATCGTTCAGATCAGCACCAGATTCGAAAAATACTGGTGCCTCTATGTTTTCACGCGTACTCCAAGGACGCCAAGGAAGCAACGCCAATGATACCCAGCATATAACACCGAAAATCGATGCGTACAATAAAAATTCCAGCATTATTTCAGTAGATTATTTAACTTGCATCAATACTCCAGACTTCATATTCGCTTATTTGTTAATCAGCGTCACTGTAATATCGGAAAGCTTTTTCGGTGTTTTGTTTTCCTCGGCAGCCCATTTTGGCGTAGGTTCAGTCACCATGGGACCTGTTGTCTTGGGACCTCGCAACGAAGTCACCATTGCTTTCCATGGATGCTGCAGCGTATCTTCCACTGCGGTCGCTTCATATCCGCAATGCGCCATACATTGCGCACATTTTGGATTGTTTGCCGTACCATATTTTTCCCACGGTGTATCTTCGAGAAGCTCTTTAAAGGTTTTTGCATAACCCTCGTCAGAAAGTAAGTAGCAAGGTTTCTGCCAGCCGAATACATTGCGTGTCGGATTTCCCCATGGGGTGCATTTATAGTTCTGATTTCCAGCCAAGTAATCCAAATATAGCGCGGAATGATTCAATCTCCATTTTCGTTTTAATTTCTTGCCTAATTCAAAAATGCCGCGAAATAATATTTTGGTATCTTGACTCTTGATAAATACATCTTGCTTCGGTGCTTTCTCGTAACTAAAGCCTGGTGCAATTGTTGCCGCTTCGACCCCGAGTTCCATGACATAATCAAGAAATTCGGCGACATCCTCTGGCGTTTCCCCCTGAAATAGCGTGCAATTCACTGTCACTCTGAAACCTTTGTCCAGTGCCAGCTTTATCGCCTCAACCGCACGATCGAACACACCATCTTGACAAACCGACGCATCATGACGCTCCTTCATACCATCCAGATGGATTGAGAAAGTCAGATAGGGCGACGGCGTGTAATCATCGATCCGCTTCTTCAACAACAGCGCGTTTGTGCACAGATAAACATATTTCTTCCGCTTTATGATACCCGCGACAATCTGCGGCATTTCCTTATGCAATAGTGGCTCACCGCCAGGTATTGACACCATCGGCGCACCGCATTCATCGACCGCCTCCATGCACTCATCATATGAAAGACGTTGATCGAGCACATCTTCCGGGTGCGCAATCTTTCCACACCCGGCGCACGCCAGATTACAGCGAAATAAAGGCTCCAGCATCAGCACCAAAGGATATTTCTTAACCCCTTTTAACTTTTGTTTGATTAGATAAGTGCCAACCGCAATCTGTTGACGTAAAGGAACTCCCATGAGCAAAACCTCCAAAAATACTTCACAAGCAAATTAATAACCAATGTGACTCAGCGAATTTAACAAAGCCAATCGCATTATCAACTCAATTTTTATCCGGACAATACTGCTAAGTATGAAATCGATTTGTTTTATTTTATATAGCGAAACCCGCATTAATATACTGAAAATTTAAACACCAGAATGGATTTTCACAATTAACAACTATGAATAGTATCCCTATCACAATATCGATAATTGCCTGAAAAATCTATGAAACCGGATTCCATATTTAACTATAGAACATGACTCCTCCTATAGCAAATATTTTTAATCAACCAAGGAAATTAAGTTGCAGAATTAATATTACAGAGAAAATAAACAACTCAAAATTGGAAATCTACAAAGTAAATATGCACCAAGAATTAATAGTAATTCTTGGTGCATCAAAAAATTACAAAACGCAATAATTATTAGAAATCCACGCCCAATGCGCGCAGCGTTCTTTTAGTCACTCTGCCGGTTGGAATATTGTTTTGTTTTTGGAAACTTTCGATGGCTGCTACTGTTTTAGCACCGCTGACACCATCAACCGGTCCCGGGTTCAACCCTACGTTTACGAGCGCTTGTTGCACTTTGCGCATGATCGCTGGCGTCATTTTTACCACATCATCGCCATCATCGGGCTGTGCCGCCACGGCTGGTTGCGCATCTTGAGCAGAAGCTGATGATTCAATGCTTTGTATACTTTGAACGTCTTCAACCTTTGCGGCCGGTGCTGCTGGAGCAGGAGCAGGAGCTGGCGCTGCTGCTGGTGCTGCTGGTGCTGCTGGTGCTGCTGGTGCTGCTGCTGGTGCTGCTGCTGGTGCATCTTTGTTTTCTTTAGGAAGCGGTTTCTTTTCAAAAATCGGCTTACAGCCAATCAACAATCCGACTGATAACAAAAGAATAGTATAAGCCACTAATTTACTGATCTTACTAAATTTCATTGCTACCCTCCATAGTAAATAATATATAACTTAAAAAGTCACCAAATCTGCACCAAGCGCGCATTCCAATGACAATCCTATCTAACTTCATTGCCTTACCTAATTAGTCCTTGAAGCTACAGCAACATATTTGATTTTATTTGTGGTTATATGGACTAACTTATAATGTTGCGATGTGAACTATCACACTTTTCTGACCATAACGCAATCTGAATAAGTTAATTAGGAAGCAGCGATTGCGATGCTGCAATAGCTTGAGGGGAATTTCGCTGGATAATTGTTTATTAAGCGATCTGTTACGCTTCCTTAACATTCAACAATCGTAATCGATTTTCAGTTTCAAGACTTACCGGTTTAATTGATTCATCACGGTAGAAAATCATTCCTCCAATTTATATTCGATAGCGGCGAACGGAGTCAGAATCCTTGGTTTATCCCCCACCTCTTTGTTGAACGATGGCAAAACCGTCTCAAGAAATGGTATTGACGAATTCATCGAACCGTCAGTTTGTGTAAACCCTCGGTTACGAAGCAGCTTGATCAAGCTAAACGAGGATGTTAGGGGATTAAACTTGAAGACTAATGTGTTGGTGAAAGTAAAGATGCGACTTGTACTAAATGCAGAAAACGGATATCTCCCTGCACTCAGGTCGGTATACATTGAACTGACGACAATGATCAGCTCCTGGCCATTAAAATAAGCTGTCGCATCAATGGAATCCAATGGCTGCGGTATAACATCATCGCCCGAAATTCCGGAATACCCGATTGCGGTAGCTTTATCGATACAAACGGTACGATTGTTATCGACAAAACGGGGAATGCCGCCAGTTAAGCGCAATCGATACACTCCGCCACCGGAATCTTCTATGACTTCAAATCTGCTTTGTACCGATGTCGCACTATTCTGAGTCGGATCTTCCGTATCGATAGCACTCTGACACTCAAATCCTTCATATGTAATACTTAGCCCAAAAACATTGCTTTGCAATAAAAAAAATAAAAGTGTAAAGACCAATATCCGCGCCATTTTTATAGAAGTACCCTGAATATGAGTCAAGCCTAGGTTTAGCCACTTGCTAGAAACCCGATGCGCTTAGAAATTTTCTTGATCGATGATCGCAAATCGGCAGATACCCGATCAAGATTCCGGAAACTTATGAATGCGAACTGATTACACTGTATAACTTGGCAAAAGTATCACCTACATAGCGAATCTGATTTTCGGTATGGACGGCGTTCACACTACATCGTACCAGAGATTTACCTTCGGGCGCAGCAGGCGGCAAAATCAAATTCACATAAATATTATGCTCGAGCAACTGTTGCCACAACAAAAGTGCTTGTTGCGGCGTATCTACAACAGCAGCGATAACCGGCCCAGGGTCCGGACCAAGAACATAACCGGCCTCCTTGAGCGCCGAATACAATTGTGTGCAGTTATTCCATAATTGTTTGCGCAAGTGACTACCCTTGCGTAACAATTCCAATGCTGCACGGGTCGATGCAATTGTTGCGGGAGAGGGCGACGCAGTGAATATATATGGATGACTGATGTAGCGTAATTGCTCAAGCTGCGGGTGATTACTCACACAAAATCCGCCAATACTGCATAAACTCTTGCTGAACGTACCGGTAATGAAATCCACTTCTTGCAACAAACCGGTCTTTTCAACAAGGCCTTGACCGGTTTCGCCCAGCACACCCAGCGAGTGCGCCTCGTCCAATAACAGGACACAACCATAGGCGTTCTTTAGTTTAACGATCTCGGCTAAAGGCGCCTGATCGCCGAGCATACTGTAAATTCCTTCAGCGATAACCAACGTAGTCTCAACACGATTACCCAAACGGCGCAGGCGTTTCTCCATATCGGCTACGTCATTGTGTTTGAAGCGAATGATGTCCGCACCGCTGAGGATACAGCCATCGTAAATACTCGCGTGCGAATCACCATCGATCAATACTGTATCCCCTGGGCCGACCAAACCGGAAATCGTACCCAGGTTCGCTTGATAACCGGTTGTAAATACTATGCTGGAACTGCATTGATAAAAATCAGCAAACTCTTTTTCGAGCGCGCGATGACCGAAATAGCTGCCGTTAGCCATTCGCGAACCTGTGGTTCCAGTGCCTTCCTTGTCAATGGCTTCATGGGCTGCTTGAATGCACTCAGGGGAAAAAGTTAGCCCCAGATAATTATTTGTACCCAGCAGAAGTACGCGACGATCACCAATTCTCGCTTCGGTTGCAGAATAAACTTCTTCGATCGGAATACCAAATGCACCTACGCCATTAGGCAAAAGCGCCTTTCTTGCAGCAGCCGCTGCATCAATTTTTTCTAATAAATTCATTGTGACACTGATTTAATTTTATGCACCAAATCGACCAACTCACGCACTGTTTGAACATCGGCTAGAGCATTAATCGGAATTGAAATATCAAAAGCATCTTCTACTTCCATAATCAGATTGAGAAGCTTAATCGAATCGATCGATAATTGGCTGATTAGATTTGTTTCGGGAGAAATCTGCGCATTAGAATTGGTTAAACTACTTAGGCGATCGCAGAGCAACTGCATGATTTCATCGTAATTACTGTCAGTCATAAATTAAATTCGGCGTGGTTAAATTTTGAAGTTAGATTACTTCAGATAGTACATCTTGTAAACGAATACTCGGATGCCATCCGGGAAGCTCATGGATCAAAGACGTATTATCACATACCCAATCAGGATGCTGCAGCTCATTCACTTTTCCTGGGGTCAGCATAGGAGAATAATGAAACAATCGAGCAAGCCAAAGATTTGCCAAAGCAATGCTTCGAATTAGCGGATCCGGAATCGCAATGCAATGAACTGGACGCCTCCAAACTTGTTGCGCCAATTCTGTTAGACCCTGATAACTGTATCCGCCGGGTGTACCATCATCCAGCTCAAAAATACCCTGGATATTTCGCTCTGCTGCCAGCCAAGCTTCGATTGCCGCTATCAAATCATAAACATGAATTAACCCGAATCGGTTACTGATTTTTCCAACAACGGGAAGTAGGCCACGGCGCATCGCCTGAAAGAGCGGCTTTATCTCTTTATCACCAGGCCCATAAACTGCTGTTGGCCGAAATATTGTCCATTGCAAAAGCTCTGAATTTTTAATGAGTTCTTGCTCGGATAAGTATTTACTCTGCGCATACCATGACAATTCCGGCTGACGCGCAGCTAATGATGAAATTAGCAAAAAGCGTGGGGATTTTTTTTTTGAGTTATGGCACTTAAAAGATTTTTAGTGCCTTTAATATTCGTGTCTGCAAACTCTTGTAAAGAACTGCCTCTAACTGTTGCAGCACCATGAATAACAAACGCTGCATCATCGATCAAATGATGCAGCGCCGTTAAATTGTTTAAATCACCTTGCACCCATTGAAGATATTTTCTACTTGATGAACGGTTAATCCGAGTTAATGCACGAACAGTCCATCCTTCTTGAATTAGCCTTTGCGCTAACACACGACCAATAAAACCAGTAGCCCCCGTTATAGCTACAATTTTAGGATATAAGTTATCTGTCACCCGATTCTACGAAAGACAGTTGACTTGTCAAATTTGTTCTCTGAATATAACCCTGTCTAGCCGCAAAACGTGAAAGCTTTCCAGATGAAGTTCGAGGTAAAGTATGCGGCGGCACCAACTCTACTACACAATTAACCCCAAAAGCCATATAAACAAGCTGCTGCAATCTAATAATTAACGATTGTCGTTCTGCCACAGAAGTAAGTCTACATTCAATAACCAATACGATTGTCGTAGTACCATCCTCATCATTAATTCCAAATGCAGAAGCTTCTCGCGATCTAACTTCTGGTTGCTGCTCGGCCAATTCTTCAATATCTTGCGCACGAATATTCCGTCCATTTACAATGATAACATCAGTTCGTCGTCCAGTAATATATAGGTCGCTATCAAATAAAAATCCAATATCACCGGTATCCAGCCAATTGCCAGACTTAAGAGCCTTATTCGTTTCGTCTAAATTATTATAGTAGCCTGTCATCACACTATCACCATGCACCAGAACACTACCGACCATCATTTCTGATAATTGCTGACCATTTTCATCGACTATCTTTACAATGTGCCCAGGCAATGGGCGGCCACAATTCACAAACTCATTCTGTTTACGTCCATCAGCTTGCAGTCTGGCGGCCATTCTCTTATCGATCAGAGTCTTACTATCGACTTGTATACTTTTGCATCCCTCCCCAATCTTTGAGAAAGTAACCGCAAGCGTTGATTCTGCAAGACCATAGCAAGGTAAAAAAGCATTCCCATCAAAGCCTGCGGATGCAAATTTCTCTGCAAAATTCCTTAGGGTTTCAGGTCGAATCATTTCCGCACCAATACCGGCTGCTCGCCAGCAACTCAAATCCAATTCCTTAAGATCAGATTCTCTCACACGAAGAGTGCAGAGTTTGAGACCAAAAGGCTGACTAAATGCGATGGTACAACGATTACGGCTAATTAAGCGCAGCCATTGTAGCGGGCGAATTGCAAAATCTCGTGTTGCCAAATAATCAACAGAAATTTGCGTAACCATAGGTGCCAAAACCAATCCAACCAATCCCATATCATGATAAAAAGGCAACCATGATGCTGAGCGATCATTCGGCTTTATTTCCAGACCATTACGCACTATACCTTGCAAGTTGCACATCAGCGCTCGCTCGGTAATAACCACTCCTCTCGGTGTACGCGTACTACCGGAAGTGAATTGCAAATATGCAGTTTCGTTAGGATGATTGGATTGTAATTCAATGTCCAGTATTGGTAGCTCACTTAACTTTGCAGGAGTTCCTACCCATGCTAAATGACCCACTTCAGCAGAAGCCTCTTCCAAAAAACCAATGTAATCAATATTAGCTACTGCAATACTTGCTTGACTGCTTTCAAGCATACCTTTCAACTGTTGAACATATATCGCATGACTACCGAGATTAACAGGAATCGGCATCGCAAAAGGCACCAATCCCGCATAGCGGCACGCAAAAAATAATTCGACAAACTCTGGTGAAGTATCCGCAACGATTGCAACTCTACTGCCACGTGGCAAATTAAAACCTAACAATCGCCTGGCTGTTATCCGAGCATTATCACGAAGCAAACTATAAGGTAAAACCGAACGTAAATTACCTCTCGCATCATAAAAGTTATACCCTGTTACTCCTTCCGCTGCATATTCCAAAGCACTCGTTAAAGTATCAAAACCCGCCAACTGCTGCACCAATGCATTAAGCGTAGGCGTTGGCATTAACTGCAATTCGTTTGAAGGCTGAAAATCAAACGCTTGCGTTAGCGGAGCGTTCAACTTGGTTATTGTCGAACTCAAGATCTTCCCCTCGAAGTTATAGTACGCGTCATCTTGCCTCTACAAGCAAGGAATTTTGATTGAGCAATCCGGCTCTGATTTTTAGTCTTAAATAAATACATTTTTGCTGCATTGAAGCGCTTACCGATGACATTGCCTTAATAAATATGAATGTGTCATATTTGACCAATCCGCAGCTTATATAAGGTGCTTTTTCATGTCAAGGCAATATTATGCTAGTGTTGCACCAGAACAACAATTCGCACACTTCTTATTTTTTAACATCATTTTTGCATTTTCTGAAAGATATCTGATAACTCATCACTTAAGGAAGCGCTGAACAAACCCG
>JAFEEI010000156.1 GCA_018241205.1 Pseudomonadota bacterium
GACCAGCGGCGCCAGCTCCATCGAACCGTACAATTTGATCAGGTCGACGTGCACGCCTTTCGCGGCGAAGTGTTCCCGGGCGGTTTGCACATATTTGGTGGCAATGCGCAGCCGCGCACCTTGCCGCACCGCGGAGTCGTAATCGAAACCGTCAGGCACCGCGACCATCATGCGGCAGCGCGCAATATTCAAATCCAGCGGTTGATACAAACCGGCGCCACCGTGTTCCAGCAACACATCCTTGCCGGCGATGCCGAGATCAGCGGCGCCGTATTGCACGTAAGTCGGTACATCCGATGCGCGCACGATCACCAAACGGACATTGGCGCGGTTGGTCGACAGAATCAATTTGCGCGACGCTTCCGGGTCATCCAACGCTTCGATGCCGGCAGCTTTGAGCAATGGCGCCGTATCTTCAAAAATTCGCCCTTTTGACAGGGCGATGGTAATAGCAGTCATAAATGGGAAAATTATCCGAGATTAGCGGTGGCAAAATCCCAATTGATCAGTTTGTCCAAAATGGTGTTGACGTAATCGGCGCGGCGGTTTTGATAATCCAAATAGTAAGCATGTTCCCATACGTCGATGGTCAATAACGGCCGGACATTTTTTGTCAGCGGCGTTTCGGCGTTGCCGGTTTTGACCACGGAGATTTTGCCATTGTCCAGCACCAGCCACGCCCAGCCGCTGCCGAATTGCGTCAATGCCGCTTGGGCGAATTCCTTTTTGCATGCATCCAGGCTGCCGAACGCCGATTCGATCTTTTGCTTGAGTGCTGCCGCAGGCTCGCCGCCGCCGTTGGGTTTCAGGCTATGCCAGTAGAACATATGGTTCCATACCTGCGCGGCGTTATTGAAAATCGCCGCTTTATCCGCTTGCCCGGCAGTTGCTTTGATGATCTGCTCCAGCGATTGCCCTGCTAAAGGATTGTTCGCTAGCAGATTGTTCAAGTTATCGACGTAGGTTTTGTGGTGTTTGCCGTAATGAAAACTCAACGTATTGGCGGTAATTACGGGTTCCAGCGCATTGTTGGCGTAAGGCAGCGGCGCCAGAACGTATTGCGAACCCGCTTGCGCGGCTTGGGAAAAATTATCGACATTGACATTAGACATTGTGGCCTCCTTAGTGAATTTATTGTAGTAATTTTTGAACAGTTCAAACATGTGAACCCCCGTTATTGGGTATTGCTCGTTTCCGTGGTGAATGTGATTTTATTGTAACCTGCCAGGCGCGCGGCTTCCATCACGGTAATCACGGACTGGTGCGTGGCCTTGGCATCGGCATTGATAATGATGAACGGATCTTCGTGGCCTTTGGCCGCTGTCAGCAAGGCATCGCGCAGACTTTCGATACTGGCCGATTTGACCGGCGCCAGATTGATGGTATATTCGCCCAGCGCGTTGACGGTGATATCGATACTATTGGGCTTTTCAGCGTTTTTATCGACTTTTTCCGCATTGGTTTCCGGCAAACTGATTTCAAGCTCGGCGAATTTCGAATACGTCGTGGTCACTACCAGAAAAATCAGGATGACCAGCAGCACATCAATCATCGGGATCAGATTGATTTCCGGTTCGTTACTCTGTTTTCCGCGTTGAAAATTCATTCAAATACCGGCTATATCAATGTCGATGAATATTGAGTTGGTAAACGCACATCAGTGAAAAGCGCGCTGTTAAAGCAGGCGAGTATAATACCAGCAGCCCATCGATTGCAGCGATCGAAATACATAACACGATTATTGCACAGGCTTATAAAATAGCCAGCCGTGTTTCAGGGTGTGATAGTACAACATTATGAGTGGATATTTATCGTTAATTTTTTACCTGTTACCGTGACATGATTAAACCATTGGTGAGTATTGTGATGGGAAGTACCAGCGATTGGGATGTGATGCAGCATGCCGTTGCCGTTCTGGATGAATTTCATATTGCGCATGAAGCCAAAGTGGTTTCGGCGCACCGCACGCCCGATTTGATGTTTCAGTTTGCCGAGGAAGCCAAGACACGTGGTATCAAGTGCATCATTGCCGGTGCCGGTGGCGCGGCGCATTTGCCTGGCATGATCGCGGCGAAAACCACGCTGCCGGTACTCGGTGTACCGGTCAATTCCAAGCATTTGCAAGGATTGGATTCGTTGCTATCGATCGTGCAAATGCCCAAAGGCATTCCGGTCGCCACGTTTGCCATCGGCCAGGCCGGAGCGGCCAACGCCGGATTGTTCGCCGTGGCATTGCTGGCGATCAATAACAGCGAACTCAGCGCGCAACTGAACGAATACCGGCGCAAACAAACCGAGTCGGTTCTTAACACCGGGTTGCCGCAATAATGCCGGTGATGCCAGGCGCCATGCTCGGCGTGCTCGGCGGCGGGCAGCTTGGGCGCATGTTTGTGCAAGCCGCGCAGCAAATGGGTTATCAAGTCACAGTGCTGGATCCATCTGCCGATAGCCCTGCCGGTCGAGTTGCTGACGATTTCATCTGCGCCGGTTATGCCGATCAATCGGCACTGGAAAAACTAGGTGGCCAATGCGCGGCCATAACGACCGAGTTTGAAAATATCCCCGCGAATTCGCTACGAAAACTGGCCAAATCTTGTATCGTCAGTCCGGATGCCTACAGCGTTTCGGTCGCGCAAAACAGGATTGCAGAAAAACAATTTCTCGGTATCAATGGCTTTACCGTTGCGCCGTTTGCGGTCATCCAGCAACAGGATGACTTTGTCACGCAAGATGCTGCGGATTTTCTGCCTGGCATCCTGAAAGTCAGCCAATTCGGTTACGACGGCAAAGGCCAGATCAAGGTGAGCAACATGGCGGAATTGCCGGCGGCCTATGAGCAACTGAACCACGCCGTGTGCGTGCTGGAAAAATTCATGCCGCTGAAAAGCGAAATCTCGGTGGTGGTCGCGCGCGGCAGCGATGGCAAAACAGCGGCGTTTCCGGTGTCCGAAAACCAGCATGTCAACGGCATCCTCGATATCAGCATCGTACCCGCCCGGATTTCTCCGCTACTGGCCGATAAAGCGCAAGCCCTCGCGGGTCAGGTTGCGAAGCAGCTCAATTATCAAGGCGTGTTGTGCGTCGAGTTTTTCGTATTGCAAGACGACGAACTGGTGATCAACGAAATCGCGCCGCGTCCGCACAACAGCGGGCATTATTCGATCGACGCCTGCGTCACGTCGCAATTCGAACAGCAAGTGCGCACGCTGTGTGGCCTGCCGCTCGGCGCCACCACGCAACACAGCGCCGCGGTGATGATCAATCTGCTCGGCGGTGCGTGGCACAACGGTGAACCCGACTGGAATGCCGTGCTGCAACATCCATCGGCCAAATTGCACCTGTACGGCAAAACCGAAGCGCGACCGGGCCGCAAGATGGGGCATTTCACCGTGCTGGGCAGAGATACCGAAACCGCGTTGAGCGAAGCGCTGCATATCAAAAAACAACTTGAACCTCATTGAATCGGAAACTTATGACCGACACCTCCGCACTGTTTGAAACCTCGATCAAAAGCCTGCCGTTTTTACATCGCGGCAAAGTCCGCGATATTTACGCCGTCGGCGACGACAAATTGCTGATCGTGCAAACCGACCGCCTGTCGGCATTCGACGTGATCCTGCCGACCGCCGTGCCCGGTAAAGGCAAAATCCTCACCGCCTTGTCGCAATTCTGGTTCGACAAGCTCGCGCATATCCTGCCGAACCACCTGACCGGCATCGCGCCGGAATCGGTCGTTGCCGCTGACGAACGCGATCAGGTGGCAGGACGCGCATTCGTGATCCGCCGCCTGAGACCGCTACCGATCGAAGCCATCGTGCGCGGCTACGTCGTCGGCTCCGGCTGGAAGGATTACCAGCAAACCGGCGCGATCTGCGGCATCCCGCTACCGCCCGGCTTGAAGCTCGCCGACAAGCTGCCGGGCGGCGCGATTTTCACGCCATCGACCAAAGCCGCCGCCGGTGCACACGATGAAAATATTTCGATAGCCGAAGTGGAAAAACTGCTCGGCAAGGAATTGACCGCCAAAGTCAGCGCCAAAGCCATCCAACTCTATTCCGAAGCCGCTGAGTACGCACTAGCACGTGGCATCATCATCGCCGACACCAAATTCGAATTCGGCCTGGATGAAAAAGGAGAGCTGTACCTGATCGACGAAGTACTCACACCCGACTCATCGCGCTTCTGGCCCGCCAACCAATATCAACCCGGCCGAAACCCGCCCAGCTTCGACAAACAATTTGTGCGCGATTGGCTGGAAACGCAGGATTGGAACAAACAAGCCCCGGCGCCGGAATTACCTCAAGATATTTTGCAAAAAACGGTGGAGAAGTATCGGGAGGCGTTGCGATTATTAACATGACCGATAATTTGAAACGAAACTGTAAGAATTTCTAGCGTTGTTTACAGTATTCAGGAGAATGCTGTAGATGAACAACCACAAACGCACCCGGTTAACTTTATTGGATCGCCAGGAAATCTGGCGGGCTATGTCAAACCCGGCTGTGGAAGATAGCGCAGTTGGCGGAGCGTTTCCACGTCAGCTGTCTAACGATTTATGTGTAGTACTGAAACGCGCGCCAGATCTTCAGGAATTTACTTCGCGTGACAGTACCAAACAGCAGTTTAAAACATTACAGTACGGTCTCAAGCACGAAGCCAAGCGCTATAACAAGTTTTACCCGGGTGAACTCGTTCACTTCGATACCAAACGGCTTCCCTTCTTGAAAGGGCAATCCGCTCGCAATCCTCGCGAGTATCTGTTTGTGGCCATTGATGATTTCTCCAGGGAGCTGTAACCGGCATTTTCCCCGATAAAACCCAGCACAGCGCAGCTCGCTTTCTCATAGCCACTGCCATTGTTCAATGCCCTTATCGGATCGGCTGCGCTTATTCGGATAGCGGTACAGAGTTTAAAGGAACTGACAATCATGCTTTCGGCAAAGCTTGCAGACTAAACGATATCGATCAGAAGTTTACCCGCATCAATCGTCCACAAACCAACGGTAAAGCCGAGCGGATCATCTGTACCCTGATGAACATGTGGCGCATTCAGCTTTCCCGTTTCATTAACTTTTGCAACACCGTAAAACCCCATAAGAGTTTGAATAACGCCACCCCTTATGAAATACTCAACGCTTATTTCAATCAAACTCTCTGTAAACAGTACTGAGAGTTCTTACATATCGTATTTTGTGTGCATTGCTGGTTTTGTCATCGCCATGCTGTCCGTCACCGGCCTTATTATCTGGATGAAAAAACGGCGGGCGCGCGCCAATCCGCGTTCGACTCCGTAGTTTTTAACACACATCGCTTGTTCCTTCGCCAAGAACACGCTAAGTGTTCGTAAAATGACGTGGTATCTTTGTATTCGCGTAATACAATAAGCGTTCCATGCGCTTCGCAGCGTGGCGGTTGAAATCTGATAAAGGGAATTAATGATCGAAGGAAATAGTACCGCTAATTTGCGACCCAACATTTTGCCCGTGACGCCACCCGATGTGCCGATCATCGCAACATTGGCCGAGACGATCTGGCGACATCACTATGTGGATATTATTTCAGCAGCACAAATCGATTATATGTTGCAGCAACGTTACCGGCCGGAATCGATCGCGCAGCAACTGCCGAATCCGGATATCTGGTGGCGCAAGCTGATTTTAAATGACGCGATTATCGGTTTTTCCTGTTGCATGCGCACACAGAATCCAAGTGAGCTTAAAATAGACAAACTCTATATTCACTTCGATCATCATCGTAAAGGCTATGGTGCTTTGCTGGTTGCGGATGCGATTCGGATCTTGCGGGAGAATCATCTGCAATCGCTCATTCTGACCGTCAACAAAAACAATCGCAGTGCGATTTCCGCGTACCGGCATTATGGATTTGCCATTACAGGTGATAGTATTGCCGATATCGGTAATGGCTTTGTCATGAACGATTATTTGATGGCGCTGGAAAAATTAAACAGCGTGGCGGATTGATCTATGAAACTGAAATTCACCAAAATGCAGGGTTTGGGTAACGATTTTGTCGTTCTGGACGGTATCCATCAAGTCATAACGCTGGACCGGCAGCAGATCCGCAAACTGGCCGACCGCCATTTCGGCATCGGTTGCGATCAGCTATTGCTGGTTGAAAAAGCCGAAGGTCAGGCTGATTTCCGTTATCGCATCTTCAATGCCGACGGTGGGGAAGTCGAGCAATGCGGCAATGGTGCGCGTTGTTTTGTGCGCTATGTGCACGATCACGGGTTGACGCAAAAAAATGAAATTCGTATCGAAACGCTCAGCGGCATAATATCGCCAAAATTGGAAATTAACGGAAATGTGACGGTCAACATGGGAAAACCCATTTTTGAACCGGACCAGATTCCTTTTGTTGCTGATAAACGTGCGCCGACTTATCAGCTTGAATTGCAGGCTCAACCAGTCACCATCAGCGCTTTATCGATGGGAAATCCGCACGCCGTAAGGGTTGTGCCGGATGTGGACAATGCGCCGGTCGATACCGAAGGCGCATTGATCGAGTCGCATCCGCGCTTTCCCAAACGGGTGAACGCCGGTTATTTGCAAGTGATCGATCGCGGTCATATCAAATTGCGCGTTTTTGAACGTGGCGCCGGCGAGACACTGGCGTGCGGAACGGGCGCCTGTGCGGCAGTGGTTGCGGGCATCAGCTTGGGATTGCTGGATCATCAAGTCAAAGTCAGCACGCGTGGCGGTGAATTGACGATCAACTGGCAGGGGAACGATGAGCCGGTTTGGATGACCGGCCCTGCAGTGACGGTATTTGAGGGTGAAATTAATTTGTAAATAATTGAGGAATCATGATGAAACCGGAAGAAATCGCGCAATACTTACAGGAACATCCGCAATTCTTCAATGAATATGCTGATTTGCTGGCGGATATTCAAATTTTCCATCCGCAGGATGATAAAGTCGTTTCGCTGAATGAACGGCAGGTGATTTCATTGCGGGAAAGAAATCGCGTCTTGCAGGATAAATTACTCGAGTTAATTAGTTTTGGCGAAGAAAACGATGCCATCGGCGAGAAAATGCACCGATTGACGATTGCGTTGCTTGCCGTTTCCAGTCTGGATGAACTTTTTAATGCGCTGTACTTCAGCCTGAAGGAAGATTTTACCGTTCCGCTGGTAGCGCTTCGTCTGTGGAATATATCCAGCGATGCCGGATCGCATGCGGAATTCACGTTGGTCAGCGACGATGTGCGTACGATTGCGGAAAGTTTACTGCAGCCGTATTGCGGTAATCATATCGCGGACGAAATCAAGCAATGGTTTGGTGAAAATGCCGAACATTTGCATTCATTTGCGATGATTCCGTTGAATAACACACAAACCATCGGCTTGCTCGTTCTCGGCAGTCCCGATGCCGAGCGGTTTTACCCGGAAATGGGCACGTTGCACTTAAAACGGCTCGGAGAACTGGTATGCACGACGATAACCCGTTACGATCAAGCTGAATCCGCTAACGCCGCAGTAGCTCAGGATCACACAACCCATGAGCAGCAAACCTGAATCGCTGGCTGCCGAATTTATCCGTCATCTCACGCATGAGCGGCGCTTGTCGCCGCTGACTGCTAAAAGCTATAACCGGGATATCCGCATTCTGCTGCAGCTCGTTGGTAAAGACGATTTGCAGCAGGTGCAGCCGCTGCATATCCGCCAGGTCATGGCACAACTGCATGGCAAAGGATTGCTGGGCAGGAGCATCGCGCGCATGTTATCGGCTTGGCGCAGCTTTTACCATTATTTGATTCGCAGTCACGGCTATCAACATAATCCTTGCGTCGCATTGCGGGTTCCTAAGTCGCCGCATAAGCTGCCCAATGCGCTTTCTCCTGATGTTACTGTGCAACTGCTGACGTTCTCACCCGAACATGTTTTGTCGGTGCGTGATAGCGCCATGTTTGAGTTATTCTATTCTTCCGGTTTAAGGTTATCGGAGCTGGCTCGGCTTAAGCCCGCCGATGTCCGCTTTGCCGAGGGGACCGTCAAAGTGTTGGGTAAAGGCGGAAAAGAACGCATCGTTCCGGTCGGCAGTTTTGCGTTGCAAGCATTGAATGCATGGCTTGCGCAGCGCGCTCAGATCGTCAAGCCGGACGTGACCGCGCTTTTCTTATCGCAGTACGGTGACGCAATCAGCGTGCGCACCATCGCTCATCGCTTAAAAGACAGAGCCAAGCAGCAAGGTATTCATCAAAATGTGCATCCACATATTCTGCGGCATTCCTTTGCTTCCCATTTGCTGCAATCCAGCGGCGATTTGCGTGCCGTGCAAGAATTGCTAGGGCATGCGCATATCACGTCGACGCAAGTCTATACCCATTTGGATTTTCAGCACCTTACGAAAATTTACGATGCCGCGCATCCGCGCGCCAAAAAACGGGATTGACTGCAACCGGAGCCGGTGCTGTTTTATACGTTATAATGCGGCTTTATGACGAATTAAGCGAATTCCATGACAACAATCGTTTCAGTAAGGCGTGGGCATCAAGTGGCACTCGGTGGCGATGGGCAGGTGACATTAGGCGCAGTGGTCGCCAAATCCAGCGCGCGCAAAGTGCGCAGACTTTATCATGACAAAATTCTGGCCGGATTTGCCGGTGGCACTGCCGATGCTTTTACCTTGTTTGAGCGCTTTGAGGGCAAGCTGGAAGCGCATCATGGCCATATCATGCGTGCTGCTGTCGAGCTGGCGAAGGATTGGCGCACCGACCGGATTTTGCGCAGACTCGAAGCTATGCTGGTGGTTGCCAACGAAGATGCCACGCTGATCATAACCGGTGCCGGCGATATTATCGAACCGGAACTGGGTATTGCCGCGATTGGCAGCGGCGGTTCGTATGCGCTAGCGGCGGCGCGCGCGCTGTTGGAAAATACCGATTTGCCGCCGCAGGAGATCGTGAAAAAAGCACTCACCATCGCAGGCGATATCTGCATTTATACCAATCAGGATCACATTATCGAAACCATCGGTTGATGCCCGGCAATCAGTGCCATTGTTACAAGAATCCACGCCTGACCGGTATTTAAAAACTCTTTTTACATCACACTTATCACAGAATTTAAAACCATGTCGCAAATGACCCCGCAGGAAATTGTCCACGAACTGGATAAACACATTATCGGCCAGGATGCAGCCAAGCGTGCCGTGGCCATTGCCTTGAGAAACCGCTGGCGCCGGCAGCAGATCGCCGATCCATTGCGCCAGGAAATCACGCCGAAAAATATTCTCATGATCGGCCCGACCGGCGTTGGTAAAACCGAGATTGCACGGCGTCTGGCAAAACTCGCCAATGCGCCCTTTATCAAGATTGAAGCAACCAAATTTACCGAAGTAGGGTATGTCGGACGCGATGTCGATTCGATCATCCGCGATCTGGCGGAAACGGCGATTAAAGAATCGCGCGAAAATGAAACCCGGAAAAAGCAACCGTTGGCCGAAGACCAGGCGGAAGATCGCATTCTCGATGCCTTATTACCCGCTGCAAGGGATTTTGGTGTTCACTCGAGTATGGAAGATCAGGACAGTACGACACGGCAGAAATTTCGCAAGAAATTGCGCGAAGGTGAGCTGGACGATAAGGAAATCGAAATCGAAGTCGCCGCGCCGCGCGCCAATATGGAAATTTTCGCGCCGCCGGGGATGGAGGATCTGACATCGCAAATTCAGGGCATGTTTCAGAATATGTCCGGGGAGCGCAAGAAAACCCGCAAGCTGACGATACGCGAGGCGAGAAAAATTCTGCTCGAAGAAGAGGCGGAGAAGATGGTGAATGATGAAGAATTGAAGCTGACCGCGATTCAAAATGTCGAACAAAACGGTATCGTATTTCTCGATGAAATAGACAAAATCGCCAGCCGCTCGGGACATGCCGGCGGAGATGTTTCACGTCAGGGTGTGCAGCGCGATTTGCTGCCGCTGGTTGAAGGCACGACGGTATCGACCAAATACGGCATGATCAAAACCGATCATATTCTGTTTGTTGCCAGCGGCGCGTTTCATATGTCCAAACCTTCCGACTTGATTCCCGAATTGCAAGGCCGTTTTCCCATTCGCGTTGAATTGGCCAGTCTGAGCGTCAGTGATTTTGAGCAGATACTCACCAATACCGATGCTTGTCTGACGCGGCAATACGAAGCATTGCTGGCGACGGAAGGGGTCAAATTGCAGTTTGGCGATGATGCGATCAAACGCTTGGCCGAAATTGCCTTTTCCGTGAACAGCAAAACGGAAAATATCGGCGCCCGGCGGTTACATACGGTGATGGAGAAATTGCTGGAAGACGTCTCATACGATGCACCCAAACACAGTGGCAAGACAATTGTGATCGATGCAGCGTATGTGGACGAGCGCCTTAAAGACCTGTCACAAAGCGAAGACTTGGCGCGCTACGTGCTGTAAGTTGCTATTCTTACCGCGTTTTTTTGCGGCGGGCAACCAAACCGAGCACGCCAAGACCGGCCAGCAGCATAGCGTAGCTCTCGGGTTCAGGAACCGGCGCCAGGAGATTGACATTATCCAGCGCGATAACTTCCATCACCGGCGTAAAGTGTTCGGCGTTGATCCAAAGCGCATTCAGGTTGGAAAGAACGGTGAGCAATTGCGCATCGGTGGCAAAAGCTCCGAAAAAAGTATCGGCAACCCGCCAAGCACCGGCGCTAAGTGCGGCATCGAAATGTGTCCAGGTGGCTGGCAAGCTGTTGGTGATTTCGTATACCAGCGTCAATCCGGCACCCTTCAGCACGACTTCGGCTTCATTGGAGTAACTTGTGCCGGCCACCACGTAGCGGCTATCGAATTGCAAGCTGCCGCCAAAAGCAGCGCTCTGGTCGCCGAGGAATTTGCCCGGAGCGCTAAAATAGGTCCATTGCGAATCGGGATCGGCGAGTGTAATGGAGCCGGCAGGCACGCCATCTGCACTGTGTGCCGGTATCAAACCGCTGGTAATGACTGACCAAGTAGCGGAGCCGTCCGTTGTGAGCCCACTCCAACCATCGGCATCGCTATCGAAAGTGCTGGATACGAGTGAACTGGCAGCAAGCGGAGAATAACTCAGGATAGTCAGGCAATAAACAGCAAAAATGGCAGAACGGATCATAAACATTCCCCTTTGACCGGATTAAAGTTGCATGTGTCGTTATGTGATGTGAATATAGTTCTAATTCTTTCGTCTTGTCAAATAGATAAAATAAGAATTTCAGAATTCGCATGAACAACTGTTGCGGCTCCATTTTATATTTGAAGGTGAGGGTACTGTAGTAGCGGCATGGCTGCCTATCAAACAGAGACGGTTAAGGTATAATACCCGGTTTCTCATATTGGATTGTTGGAGGTCTCTATGCCTATTTATGAATATCTTTGCAATTCATGCGGTGCCGAGAAAGAACATTTGCAAAAGATTAGCGATGCGCCGATTGCGGCTTGCCCCGTTTGCGGCAGCAGTAATTACGTCAAGCGTATTTCCGCTGCGGGATTCCAGTTGAAAGGAAGCGGGTGGTATGTTACCGACTTTAAGAATAATAAAACTCAACAAACGGAATCCAAAGCAAGTACAAAAGAAAATGCACAGCCTGCGGCAGCGGATACAACGGCAGTCAAGGAAAGCAACTCCACGCCCGCTGCGGCCACTGATTAAAGAAACAGATGGTATTTGAATAAGAACGCTACTATGCTTGTTTGGGTTGCTACTGGTAATGCCGAAGAAAAATCATCAATCTCACCACTCTGACTACTGAAAAGAATTATGCGTACAAACTACTGCGGCGCCATTAATGCCGGATATCTCGATCAAACGGTTACCCTTTTTGGCTGGGTGCACCGGCGTAGGGATCACGGTGGTGTGATTTTTATCGATTTGCGCGATCGTGAAGGTCTGGTGCAGATCGTATGCGATCCCGACAATGCGGAAACATTCCAAACGGCGGAAAAAATTCGCAATGAGTATGTGTTAAAGATTACCGGTAAGGTGAGAAAACGTCCCGAAGGAACGATCAATACGTCTCTGGTCAGCGGTGAAATCGAGATTCTGGTGAATATGATTGAAGTATTGAATCCCTCACTGACACCACCATTCTTAATGGACGATGACAATATCAGCGAGGTGGTGCGGCTGGAACATCGTTATCTCGACTTGCGCCGGCCGGTGATGCAATCGAATCTTCGTTTGCGGCACAAAGTAGCGATGGCGGTACGCGTGTTTCTGGATCAGCATGGATTTCTCGATATTGAAACGCCGATGTTGACCAAATCCACGCCGGAAGGCGCACGGGATTATCTGGTGCCGTCACGGGTCAATGCCGGTCATTTCTTTGCTTTGCCGCAATCACCGCAGTTGTTTAAGCAGCTTCTGATGGTATCCGGATTCGACCGGTATTATCAGATCACGCGTTGTTTCCGCGACGAAGATTTACGCGCCGACCGGCAGCCGGAATTCACGCAAATCGATATTGAAACTTCTTTTCTGTCGGCGAATGAGATTATGTCGCTGATGGAGGAAATGATCCGCGGCTTGTTTAAGTCCGTGAGCAACGTGGATTTACCCGATCCGTTCCCGCGCTTGACTTATGCCGACGCCATGCATAAATACGGCTCGGACAAGCCGGACTTGCGTGTCTCCCTAAAATTCACCGAATTGACCGACATCATGAAAGACGTACCGTTCAAGGTATTCCGTGAAGCAGCGGAGAAACCGGATGGGCGTGTCGCTGCTTTGTGCATTCCCAAAGGCGGCGAGTTGTCGCGCAAGGAAATCGATGATTACACCAGTTTTGTCGCAATCTACGGTGCCAAAGGCTTGGCGTATATCAAGATCAATAATCTGACTGACGGGGTGGAAGGGTTGCAATCGCCAATTCTGAAGTTTTTGCCGGAAGAAACGATCAAAACGATACTGGCACGTACCAACGCTCAGAACGGTGATTTGATTTTTTTCGGTGCGGACAAGGCGAAAATTGTCAACGAATCACTGGGTGCGTTGCGGATCAAGATCGGACATCAACACGGTCACGCTGAATCCGGCTGGAAGCCCTTATGGGTCGTTGATTTTCCGATGTTTGAGCGGGATGAAGAAGAAAATCGCTGGCAGGCGTTGCACCATCCGTTTACGTCGCCGGCCGATGGGCACGAGGATTTACTCGAAAGCGATCCCGGCAAGGCGCTTTCCAAAGCCTACGATATGGTGCTTAATGGTTCCGAAATTGGCGGCGGGTCAGTGCGGATCCATCGTCAGGAGGTGCAATCGAAGGTTTTCCGCGCGCTCAATATTTCCGCGAACGAAGCGCAGGAAAAATTCGGTTTCTTGCTGGAAGCGCTGCAATACGGCGCACCACCGCACGGCGGGATTGCATTCGGCCTGGATCGGATTTTGACGATGATGACCGGCTCGGAATCAATCCGTGACGTGATCGCGTTTCCTAAAACGCAGCGTGCGCAATGTTTGTTGACCCATGCGCCCAGCACCGTGGACGAGAAACAATTGAGAGAACTCAGCATCCGTTTACGGCAGATCGAAGCTAAGCCCAGTTAACCAGCAACCGGGTGTTCCGTGTACAAAATACCGGTTTCTGTGTTAGTGATCATTCACACTGTGGACTTGCAGATTTTGTTATTGGAACGCGCCGATCATCCCGGTTACTGGCAATCGGTTACGGGCAGTCAGGATCCCGGCGAAACCTTGCAGCAAACCGCAATACGGGAGATTTCTGAAGAAACCGGTTTAAACGCTGCTGATTATGCATTGACCGACTGGCATATTGAAAACCACTACGAAATTTACGAAGAATGGCGCTGGCGTTACGAACCCGGTGTCCGGTTCAATACCGAGCATGTTTTCGGTTTATGTTTGCCTGATAAAGTGCCCATCAAAATCGCCGCCCGGGAGCACCTGAACTCTATTTGGTTGCCGTGGCGGCAAGCGGCTGAGAAAGTTTTTTCCAGCAGCAACGCGGAAGCCATTCTTAAATTGCCTGTCTATAGTCAATCCGGACAATTCAGTCCGAACCAAAGATGATCTTTAGGGAAACGCTGATTAATTGACTATACGAGCGAATCACTTCGTTGCGCAGTACTCGCTCCCTCGTCTATCTTGTTGATATGTCTCGGTTGCTGTGTTCCGTGCGCCTCGTGATTCATCTCGTTCACCGAATTAATCAGCGTTTCCCTAGTAGGTCGGC
>JAFEEI010000157.1 GCA_018241205.1 Pseudomonadota bacterium
CTGATCGGTTTTAGCGATGTAGCCTAAGGAAACGCTGATTAATTGACTATACGAGCGAATCGCTTCGTTGCGCGGTACTCGCTCCCGCGCCTATCTTGTTGATATGTCTTGGTCGCTGCGTTCCGTGCGCCTCGTGCTTCATCTCGTTCGCCGAATTAATCAGCGTTTCCTTAGATTAAGCATAAATCAAAATAGAACGTTATCAGAGTAAATGCTAGAATCTGGCTTGCTAAGTGAAATCGTTGTTCTCAGTAGGGTGTATCGTTAAGAAGAAAAACGCCCGATTAAAAGGATTTGCTGGCGATGCCTGTTTCTTGAACGAGCTATTTTGAAGAACAGAACAATCGACCAACGACTATGTTAAACAATATCAGTAAACAGCAGCAATCAATGATGGAAAACAAAAAAAACAAAGGTTTTCGCGTTGCCGCCATCCAAATGGCTTCGGGACCGAGCGTATCGGCAAATCTGGAAGAAGCGGCGCGTTTAATCGAAGATGCCGTTTCCCGGAAAGCCGAGCTGGTTGTATTGCCGGAGTATTTTTGCATTATGGGGATGAAGGATACGGATAAGCTGGCGGTTAGGGAACAGCCGGGCGATGGGCCGATTCAGAAATTTCTCAGTGAAACGGCAAAACGGTTGGGTATATGGTTAGTCGGAGGATCGGTGCCATTGGCGTCATCCGAAACGGATAAAGTTTATAATAGCTGTTTGGTTTATGCGGATAATGGCGCGCAAGTTGCGCGCTACGACAAAATTCATTTATTCGGCCTGCAGCTCGGACATGAGCATTACGCCGAGGAGAAAACCATTAAAGCAGGCGATAAAGTGGTGACCGTCGATTCCCCGTTTGGCCGGATTGGTTTATCGATATGCTACGACTTGCGCTTTCCGGAATTATTCCGCTTAATGAATAAAGTTGATATTATCCTGGCGCCTGCAGCGTTTACCGCGATTACTGGCAAAGCGCACTGGGAAGTGCTGGTACGTGCCCGTGCGGTTGAGAACATGGCGTATGTGATCGCGCCAGGACAAGGCGGCTATCATGTCAATGGGCGCGAAACCAATGGTGATAGCATGATCGTTGATCCTTGGGGAGTAGTGATTGAGCGCTTGCCACGCGGCTCCGGTGCTGTCGTGGCGACAATCGATCCCGAATATCAGACCAGTTTACGGACCAATTTACCGGCGCTGGATCACCGCATTTTGCAACCGTGTTAACCGCCTCTCCCACGATTGATAGAACGGAATAGTATGACAACCGAATACAGAGTAGAACCGAAGGACTTCCTGGCGATCGCGGATCGTTGTCTGTTGTCGCCTTATGATATTGATGCAAGCGGATTGCAGCGGGTCCTGGGACAAATCCTGACGCATAAAATCGACTATGCCGATCTTTATTTTCAGTACAGTCGCTCGGAAGGCTGGATGCTGGAAGAAGGCATTGTCAAATCGGGCAGTTTCAATATCGAACAAGGTGTTGGTGTGCGTGCAATCAGTGGAGAAAAAACCGGGTTTGCGTATTCCGACGATATCAGCATGCCGGCATTGGTGTCGGCGGCTCAGGCAACACGGGCCATTGCCAATCAAAGCGGCTTGCAGTCGGTACAGATCGCCAAGCGGAATTTATTAGACCGGCGGGCACAGCTTTATTTACCGGAAGATCCGATAGCCAGCCTCAAAGATGCGGAGAAGGTGGCCTTGCTGGAGCGGCTGGAGCGCTATACCCGGCAGCTTGACCGGCGCGTAACGCAGGTAGTTGCATCACTTGCGGGCGAATATGAGGTAATTTTGGTGACTCGTAGCGACGGATTGCTTGTGGCTGATGTAAGACCGCTGGTGCGTCTGTCGCTGCAAGTGATTGTGGAAGAAAACGGCCGCCGTGAGCAAGGCGCAGCCGGTGGGGGCGGACGTTTTAGTTATGCTTATTTTACCGATGAGATTTTGCAGGATTACGCGAAAAAAGCTGTGCATCAAGCCACGGTGAATCTGGATGCGCGCCCGGCACCGGCAGGCACGATGACGGTTGTTTTGGGAAGCGGCTGGCCTGGCATATTACTGCACGAAGCGATCGGTCATGGATTGGAAGGCGATTTCAATCGTAAAGGAAGCTCAGCTTTTTCGGGCCGGGTCGGCGAACGTGTTGCGGCTCCCGGTGTCACCGTTGTCGACGACGGAACGATTCCGCGCCGGCGCGGTTCGTTGAATATTGATGACGAAGGTAATCCGACGCAATGTACGGTGTTGATAGAAGATGGCATACTGCGGGGCTATTTGCAGGATAGTCTAAATGCCCGGCTGATGGATTTGCCGGTTACCGGCAATGGGCGGCGTGAATCGTTCGCGCATATTCCGATGCCGCGCATGACCAACACGTACATGCTGAACGGCGATAAAGATCCGGAAGAAATCATCGCGTCCGTGAAGCATGGTTTGTATGCAGCAAATTTTGGCGGCGGCCAGGTCGACATTACCAGCGGCAAATTTGTTTTTTCCGCTGCTGAAGCTTACATGATTGAAGATGGTAAAATAACCTATCCGGTTAAAGGGGCAACCTTGATCGGTAACGGGCCTGATGTGTTGACCCGGGTTTCCATGATCGGTAACGATATGTTGCTGGATCCGGGGGTCGGGACATGCGGTAAGGAGGGTCAAAGTGTACCGGTGGGTGTCGGGCAACCGACATTGCGTATTGATGGATTGACTGTCGGCGGGACAGGAATTTAACGATGCGATGATAATTAGGGAAACGCTGATTAATTCGGCGAACGAGATGAAGCACGAGGCGCACGGCACACAGCAACCGAGACATATCAACAAGATAGACGAGGGAGTGAGTGCCGCGCAACGAAGTGATTCGCTCGTATAGTCAATTAATCAGCGTTTCCTTACAATGTTTT
>JAFEEI010000158.1:0-411 GCA_018241205.1 Pseudomonadota bacterium
CCTCGGCCGTTCGCCGATTAAAGTGGCACGTGACCTGGGTTCAGAACGTCGCAAGACAGTTCGGTACCTATCCGAGGAGAACGCAAGTAAATTGAGAGGACATGACCTTAGTACGAGAGGACCGGGTCGTATGTACCGCTGGTGTATCAGTTGTGCCGCCAGGTGCAATGCTGAGTAGCTATGTACAGCCAGGATAAACGCTGAAAGCATCTAAGCGTGAAACCTTCCTCAAGATGAGTTTACTTTTAAGGGTTGTCAGAGACTATGACGTTGATAGGCTGCAGGTGTAAAGATGGTAACATCAAAGCCGAGCAGTACTAATTACCCGTAAGCTTTAATTTTTTTTTATGCAACTATAAAACGCTGATCCCAATATGTACATTATTAAGGTATAAGGCAGAAGGTGAAAGG
>JAFEEI010000158.1:509-8756 GCA_018241205.1 Pseudomonadota bacterium
AAACCGCCCACTAACTTGTGTTAGCCGGGCGGTTTTTGCTTTTAGGGGTATCCCAACCCGCCCCAAAATACTGCCAAATACTGCCAACCCACACTGCAAAATAGCGCCTGTTTTAAACCCGCCCCTATGCCATAAACGCCCCAATACTTAACTGCACAGCCTGCACCACCACCTGTAAAACTATTGCCTCAGCATAAACTTTACCGTAAAATGGGCCACCTTTTGGGTTTGCCTAAACTGGCTTGTTGTATAATGTGGCTATGCTAAATAATGCCCCGCGCTTTATGTAAGTATTACCATTGCCCGTGGCTGCGGCCTGGTTATTGTGTTATGCAACAAGCCCTTTAAAAAAAAGGTATTCATTCGTTTATATGGTAGAAAAATTATATCTTATATTTTTCTACTTTAAAATGTATAACCTGTATGGAAACAGCGCTTAATTAATTCTCACTCAACGCTATGGCCACTGTTATTACGCCGGGGGCCTGCGGCGGCACGTGCCAGTAAAGGACTGGCTACTATTAAACATCCTAAGAGCGCAGGGCTAACGCTTAGGATAGCAGAGGCTCCATGAAGCCTGGCACATTGCACAGCTTTATAAACACCGGTAGAAAATAGAATTGTTCTTTAAATGGATCAAGCAACACCTAAAAATAAAATCCTTTTGGGGCCAATCGGAAAATGCAGTGCAAACACAAGTGTGGATGGCAGTGGCGGTTTACGTATTGGTAGCAATAGCAAAGAAGAAATTCATGCTAAAACACACCCTTTACGAAATATTACAGATTTTGAGCATCTCTATTTTTGAGAAAATGCCCATAAATCAACTGTTTCAGGACACTCAATTACAATATTTCAAAGAATAAAATCATAACCAATTGAATATGTTCGACTTATAAACAAACGCTAATGATTATTGTTATATTTGAACCATATTTTATAAACCTATAATAGAAAATATGCGACTAATAATTTATTTTTTCTCAGTACTTTTTATTTTTCTTATTAGTATTAATCGCGTTCAGTCCCAAAATAAATTAGCAGACAAAGAAATAAAAGAAATGCTAAGAGAATTTTACACTGCTTATAATACTACATGGTCAACTTGTAATATGCAGTTGCTTAAATATAAGTTAGATTCACTTCAAAGAAAATATTGTACAAAGAAGTTAATACAACAAGTAAAAGAATATGGATTAGATCACGATCCATTAATAGGTGATGATTATACTGATGTTGAGCACTTGAAAACCCTATCGATTACAAAAGACTCATCACAACCATTTGCATATACTATTTACTATATTGCTCATACTCTTAGTGCTTCAAATAAACCTATTGATGAAAAAGTCATTATTCATTTAACTGTAGCAAAAGAAGGTGATATTTATAAAGTGGCATCTATTAAATAGTATCAATTAAATATATTTTTTAGCAAAGTCCAGTATATATTACAGAAATAAGGTCTCTCTCCGGCACCGTTGGCAAAGAGTTCGCCAGGCCAGTGCAGTACAAAGCATTGGTCTAATGTCGGTTTGAAGAAATGCTTAGAACTGCACTGCCCTTCCCGTTGGCCGGGTACTCTGGTAGCTTGTCATACCCTTTTCGCTGTTGGTGCCTGCGTTCGGACA
Source organism: Pseudomonadota bacterium (assembly GCA_018241205.1). Taxonomy (GTDB): domain Bacteria; phylum Pseudomonadota; class Gammaproteobacteria; order Burkholderiales; family Nitrosomonadaceae; genus Nitrosomonas. The sequence continues at coordinate 2,141 of JAFEEI010000158.1, forward strand.
GCTTCCCTTGTACTGCCACTGCACTTCATTGTGCTACGCTACATTTGCTCCAGGAGTTCGGCTGTACGTTTTTGGCTTCGCATTCAATATCAGTACAGGGCAGTCCAACCGCTGTCAATAATTGTGCTCGCCTGCGTGGCAATTTGCTGCGTTTCAGGCACTCTTGGTAATAACTGTTCTTAAGGTAATTTCAATTCCTCTATGATGCAATTAAAAGGAAATGGCAGCGGCCTTCGGCTGCACGTGCCAGTCAGAGACTGCCTTTTATAAAACATCCTAAGAGCGCTAGGCTAACTCTTAGGATAGCCTTCCCTATTAACTCCTCTTTTTTGACCTGGCTTTTTCTAAAATGGTTGTGTCTTTAGATACTACAACTTGTGTCTTGAGCAATATTATTATGCTGTCCCGGAGTTTCTGTTTACTTTCCTCAAGAACAAATATTTTATTATTGAGCTTACTAGTATCTTCATTACATTTCTCATTGCCATAGTACTGGCCTATGTAAAATGCAACTCCAATAGAAAAAAGCGCAATCAATACTTTAATTAAATCTTTCATTGCTGTTTAATTCTGCTGTTGCTTGTAAAATTTCTTTTGCTAATTCAGGCGAGTTTGAAAAAAAACTTTTGAATTTAGGATGGTGGTAAAATAATCGTTCTATTAATCCCACCGGAGCATTGTATTGCATTAGAATAGTTGCTGCTTTTGCTATCATACCTTTTGGAAAAGGCCTTTTTTGGTATAAATCAACTATGCGTTCAATCATGTGGTCATCTCTTTCACCTCCAGTGCCCCCACGGTTAATTAATAACAACTCCAAATAAATTAAGGTTGAGTCAGGATTTTGTCTAATTATACCCTCAAATTCCTTTGAATTTACAAAGAAATTTTCGTCAATGGTTTCATCTTTAATTGTTAGTCTGCCTGAATAATGTTTACTCAGCTTTTTCACGACCTGTAAATACTCATTTGCTAATTTAGAATTGTCTCGGATAGCGTAGGATATCTCCTTTGACAATTGAAATATCATCTCTTGAACAAACCCAATTGGAGCAAATTTCTTTATAGGAAAGTGCCTACCAAATTCAGCGATCATCTTTAAGAATTCAAAGGTATTAAGCTGGCTTTCCTTAGAATGAAGTTGCCACTCCTTCATAATAAACCGTATAGATAGACTAACAAAATCTAGTGAAACCACTTCGTTTTTAGGAAAATGTGCCATAAAATCATTAAGGAGTTTCCCATATTCTAATATTATTTGTGGATTGGTTTTTGCTAAATGGGGAATATCTTTTGAAATTATATGAATTACTTCCTCATAAATCCCAAGGGGAATTCTCGTCATCGGAAAATTCTGGCGTAATTCATTAAATAATCTAAAATATTCAAGTCCAAAATAAGGTTTATGTCTTAACTTACGGCTCATTTCTTTAGCCATTCCAAATAGAAATTCCTCACTCCAATCACCTCTGCCCTTCCTCCTAAATGGATAATGCTTGTACAACTCATTAAAAAGACGAATATATTCCAAGAACCATATTGAGTTTTCGAATTCATATCTTCTTAAATCCGTAGTGAAGTTGTGAAACAAGTTCTCTAGCATTTTGGGTTGCAATATTTCTGCTAGAGGGAAATAGGATATCATATCCAATACGATCTTAAAATATTCAGTTGTTGCCTGGATATTTTCTCTGAATACTGATTCCATCTCTTTACCAATGAACTGAATTAGTTCAATTATATCTTTTGGCTCAGTTTGCCATTTTAATAACCCAACTTTCTTAATAAGTAAAACTTGTTGCTTTCTGCTAATTTCCTTTTCGACAAACCAAAAAAGCAAGTTCATTTTCTCTGAAGAATAAAAGTCATAAAACCTGTAAAGTATAACATCTACTGCTAATGATAGTAGTTCGGGCTTTTTATGGGTGATATTTTCAATTATTTGAAGCGAAACCCTCTCGTTTGAAAATTTATATTCGCTATCAAAATAAGATAAGAGTAATTCAAAGTCATTGCAGCTTACACTTGCAGAGTCTGAGAAGTTGTGAATTACTTCAGATCTTCTTTTACTCAACTCTATCACATCTTCTTTTTCTTCAACACAAACCCATTCTGTTAGCTTGGCAGTTGCACTATGATTTTCAACTAAAGCCCAAAGTTTTGACAAGCGTTTCCATAGAAGCTTATTTTTATTTATTTCGTCCCGGTCTTGCGACTCATATTTAGGTTCATTAACAACTTCACTGACACTTTCGTTTGGATCAAATATTTCAAACTTTACAGGATGTTTTTCATTAACAAGTGCAATCCATAAAAACACTAAATTTTGTGAGTAAATACCTAAATGTTCAATAACACTTTGGTTTTCTAATAATCTGATGGTTGTAACCGGAAAAGCCTGGTGTCCTTTGTCAAATAATTCTTTTAGGTCTGTTTTGATCAAATTGACAATAAACTTAGATTCTTCGGAATCTGATTTAATAATTTGTTTTGCATGTTCAAATAGAAAATTCTGAATATTATTATGTTTATGCAGCCAATTATAGCCGAAACAAAAATTGAACGTTTCCTTTTGAGAAATTATTCCAGAATCAGTTGCTCGCATTCTGTCAATTTGCTTTTTTGCGATTCTAAGCATAAAATCCGCCGTCAAAAACTCCCCAAATGTTTTATGAAGAAATTCATAATTGAATTTTTCAACGTCGCTTTCGGTAGTTGATTTGTTTTCATGTATAAAGAAGAATCCACCTAAAACATTTTCGGTTTGCATACTCGAATTAAGAATTCCGAAAGCTTTCATTTCTTCAACTAGTTTTTGCGTATCCCTGCTAGTCGTGTCATTCATGAACATCATTAAAGCAATCATTCCCAAACGCAATCGAAACAATTCCTCTTCTTTTTCTTTCTTTGAATTGGATGCATCTTTAAATATTGAATTTTTCTCAAGCTGTCTTTTAATAAATCTATTAAGCAATGAGTCGTAAAGTTTACTTTGGTTGAAACTTTTGTCATTTGCCATATTCTGTAATTCCCCATTTTCAAAATCATAAACTGCTAGCATGAACATTAGTAAAGGCTCTTTAGCAAGCAATTCTATCTTCTCGTTTTCGGGAATTCTAAATTTGTACATGGGCTTCTGTTGTGCATCATTCCATTTGAGAATCCACAAATCTCTCCGTTTTATGTCAAAACTGTCGAGCTTAATAATTTTTGTATATTCAGGAATTGAAACATCTTGCATTACCGTAACTCTGCTTGTTAGGATGATTCTTACACAGACGCCACTATTGACAGCTTTTTCTTGAAACTCGCGAATTGCATCAACATAACCATTTAATTCTCTGTTTGAAGTCTGCATTAACTCATCAAATCCGTCCATAATGATGACTGGAATTCGGCTCTTAAATTCCTTTGCCCATTCCAGCCAATTTACATCTGAGGTGTTCTCAATCGAATTTTGTAGCCCCTTATTTATGTGTTCAGATATGCTTGCTGAGCTTGATGCAACACTTCTTAATTTAATAAGAAAAGGAATGAAGTCAGTTGTTTCGCATAGGAGACCACAAAACATTTTGCTTAGCATTGATTTACCGGCTCCTGGGTTGCCAAGTAGAATAATGGGTTTCGTTGCATAATTGGGGTCAACAAGGGTTTGCAAAAGGTAATTCCCAATATTTTCTCCTTTCTCTGATCTTTCGCCTAAAGAATCTGCAGTCAGAAATCCTTTTCGATGTTCTTTCTTTCTATACACAATGGCCTCAAAACTCTGCGAAACAAAAATATCTTTATTCAGAGGATAAATAATTTGATCTACATCTGTGTTATCGGAAAGGGGCTTATTTAGTTCACTTCTAATTTGATTTTGGTGTGCTGTAATATTCTCTATTGTCCTTCCTTTAAGGACTTTTGAAAGGTGTTCTTCTTGACTTTTGAACATCTCTTGATATATGTGCATAAATGAAGGAAAACCACTTTCCTTCAAAAAAGTATTGTCTTTTAGTTCTTCAATTTTAGCGATGAGCTGTTCCGTTTGTTCAATAAACCTTGCATGCACCTTTTTGTTAGCGGCAATTATAGTTTTGGTTGAGTCTTTTAGACCTTTGATGATTTTTTCTTTTTGTGTTATGTCTGCCCACAAAGCGAATTCTGGAAATTCACCCGAAAAATTAATCAGGAATGCCTGATATTGGAGGGTAACGGATTCAAAAAAGTTTAACTTTACTTTTTCGGTATCGATTTTTTTCAAACTCTTAGTTGTTTCACTTGCCTGTTCTATACACCGATTTATAACTAGAAAAACTGGATCAATTATTTTATTTGCCTGGCTACAGATATCCTCCTTAGACACAGCGCAGTTGGTTGGTATATTCAGTGTTTCTCTTTCTTTATCAAATTCACTAGATTTTCTTTCGAGTTCCTTTTTGTCATCATCAGAAAGTTCAAGCTTTTGTAAGACTGTTATAAGGTAGGGCATAATAATTTCCTTAACTCCATTCTTTATTGCAATTTGCAGTAAAATAAAATTCACATAGGAGGCAAGTTCATATTTTTGCAATGCAGTTTTTTCCCGGTCTTTATATTTGAATTTGTCAGGCAGCCAAGCAAATAACCTAGATGCTCTCAAAGAAGCCACATCAACACCCGCGCAAAATGCACCTATTTTGGAAATAGGATCAGGAGCAATAATCACGGCTGCAATTCTTGCAGCGGTTATAAAGAAACCTCCGAATTTGTCAATTTCTTCATCGAATGTTTCAATTTGATTTTTTTTGAGAAAGTCAGCAAGATTGGATAGGTTCAATTCTTTATTTATCATTTAGCAAGTTTTTTTAATATTTGAAGATTTATTAAGCAGTATTATTTCATAGGAGTCTAAATTGAGCTTTCGCAAACGCATCAACCGATGAAATTACCTATTAATTAAATACACATATTGCTGTATTCGTATCTTGGAGGTCAATAATTAATCTTTTAGCTTTCTGGCAGGTGATTTAGCGGTACAACCATTAGAAGATTATTAACTCTATTAATAAGCCTGACAAACAATATAATAAAAATGATTGAATTAAGCAAGCATTGGCATGTTTTTTTTAGAATTTTCATTCATACATCTTTGCGGCCATAAAAATATCCGCGAGTACTTTCCAGTTAATATTTTGAGGAACGGGCTTATTCATGTTAATATAATAATTGTCCATTCCTTCCACCCAGTCCGCTACGGCTTCAAGATAACTGTCTACACTACGATTTTCCCAACTGTTGATATTCTTTTTAAAATCATTGGATAGTTCCTGGATGAAATTGATAAAATCTTCCTTTAACCTCACATTTTCTACCATCTGTTCTACTGCCATCGTATTATTTTTTGAAACTATTGAACTGTCTTACTTTACCCGGCTCACCAAATCGTTCCTTATGAGTTTGGGCATGCTTTTGTTTACAATATAGCTCTTTTTCAATATATTAGCAATGGGTTTAGTTTTCGTACGGATATGCCTGTTATTGTGTAAACACGCAATAAGTATGGTGGTTGCGATGAAGATAGCATAACGTTTTTTTGGACTGCGGCGGCACGCGCCAGTGAGAGACCGGCTATTATAAAACATCTTGCTAACGCTACGGACGACGGAGGCCTGCGCCTGCAAGTTCCAGTGAGAGACCGGCTATTATCAAGCCTCCAAAGTAACGCTTCGCTTAACACCTTGGAGAGCGGTAGAGTATACACGCATTTTATCGTTAGCCAACCCTTGAGCGAGCAAGGGGTAATTGAAGTAAAAGAAATATAAAACAACAACCTCCAGCCATAATTACCGCTATAAAAATTATTAAAGATGAACAGAAGCATTATTAGTTTTACTTTAAGATTTGTATTGGGCCTTAATTTTTTGTTTGCTCCCGTTGCCCACTTGAAACTGTGGAAGTTTTATGTAGAAAACCCTGCAAAAATCACGTCGTGGATAACAGCTTACCCCGTTTTAGGAAGCGTTATTGCTGTTGGGCTTTTAATCTCCTCCATATTTTTATTGGTTGGATACAGAACTGTTTGGGCGACCATTGCTTCAATAGCATTATTATTAACCAATCACATTGCTTTATTGTTTGCCCAACCTGCAAACAGCCCATTTAGTGGGCCTTTCTATAACTCATTTCACCACTCTGTACCATTTGTTGGCTTTTGCATCATTCTTTTATATACGTTATCTGCAAAAACCGATTTTTCAGTTGACCGGTTTCTAAAGCAAAATGAAAATGACATAACTAAAGAAACCAAGAACCGAATTGTGCTTGTGGTTGCACGGGTTTTTGTGGGTATGATATTTTTTTCGCAAGGGCTTTCAATATTAACAAGTAAAACAGGCTTTATAAACTTTGCTGAAAATGTTTATGTAAAATATTATGAAACAACTTTTATCCCAACATTTTTATTGTGGTTTATGGGGCTTGTAAACCCCTGGATATTATGCATAGGCGGTGCGATGCTGACCATTGGGCTGAAAACAAAATGGATTGCTATTGGATTAGCATTTTTTATGGTAAGCATTGCATTTGGCCACTTAATAGGCGACCCTTTTGAAACTACCGGAGATATTAGCATGTATGGCTTTAATAACTTTGC
>JAFEEI010000159.1 GCA_018241205.1 Pseudomonadota bacterium
TCGTCAATCAGCACTCCCAGTAATTTTTCCCAGATGCCTTTGTCGCATCAGCGGATAAAATGGCTGTGCGTATTACTCTCAATCGCCATAATCCGGCGGTAAATCGCGCCATGATGCACCCGTACGCATAATACAGGATACAGTATTGATGAATTGGCGGTTATTTCTGGCCGCCAATTCTCCCAAAACGCCTTGGCATCCTGGCAGATGTGTCTCTGGCCGTACTCATACTTCGTCTGAAATGAAAGCTTTTCACATGCTAGAGATCGAGGGTATACTGATGCGGAGAGTTATATTTACTGATTAATAAGGACATACGATATATAACAATTCATGGAATATCCGGAGTGCAAACCACAGGATCAACTTACTGTCCTAACTGAAGATTATGTGCATTTTTTCTTTGACTGAAGCTGCGCCAACAATTTCATAGTCTAGTGCAAACGGGTGTCGAGTTATTTCCCATTCATTATGTAACATGCTAAAATTACAAAGGGAAAATGCCGTATATTTAATTCAATTGCTATTTTACATCATGATCATTTAGAAGTGATCTCACAAATTCGAACAGCTGGGTGAGTGTTAATCTAGATCCGTGAAGTTCGCGGCAAAAAGTAGCGGGAGCATGAGAAAGAATCACGCAGAGGAATTCAAAGCAAGGTGGCAATAGCTGCTACCAGGGGTGACAAGACATTGGTTGATTTAACTGAACAATTTGATGTGTATTCAAATTAGATTTCAGAATGGATGCAGCAGTTTCAGGGATCTGCAATTAATGTATTTGGGAGTAATTCAAGGATAAAGGTGGCCATGCCTAATATTAAGATACTCCATGTCAAGGTTGGACACTTACACTGGAAATGATTTTTTAGAAGGCGCGCTCTATCTGGGGGGGATTCATGTTATGCAACCAAAATAGACCTTACATAGCGCTCAACGATAAAATGCCAGATGAATCCTATTTCAAAACCTTCCTGCAATGAAAAAATAGCATAGGCATTAACACAAAATTTTCACTTAATTCACTTAAATATGGAGAAAAATTGTCCAATTAAGTGAGATCATCTTGTTTTACATACTCGGATTATGGTCAAAAGGCTGAAGCTTTCCGCCCACCTCAAACGGCAAACTCAAGCGAGGCCATGGCACATTAAAACAGCCTGTATTTAGTGTTTTTGAGCGAGATGGCAGGGTATACACGGAAATAGTACCGGACTGTAAGCGATTGACTCTACAAGCAGCGATATTAGGCAAAGTATCAATAGAAAGTGTTATTCATAGTGATGGCTTGCGTGGATATTATGGTTCGGTAGATGTAGGATGTTCCAAGCATTTTCGTGTATCTCATGGTGATAATGAATTTGCTCGGGATGGGCACTGCCATATTAATGGTATCGAATCGTTCCGGAGCTTTACCAAGCGACGACTGGCAAAGTTTAACGGCGTATCAGTCAATTTTGAACTGCATTTAAAAGAATCTAAATGGCACTGGAAAAAACAACCTGATGAACTTGCAAAGGAATTATGGCAGCTCATCAGATTAATCTCTGCTAATCTAGAGCCTTTTTATATTATTGATTATTAATGTGTATTAATCTATCTTGTATGGGAGTATTTTAAGTATTAAAGTTTGAAGCTTAATTGTCGTATCCAATTAGAAAGATAATATACTCATTGATTGTAAAGCGTTCGATGTGAGAATATGTATTGAATTGATTCTAAATTTCTTCATTATTTTGTAATCATAAAAGGAAATAGTATGGTGTTGGCAAAAACGCGGGCGGCATTAATAGGATTGGCAATTGTTTCGACTTTAGTTTTAGTTGCTTGTGACAGCAATGAGCCAAAAGAAAAGAAGCCGGGGCAGGCATTAGTTAGTGTCAACGGTAAAGAAGTTACTACACTTCAGTTAAATGAAGAGATAAAGCGTGCCAATGTTCGCCCTGATCAATACGAGGCAGCAAGTAAGCAGTTGTTAGAGTCGTTAATTATCCGTCAATTAATAATCGATGAAGCGATACGTAATAAGCTAGACCGTTCTCCAGATGTAATGCAAGCACGTGACAGAGCTAATGCGCAAGTAATTGCGCAGACTTATATACAAGGCATTGTAAGTAAGGTTGCTAAACCTACTCAGACGGAAATTAGTGAATACTTTCAAAGCCATCCTGAGTTTTTTTCGCAGCGTAAGCAATTTGATTTGATAACAGTTCGCTTAACAACCAAAGATCTTAGTGATGAGTTAAAGAAAACTATTGATGCGGCTAAGTCTTTAGATCAAGTTGTTGCTTGGCTTGATAAAAATAAAATTCAATATTTTAGAAGCCTTGCGTCGCGTAGCTCAACAGATTTGCCACCTCAGATGGCAAAGATGTTGCAAGAAAAAAGCAAAGATACTATTTTCATCGTCAATGAACAAGAGAATAGTTTACTGATTTCAGTTAGTGCGATTAAGGATAGCCCAGTAACCTTGGCAATGGCAACGCCTCAAATTGAGCGATTTTTGCTTAACCAAAAATACAAAGAAGCAACCGATGCAGAAGTTGCACGTTTACGTGCAGCTGCGAGAATTGAGTATTTTAATGCCGCAGCGCCGGTGTCGGGTAATGTAGAGAAATCGGCTATTCCGCAGGTTACACCAATGTCATCTCCTGGTGTAACAAATAACTCAAATCTAACTGAGCCAGCTTCTGAGGGTGCTATCGAACGCGGCATTATGGGTTTAAAGTGAGTTCGTAGGAGTTATTCCCTAACAGCGGACTTTGAAATTTTTTTGAGTACAGAATTAAGGATTATAGGCAGATGATAAATGTTATGAAGAAAATGCAGGTTCTGGCAATAATCATTATGGTTCTGTCGGTAGCTTGTATTGAAAACGCAGTTGCTGGCGAAAGCGCCCTGGGACCAGGTGATGCCTTAAGAATTTTTGTCTATGGTCATCCTGATATGACTACTGAAGCTAAAGTAAGTGAAACAGGGAAAATTACATTTCCACTGGTGGGAGAGGTATTAGTTGATGGATTAACACCGTCAGAAGCTGAAAAAAAGATAGCAAATCTCTTGGAATCGCGAGATATTCTACGTAAACCGCAAGTGATAGTTGTTGCTGCTTCATTACAGAGCCAAATGGTATCTGTACTCGGTAATGTCCGTAATCAAGGACGTTATCCAATCGAAGGTAAGCGTAGTTTGACCGAGATTCTCGCTATGGCCGGAGGGATAATTCCTGAGGGTGGAGAACTTATTACCTTGATTCGCTATGATGGTAAAAAGTTTGTTAAAGAAGTGATTGATGTGCTTGAAATGGTTCGCGTGGGTGATTTATCACGAGATGTGGATGTGCGAAGTGACGATCTAATTTATGTTGAGCGTGCCCATCGATTTTATATATATGGCGAAGTTCAGCGCGCTGGAGCTTATAGATTAGAGCGAAACATGACAGTTATGCAAGCATTGTCATTGGGTGGTGGATTGACTCTACGGGGAACTGAGCGTGGTTTAAGGATTCAGCGTCGAGATATTGATGGTAATTTAAAAGAAATTAGTGCGAAATCTGGCGATTTGATTCAACCGGATGATGTTATTTATATTAAAGAGAGTCTCTTCTGATTTTAAAATTCTCTTTTCAATTTTATGCGGTTGGTATTTTGGTTAATCAGGGTTGTACAGGAATTCTAAATATATGGATTTTTCTCGTTTCTTTTTAATTATATTAGCTCGTCGGAAACTTATCTTATTTACATTAATTGTTACAATATTAACGACTTTGATAGTGAGCCTTCTTTTGCCAAAGAGCTATATGTCGACTGCTACGCTTGTTCTGACCTATAAAGGAGCTGATCCTGTGACAGGTGCGATTCTACCTGCGCAACTAAATCCGAGCTTTATGGCAACTCAATTGGATGTAATTAAGAGTACTAGAACTGCATTAATGGTGATTGATCAACTTAAGCTTGATCATAACGAAGTGGTAAAAGAGCAGCATGAAGTAAGTAATAGTAACTTACCGTTGCGAGAGTGGCTGGCAGCTTTTCTTCTTAGAAATCTAGATATTGAAACTTCCCGTGATAGCAGTGTGATTGGTATTAGCTATAAGGGGGTGGATCCTATGTTTGCTACGATCATTGCAAATACATTCGCAAACGCATATCAGGAAATAAGTATTCGCCTTACCGTTGAGCCTTCACAAAAGGCTGCCTCCTATTTTACCGATCAGCTTAATGTATTGCGTGAAAGGTTGGAAACAGCGCAAAAAAAACTTACAGATTACCAACATGAAGTTGGAATTATCGATGCAGATACTCGCCTGGATATAGAGACAAAACGATTAAACGATCTTTCCAGTCAATTAATAGTCGCTCAAGCGGAGTTGATGGGAGCAGATTTAGAGCGGAGTGTTAATCACAGAAGTGGCGAAACCAGCAGCATTGTGAGAAATTCTATGATTAGTAGTCTCAAGTTAAGTGTGGCACAAGCTGAATCAAAATTCTCAGAGGTTTCTCAGAAGTTAGGACCTAACCACCCTAGCTACGCAGGCGCAAAAGCAGAGGTAGAAAAATTACGAGCAGAACTTAACAAATATATAAAAAGCACCGTGCATACCGCTATTAGTCAAGAAGCAGAAATACGTACAGCACTCGAAGAACAAAAAACGAAAGTGCTGTCTCTTAATCACGCAAGAAACGAGTTGCAACTTCTTTTTAAGGAAGTCGAAGGAGCTCAGCATGCATATAATAGTGCGATGCAACGATTAAATCAAACGACTCTTGAAGGGCAAGCTAATTTATCAAGTGTTTCTATACTTGATCCAGCGCGTATTCCTGAGAAGCCGCATAGTCCAAAACTATTATTGAACATGATTTTGTCGGTAATATTGGGGACACTTTTGGGACTCGGAGCTGGTTTAATTGCAGAAATGGTTGATCGGCGTGTGCGCTCACCAGAGGATTTAGTAGACGTGCTTCAAGTACCTGTTCTTGGTATTATAAAAAAAGAGATATCAAAACAAAAACATTTTTCTTTTGGTTGGCCGCGTTTGATGTGATAAATCTATCTAAGCTCAGAATAGGAAGAAGATTATGAGTATAGTGAATTCCTCAGGAACTAAAAAGCTTAGTGGCTCCGGCTCTCTCGATGCCAAAGCATCGCAGATTCGTAAGTTTAGCATTGGCCATATTCTACTGGATATGGGGAAAATTACACCGATTGAAGCAGAACGTGTGCTACGCTTGCAGAGAGAGAGTGGTTTACGCTTTGGTGATGCAGCGCTTAAATTAGGTTTGATTACTGAAGCTGATATACAGTTAGTTCTTGCGCAACAATTTGATTACCCCTATTTGTTACCTGGTCAGGGTAATCATTCGCCGGAACTAGTTGTTGCTTATCAACCTTTTGGTGCGCAGGTGGAAGTTTTTCGTGCAGTACGAAGTCAGTTGATGCTTCGTTGGTTTACTTCCGGTCATAAAGCGCTTGCAATAGTTGGTTACAGCCTGGGTGATGGTGCAAGTCTTTTTGCAGCAAATCTCGCTGTAGTATTTTCACAGCTTGGTGAGCGTACATTATTAATTGATGCAAACTTACGCTACCCGCAGCAACATGAAATTTTTAATTTAAGAAATAGACAGGGCCTATCTGATGTGCTGGCTGGTCGTGTAAGTATTTCTGAAGTAATTGCAAAGATAGATTCATTTATAGATCTTTCCGTATTGCCGGCAGGGACACTTCCACCGAATCCTTTGGAGCTTCTTAATCGTAACGTATTTGACGAGCTGAACGGTCAACTTGCTAATCAGTTTGATGTGATTCTTTATGATACTTTGGCTTTTTCAAGTGGTTCCGATGCGCTCGCAGTTGCTGCTCGTACAGATGGCGCACTGGTGGTTGCTCATAAAAATAATACTCGCTTAAGCGATATCAATGCTATCAATGAGCAACTTAAATATAGTGGTACCGAAGTGGTAGGTTCTGTGTTGATTGATTTCTGAAAAAATAGATTATGTCCGTACGCGATTATCAATTTTATAGTCTAAAGTCGACTATTTCTGAGTGGGGGCCAGTTTTTCTGGGATTATTGATTTTATATGTGCCCACTTTCTATGATCTTGCTTATGGAGTATGGTCTAAAGAAGATCAGGCACATGGACCGATCATTTTGTTACTTTCTCTCTGGCTTATTTATCGCAAGTGGGTGGAGATGATAGATAAGAGTAAGGGAAAATCGACCTCAAGTTTGGGATGGATAGTTCTTTTTGTAGCTCTGGTTTTATATATTATTGGACGTTCACAACAGATATTATTGTTTGAGATAGGTTCTTTCATATGGATACTAACAGCTGTTATTCTCATCAAGCGAGGCTACATTGCTTTGAAAATTATGTGGTTTCCACTATTCTTTTTGTTATTCATGATTCCATTACCAGGGCAAGTGGTTAGCTTACTTACTATGCCCATGAAGATGGCTGTTTCATTTGTGGCGGAGCATATCTTATTTTGGGCAAATTACCCAATTGCACGAAATGGTGTTATTTTGCAAATTGGTCAATATCAACTTCTTGTTGCAGATGCTTGTGCTGGTCTTCAAACATTGTTGACATTGGAGGCGCTTGGGTTGTTTTATTTAAACCTCATTCATCATACTTCAGCATTACGCAACATAACATTAGCTGTTTTAATTATACCGATTTCTTTTACTGCTAATGTAATTCGCGTTATCGTACTTACATTAATCACTTATCACTATGGGGATGCAGCTGGGCAAGGATTTCTTCATGGCTTTGCTGGTATGGTTCTGTTTACAAGTGCATTGGTGCTTATTCTGAGTATTGATGGAGGATTGCAATATTTTGTTAAGGCGCAATCTATTAAGGGCTCGCACTCTGTGATAAGTAACAATTAACTTGTGATTCCCCGTGGTCTTACCACGGGGATCTAACTAGGTTTTAGAGTTGGGATGCGAGATGTTGTAGAGAAAGCGAGCCACTGTGCATGGGGGATACATTATCACATAGTATTTCCTGTGAAATATAGGCGTGGTCTGCTAGACGAAGTGGCTGTAAGAATTATTATGCTTTGAGTTTGAGCAGATAGGTTGCGACAAAGATCACGTACATATACTTTGTATAGTCCATCCTAAAATTGCAGCGGGTCAGATTGTTAGGGTATTCAAAAGTATAACAGCGCGGGAATTATTTAAGAAGAAGCCGGATTTGAAACGAGATGGTGAGTTTTGGACAGATGGCTATTATGTTGCCACTGTTGGGGAAAGAGCGGATTGGGATGTAGTTGAGC
>JAFEEI010000015.1 GCA_018241205.1 Pseudomonadota bacterium
AAGATGAGGATGATGAAGAGTAATTACTTCACTCTTCATTGAAGTAAAATATATTGAGGCATTTGCAGATTACATGCAGGTAAAAATAAGAGCAAATGCCTTAAAGTTTTTGAAAGTTTTATGTGAGCCCGCCTATGGCGGGCTTTTTATTCCAGTCAGGTTTTTAAAATATGTTGGACCATTTTCCAAAACTGAGTGCGGATTATCCGCATAGAACTAGAGATTATTTTATTGCAGTTTTTACTTTTTTTTGTGTTGCGGTTAGTTTGGTTGTCGATGGCAGTGCCGAACGGGAAATGCAAAATGTGTTAGGCGTAATCGCATGGATTTTTTTGTTTGCTTTACTGGTTGGTGAGAATAAGGAAGTTAGGATGCAGGTGGTTGTTGCGGTAGCATTTGCGACAGCAGGAGAACATTTTGCATCGATTTATATGGAAGGCTACACCTATCGTTTCGGAAATGTGCCGCATTATGTACCACCGGGACATGGCATGGTTTATTTGACAGCGGTTGCATTGTCACGCTCGAGGTTCTTTTTGATGAATGCCAGAAAGTTAGCGGTTTTTGTGATTATTACAGGTGGTTTATGGTCGCTGTGGGGGATCAGTGGAATACCTAAGCAGGGTGACCAAGTAGGTGCGTTTCTGTTTTGCATTTTTGTGATTTGCTTATTCAAGGGACGATCGCCGATGGTTTACTTGGGGGCCTTTTTTATTTGCACTTGGTTGGAGATAATAGGTACTGCAGCAGGCACTTGGAAGTGGGCATCCATAGAACCGGTTTTCAACTGGACACAAGGAAACCCGCCAAGTGGTGTGGCTGCGTGGTATTGCCTAGTCGATGCAGTAGCCATCGGTTTCTCACCAAAGATTCTTAATGGTTTGCAAAAAATGAATAACTGGTATAAAACATCACTTATTAAATAACTGTCTATTTAAAAATTTTTCTACGATTAAATTCGCAACACTAAGAACTAAATTGATTCAATAAACTATCTGAAAAGCTGGAAGGGATTACTGTGACTGTTGTCCGTTTGCCCGATGGGTCTGAGCGCATTTTTGATCATCCTGTAACTGTATTGGACGTGGCTTCATCTATTGGGCCAGGTCTGGCCCGCGCGGCAATTGCCGGGAAAATGGATGGAAAGCTGGTCGATGTGTCTAGTTTGATCGGTAGTGATAGCGATCTTGCCATTATTACAGAGAAAGATGCTGAGGGATTGGAAATTATCCGGCACTCATGCGCGCATTTGCTTGCTCATGCAGTGAAAGAATTGTTTCCTGATGCGCAGGTTACTATCGGACCGGTGATTGCCGATGGATTTTATTACGATTTTTCTTATAAGCGGGCATTTACACCGGAAGATTTGCAAGCAATAGAAAAACGCATGCTAGAAATCAGCAAGCGTGATTTAAAGATAGAGCGAAAAATCTTGGAACGTACGGATGCAATCAATTTTTTTAAAGAGCAGGGTGAATATTATAAAGCTCAGATCATTGAATCCATACCAGGTAATGAAGATTTGTCGCTTTATTCGCAAGGTAATTTTACCGATTTGTGCCGGGGACCGCATGTTCCTGCTACTTCCAAAATAAAAGCTTTCAAACTGATGAAAGTTGCTGGAGCGTATTGGCGTGGCGATTCCGATAATGAGATGTTGCAGCGTATTTACGGTACGGCCTGGACCAATAAGGATGACCTGAAGGATTATTTGCATCGCCTGGAAGAAGCAGAAAGAAGAGATCATCGTAAAATTGGCAAACAGCTTGACCTATTTCACACACAAGATGAAGCTCCAGGCATGGTATTCTGGCATCCGAAGGGATGGTTGTTGTGGCAGCAGATTGAGCAGTATATGAGAAATATACTGAGTCAGAACGGCTATTTGGAAATTCGCACGCCGCAAATCTTGGATAAGGATTTATGGATACGTTCGGGGCATTGGGAAAACTTTCGTGAAAATATGTTTACCACGAATGCAGATGAGCGCGATTTTGCTATCAAACCGATGAATTGCCCTGGCCATGTTCAAATATTTAATCAAGGCTTGAGGAGTTACCGGGAGCTTCCAATACGTTTAGCCGAGTTCGGTTCTTGCCATCGTAATGAAGCATCCGGCGCGCTGCACGGTATCATGCGGGTGCGCTCGTTTACGCAAGACGATGCACATATCTTTTGTACTGAAGATCAGATACAAAATGAAGTAGTAAGATTTATTGATTTGTTGAAAGTGGTTTACGCCGATTTTGGTTTCAAAGAGTTGATGGTTAAGTTGTCAACCCGGCCGCAAAAACGGGTGGGATCAGAGGCGCAATGGGATAAGTCGGAAGGCGCACTTAAAGCAGCATTGAACGAAGCTAAGCTGGAATGGGAATTGCAACCGGGCGAGGGTGCTTTTTACGGTCCTAAAATTGAATTTTCATTGAAGGATTGTATTGGACGAGTCTGGCAATGCGGGACTTTGCAATTGGATTTTTCTATGCCGGATCGCTTGGGTGCGGAGTATGTAGCAGAAGATAATTCACGGAAAATACCGGTGATGCTACATAGAGCAATTCTCGGTTCTATGGAAAGATTCATTGGTATATTATTGGAAAATTATGCGGGAGCATTACCGTTGTGGTTATCACCTGAGCAAGTTGTCGTACTTAATATTTCCCGTGCACAAACCGATTATGCGCAGCAAGTTACGGAACAATTGAAACAGCATGGTATTAGAGTTACCTTAGACTTGAGAAATGAGAAGATAACCTATAAAATCCGCGAGCATAGCTTACGGAAGCTTCCTTATCAAATTATTGTTGGGGATGAAGAGGTGCGTACAAATACTGTAGCCGTGCGCAATCGTGCGGGTGATAATCTGGGTCAAATGACTGTGGAAGTGTTGCTGGCGCACCTGAATGAAAATCTTTATGCGAAGATATAAATTTATAAACAATTCTTGGAGAATTTACCATAGCTCAGGAAAAATCAGTACGCATCAATCAAGAGATTGATGTAGCGGAAGTACGCTTGATTGGTGTGAATGGAGAGCAAGTTGGTGTTGTTTCACTTGCTGAAGCAAATTCGCTAGCAGAAGAAGCTGGAGTCGATCTGGTTGAGATCGCGCCGACAGCGCAACCGCCGGTATGCCGCTTGATGGATTATGGTAAGTTTCGCTATCAGGAAAGTAAAAAGAAGCATGATGCGAAATTAAAGCAGAAACAAGTTCAAATTAAAGAAATTAAATTCAGACCGAATACGGATGAAGGGGACTACAATATCAAACTGAAAAGTTTGATTAATTTCTTGAATGAGGGGGATAAGGTAAAAGTAACATTGCGATTCCGCGGACGTGAGATGGCACACCAGGAATTCGGCATGCGACTGCTGGAACGAATAAAAGGTGATCTGGAAGCTTTTGCAATGGTGGAACAATTTCCTAAAATGGAAGGGCGGCAAATGGTGATGGTGTTGTCTCCTAAAAGAAAAGATGTCAAAACCGATAAATCCAAAGTATCTGTGGAAGGTTCATCAGCAGTTTCGTAGAGAAAGTGAGTTAAATAATAAGTGATCACCGGGTTGGGAAAGTTTTTCAATTATGAAAACACCTGGTTTCATGTTAAAGAGGAGTATGTATGCCCAAGATGAAAACAAAAAGTGGAGCGGCAAAGCGCTTCAAGTTTAGAGCGAGTGGGAGTGTTAAACGCTCTCAAGCTTTTAAACGTCACATTTTGACTAAAAAAACAACAAAAAATAAGCGCCAATTGCGAGGCATTGCTGCTGTACATGCCACCAATGCAGCTTCAATTCGCGCTATGATGCCATACGCATAAAGGGAGACAAGCATGCCAAGAGTAAAACGTGGTGTCACCGCTCATGCGCGGCACAAGAAAATATTGGATTTAGCCAAAGGCTATCGCGGACGTCGTAAGAATGTATATCGGATAGCCAAACAAGCGGTTATGAAAGCCGGTCAGTACGCATACCGGGATCGCCGGCAGCGTAAAAGACAATTTCGTGCTTTATGGATAGCACGTATCAATGCGGCTGCTCGTGAGTATGGTCTGTCGTACAGTGTGTTTATGAATGGTCTGAAGAAAGCGAGCATTGCAGTCGATAGAAAAGTTCTGGCTGATTTGGCTGTATTCGATAAAAGCGCTTTTGAAAAAATTGCGGCACAAGCTAAAGCGAGTCTGGCAACCTAATTAGATGTAAGTAAATCGATATTGGGAGGTCGGGTAAAACCTGAGCCTCCCTTTTTGTTGTGAACAAAATGATAAGAAGTTGTGCTGCTAATTAAATCATGATGCTTTTATTGACATGAAAAACCTGGAAGAAATTATCACTGAAGCCATTACCTTGATGGATAACATTGAGGGTCCAGTTGAGTTGGAGAATATCAAAGCGCGCTATCTAGGCAAAAGCGGCGTGCTGACTGAGTTGCTCAAGGGGCTGGGTAAGTTGCCTGCCGAAGAGCGTCCTGCGATGGGCAGCCAGATCAATGAAGCCAAGAACCGGTTGGAAGCGGCGCTTAAATCAAGGCGCAATGCCATTCAAGAAAAAGAGCTGGCAGCGAAATTAACCGAAGAGGCGTTGGATATTACCTTGCCAGGTAGAGGCTCTAGTGTTGGCGGTTTACATCCCGTGACGCTGACATTGCAAAGAATTGAAGCATTGTTTCATTCGATCGGATTTGATGTAGTTGCAGGTCCAGAAATAGAAACCGACTTTTATAATTTTACTGCACTGAATATTCCGGAGAATCATCCTGCGCGGGCAATGCACGACACGTTTTATGTCGATAATGGCAACTTGCTGCGCACGCATACTTCGCCGGTACAAATTCACTATATGCAAAACAATAAACCGCCGGTAAAAGTAATCGCTCCCGGGCGTGTTTACCGCTGTGATTCGGATGTAACGCACACCCCCATGTTTCATCAAGTGGAAGGATTATGGATTGATGAGAATGCCAGTTTTTCCGCACTGAAAGGTGTGTTGGCAAATTTCATGGCGCAATTTTTTGAACGGGATGATTTGCCGGTACGGTTCCGCCCGTCCTTTTTTCCGTTTACCGAACCTTCCGCGGAAATGGATATCGGTTGCGTCATGTGCAATGGAAAAGGATGCCGGGTCTGTAGTCACACGGGGTGGCTGGAAGTGCTCGGGTGTGGCATGGTGCATCCTAATGTGTTGAAGCACGTCGCGATTGATAGCGAACGCTATATCGGCTTTGCTTTCGGCATGGGCGTCGAGCGGTTAACAATGCTCAGATACGGCGTGAATGATCTGCGGCTGTTTTTTGAGAACGATTTACGCTTTCTCAAACAATTCAATTGAATTAAATCCATTTATTTACTGCCGTTCGTAACAGAATCTCATGAAATTTTCAGAAAACTGGCTACGTAGTTTTGTTAATCCTTCACTCTCCAGCGATGAACTTGCACATGCATTGACCATGGCAGGCATTGAAGTAGAAAGCATAGAACCGGTGGCTGCGGTGTTTGATAAAGTCGTTGTGGCCGAGGTGCTGGCAGTTGAGAAACATCCGGAAGCGGATCGATTGAAGGTTTGTAGCGTTAATACCGGTGTAGAGACTTTACAGATTGTTTGCGGTGCCCCAAACGTTAGTGCGGGTGCGAAGGTTCCATGCGCAATGATTGGCGCAACTTTGCCGGGTTTTGCCATCAAAAAAACTAAGCTGCGTGGGATGGATTCCTCCGGGATGTTGTGTTCGAGTAAGGAATTGGGCATCAGTGATGCGGCTGACGGCTTGCTATTGCTTCCTGCGGATGCGCCGGTAGGTGTGGATTTTCGCATTTATTTCGGGCTAGACGATCATGTTTTTACCTTAAAATTGACACCCAATAGAGCGGATTGTCTCGGTGTGCTGGGTGTCGCTCGTGAAGTTTCGGCCATCACATCTGCCGGACTGGTTTTGCTGGAGAAAAAATTTGTTTCTGCAGAGATTGGCGATGCACTTACTGTACAGGTAACGGCGCCTGAAGCATGCCCGCTGTACTGCGGCCGGATTATGCGCGATGTCAATCTCGATGTGCCGGTACCCTTATGGCTAACACAACGGCTGGAACGCAGCGGATTGCGTTCGATTAATCCGGTCGTTGATATTACCAACTATGTGCTGTTGGAAACCGGGCAGCCGATGCATGCGTTTAATCTAGCCAAAATCAATGGCACTATCCAAGTCCGGTATGCTGGTCAGGGTGAGCAAATGCAATTGCTTAATGGCAATCAAATTAACCTCGATCCCGCAATGTTGTTAATCGCCGACGAACAAAAACCGCTTGCTCTGGCCGGCATTATGGGAGGATTGGATAGTGGAGTAACCCAGGGTGCGACGGATATATTTTTGGAAAGTGCGTTTTTCAGTCCGGATGAGATCAGCGGTAAATCGTTTCAACTGGGATTCAGCTCGGATTCGGCCTACCGGTTTGAACGTGGAGTGGATTTTGCCGCCACGAGAGACGCCTTGGAACGTGCTACTTATCTAATACAAACGATTTGTGGCGGTAAGGCAGGACCAGTGACAGAGATCAAGCATGAACTGCCGTGGCGGCAGACTGTCACTGTGCGTGGAGAGCGGATAAAACGGGTATTAGGGATTGATATCAGCAAGCAGCAAATCGGTGATTACTTTAAGCGCTTGCAGTTTGAGTTTTCACTAAGCGTGAATGTTTTCACTGTTACACCACCCAGTTACCGTTTTGATCTGGCAATTGAAGAGGATTTTATCGAGGAGTTGGCGCGAATTCATGGTTACGACCAGATTCCAGCGCATTACCCGGATGACGGGATGGTGATGCTACCGGCACCGGAATTGAGATATACCACGATGGATGTTAAGCGATCCTTAATCGCGCGCGATTATCAGGAAGTGATCAACTACGCTTTTGTCGATTCCGGCTGGGAACTTGATTTGGTCAATAACAACCGCCCCATTGCGTTACAGAATCCGATCGCAAGTCAGATGGACATTATGCGTAGTACCTTGATCGGCGGTTTGATTGCTAATTTACAATTTAATTTGAACCGTAAGCAAACCAGGGTGCGTCTGTTTGAAATGGGTTGCTGCTTTATAAGAGACGATGAGAGCGATTGCAAGCAAATAGAAAAGCTTGCAGGACTGAGCTATGGCGATGTTGTACCGGAACAATGGGGTGTGCCGGTGAGAAATGTTGATTTTTATGATGTCAAAGCTGATGTGGAAGCTTTGTGTATAGGCAAAGCTGTTCATTTCAGAAAATTTTCTCATCCGGCACTGCATCCGGGAAAGTCGGCGCAAATAGTTATTGAAGATAAACCGATTGGATGGCTGGGCGAGTTGCATCCGCGTTGGCAGAGGAAATATGGATTGCAGAGAAATACCGTGCTGTTTGAAATAGTATTGAACAGTTTAATGCCGAGAGCGCTGCCGGTAGTAAAAGAAATTTCTAAATTTCCACCAGTGCGGCGCGATATTGCAATTATCGTCGATAATGACGTCAGTGTACATTCTCTGCTGGTTGCACTGCACGCGGAAAAATCAGCGATCGTATCTGATATTGCACTGTTTGATATATATCGCGGCAAAGGGATGGACAGCAGCAAAAAAAGTCTTGCGTTCCGTGTGTTGTTACAAGATACTGAGAAAACACTGACCGACGAAGAAGCCGATTCTGCGGTGGCAAGCATAGTAGAAATCCTGAAGAGTAAATTTTCCGCTGCATTGCGTGATTGATGCATAGTTTTTGTCTGTGCGTAGACTGATTTTATTTTGTTTCGATTATTCAGGTTGATTCTGTAAAGATTGAATGTATGAGATAAGTTATTAATCTTTTTTTATTTAAAGTAAAAGTACTACTGCTTAAATGATTCCAATAAAGATGAATTGATAGCTAAAATTAATAACTAACTGGAGCGAAGTATGGCGTTAACAAAAGCTGAATTAGCTGATTTATTGTTTGAGAATGTAGGGCTTAATAAGCGTGAAGCGAAGGATATGGTCGAGTCTTTTTATGAAGAAGTGCGTACCGCTTTACAAAATGGAGAGGGAGTAAAACTTTCAGGATTCGGTAATTTTCAATTGCGTGCAAAACCCCAGCGCCCGGGAAGAAATCCGAAAACTGGGGAAGAAATTCCGATTACTGCCCGTCGTGTCGTGACATTTCATGCCAGCCAGAAGTTAAAAGCTTTGGTGGAGAAAAATTATCATGGAAAACAAAAAAGTAAATAGCGCATCGTTGTCAATTCCCGCCAAACGGTATTTTACCATTGGAGAAGTGGGAGTACTTTGTGGTGTCAAGCCGCATGTGTTGCGCTATTGGGAGCAAGAATTCGCTCAATTGAAACCCGTGAAGCGGCGCGGCAACCGTCGCTATTATCAGCATCAAGAAGTATTATTGATACGGCATATTAAAGAATTACTTTATAATCAAGGATTTACAATTAATGGAGCGCGTAATCGCTTAGAGCAAATTGAGGAAAGCGAACGAATTGCAATAGAAGACGTTACTGCTGATGCACAATCTTCTGTAGCGAATTTGCACCATATCCGGCGTGAAATTAAAAGTATTGTCTCGCAGCTACTGTCGTGAGCGGCAATTTCTCAGTAGTGGTTTCTGAAGGGTTGGTGTATTGTTTGCTATAATGCCTCCGTTCGGGGCGTAGCGCAGCCTGG
>JAFEEI010000160.1 GCA_018241205.1 Pseudomonadota bacterium
GCTGCCAAATTCTGGCTGAATGTCCTGACAGAGCTTCGGAACCGTGGTGTCAAAGATATACTGATTGCCTGCGTCGATGGTCTGAAAGGCTTTCCTGACGCTATTGCCGCGGTTTTCCCCGATACGCAAATCCAGTTGTGTATTGTGCACATAGTACGTAACTCGGTTAAATTCATGTTCTTGTGATTGCAGTCAAGATCTGCAACGCTCGATTGGCGTGACATAATGTATTTAGAACACTATTATCTCAAACTTCAGGATTTGTTCAGCGCTTCCTTAGGTGTAATCCAACAGAGTGTGAGAAAATTCACAACCTCTTCATTCCAATGTTTAATGCCTTATCGTTATCGTCTTGCGGAATGGCAAAACCTTGTTAACTTCTATAATGCCGTCAAGCTCCATGAAGGTTTGAATAACTCAGCATCTTATGAAATTTTTATTAATCTCCCTGTAAATACCTCCATGATTTCTTATAGATATCCGCATCATCGCATGGAAAACCACTCATGATTAATCCGTATTTCCAGCATCGCCGCATACTCGTCGCGAGTTTGGTCGGAACGGCTGTCGAGTTTTATGATTTTTACATTTATGCGACGGCGGCGGCGTTGGTATTCGGGCCGTTATTCTTCCCGGCCAGTTCCGAGGCTGCGCAGTTGATGCTGTCATTCCTGAGTTTTGGTCTCGCATTCATCGCCCGTCCTTTCGGTGCGGTACTGTTCGGCCATTTTGGCGACCGGATCGGCAGGAAATCGACGTTGGTGGTATCGCTGCTGCTGATGGGAATCTCAACCCTGCTGATTGCGTTCCTGCCCACGTATGCCATGGCCGGCTGGATTGCACCGTTGTTGCTGTGCATACTGCGTTTTGGCCAAGGGCTTGGCCTTGGCGGGGAATGGGGCGGTGCGGCGCTGTTGGCGGTTGAGAATGCGCCGCAGGGATGGCGGGCGCGGTTCGGTATGGTTCCGCAACTGGGCGCACCGGCCGGCTTCCTTGCCGCCAACGGGCTATTCTTATTGCTTGGCATGGGTTTGAGCGAAGCGGACTTTGCCGCGTGGGGCTGGCGCATTCCGTTTCTGGCAAGTGCCATTCTGGTCGGGCTCGGTCTGTGGGTGCGTCTGAAGATCAACGAAACACCCGAATTTGCCCAAGCGCTGGCAAAAGAACCGCCGATTCCGGTTCCCATCGGGGAACTGATCCGCAAGCATGCGCTGGCAACCTTTGCCGGAACTTTCGCCGTGGTCGCCTGTTTTGCAATTTTTTACCTTTCAACCGCTTTCGCACTCGCACATGGCACAACCGTTCTGGGATACGACCGCGAGACTTTTCTGTCGGTCCAGCTTGCAGCAACTCTATTTCTTGTGCTCGGCATTATCGCCTCGGGGGTGTATTCCGACGCCAGCAGTTCGGCGCGGGTACTGACATGGGGATGCGTAGCAACCATCGGCATGGGGATCATGTTCGGTCCGCTGTTGGGTTCGGGATCGCTTTGGCTGGTATGGGTGTCGCTGTCGCTGGCACTGTTCGTAATGGGCTTTGTCTACGGCCCGCTCGGCGCTTGGCTGCCGTCACTGTTTCCGCCACGGGTACGCTATACGGGAGCATCCGTCGCTTTCAATGCAGGAGGAATTCTGGGCGGAGCGGTCGCGCCGATTGCCGCACAAGCACTGAGTGAAATCGGCGGCACCGCCATCGTCGGTCTCTACCTGACGATGGCGGGAATGTTCAGTCTGACAGGGTTATTGCTAGCCCGGCGGTTTGAAGCACGATAAATCTGAATCGTCACCTGTGTTGCATCAATTGGCGGATTCATTCGATAGGGTGAACCAGTACAAACTTCCGATCTCAAAATCACCGATATCATCGCAAACAGGAACCTCAAACCATGGCCGCCAGTAAACCCAGCATAATCTTATTCAACAGCCGGACTGCAACGCCGAAAATACGCGATTCTGAGGCTTCCACCCACACATTCGCATACTGAAATGCCGGAATCGGTATTTACTCCCTTCAAGCATCACGTTTTCGCCATTCTGTGGCTGGCTACGCTGGTTTCCAATATCGGTACGTGGATGTTCAATGTCACGTCCGGCTGGATGATGACCGAGTTATCGCCCTCGCCGTTGATGATCGCGCTGGTACAAGCGGCAACGGCATTACCGATTTTCCTGTTTGCCCTGCCGGCGGGCGTGCTCGGCGATCTTTTCAACCGCCGTAAGCTTTTATTCTGGACACAGATTTTCCTGGCGGCCGTGCTCTTTATTTTTACCGCATTGCTGTGGATGGGCATTACCAGTCCGTGGATACTGCTGGCATTCACTTTCTGCATCGGCGTGGGAACCGCTTTTGCGTCACCGGCCTGGCAAGCGATCGTGCCGCGTCTCGTGCCGCGCGATGTGCTGGCGTCCGCCATCGTCTGGAACGGTGTAAGTATGAATATCGCCCGTGCCATCGGTCCGGCATTGGGCGGTTTTGTATTGGCAGCAGCAGGGGCAATGGCGACGGTATTTATCGATGCCCTCTCCTACCTTGCCGTCGCCGCGGCCTTACTATGGTGGCGCACCACGGCCGCGCATGCCGATACTTTACCGCGCGAGCATTTAAGCGGCGCGATGCGCGCGGGCATCCGTTTCGCGCTGCACAGCAAACCGTTGCGCTACACCTTGATTCACGCATTGGCTTTTTTCACTTGCGCATCGGCCTACTGGGCGTTGCTACCCATGGTAGCCAAAGAATTATTGCAGGGCGGCCCCGGTCTCTATGGCATTTTATTGACCGCCCTGGGACTCGGGGCGGTAACCGGTGCATTCTTGCTTCCGCTGATGCGAAGACGCTGGAGTGCAAGCACCAACATGACACTGGCAACCGTCAGTACAGCGCTTTGCTTGGTAATGTTCGCTCTAGGCCAGCATCCGGTGCTCGGCATTATGGCGGGATTTACCGGCGGCGTCTCCTGGATCGTAGCGGTATCCACGTTGAATTACTCGGCGCAAGTAGCGCTGCCGGACTGGGTGCGCGCACGCGGCCTGGCCATTTTCCAGATGGCGGTTTTTGGCGCCATGGCTGCCGGATCTTTGGGTTGGGGACAGGTAGCGATCGTCAGCGATCTCCCGCCGGCTCTGCTGGCTTCGGGTTTGCTGGCGCTTGTGCTGATCCCGGTCACTTACCGCTTCAAACTCAATCTGGGCGAACATCAAGACCATACACCCTCGGGACACTGGGCGGAACCGGTTCCGGTAACGTTGATATCGCACGATAACGGTCCGGTGCTGGTGACGCTGGAATACCGTATCGACGATACCGATCGCGATGAATTTTTCAAGCTGATACGCGAAATGGGAACAATCCGCCGCCGGGACGGAGCCATTCAGTGGGGATATTTTGAAGATGTCGAAGATCATGGGCGTTTCATCGAGATGTTCATTGTCGAATCTTGGATCTCGCATCTGCGCCAGCATGGCCGTGTATCCGCAGCCGATAAAATCCTGCAGGATAAAATCTTCGCCTTGCACCGAGGCGCAATGCATCCACGGGTAACGCATGCTGTGACACCGCAGTCTGAAAGTCACCAGACTGCGGTCTCTCAAACACATTATGACATTTGACCGGTATTGTTCTGCGTCAGGCAACTATCGGTTTTCATCCTTGTCTTTTGATAGGGTGAGCTCCAGAAAATAAAAATTCAGCCACCAAACCGGAATGTTGTAGAAACATCAAAATTTTGCCCCCGGGATGAATAATGAACGCTATTATTGCAGCAATTTTAAGTTTGCTATGTGCTACAGCAGCATGTGCGATGGAGAAAACCGTGATGTCCGATTCTGTAAAACCGAATCAGAAAATCAATCCGAAGACTGATTACATCGTCCTCGGCATGGGGTGTTTTTGGGGCGCCGAGAAGCGCATGAGCGAAATTCCCGGCGTGCTCGATGTGGAAAGCGGCTACGCCGGCGGCGATCTTCCCGGTGTCGGCTATCAGCAGATTCTGAATCACGAGCGGATGTTACGCGCGGGCCGGATAACGGCGCGCAATCATGCCGAGGTGATCAAAGTCACTTTCGATGCGGAAAAAGCAACGCTTGAAACCGTACTGGCGAAATTCTGGGAAAACCACAATCCGACGCAGGGCGACCGCCAAGGCAACGACATCGGCAGCAATTACCGCAGCGCCATTTATTATCACGACGATGCGCAGAAAGACCTGGCACTGCACTCGCAGAATGTTTATCAGCAGGCGCTGAACACCGCCGGATACGGAAAGATTACCACTGAAATCCTGCCGCTGAAAAATTACATCACCGCCGAGGAATACCATCAGGATTACCTATGGAAAAATCCCAACGGCTACTGCGGCCTCGGCGGCACGGGGGTGAAGTACCCCGCAACGGATCAGAAAGCCGCACAAAATGCCTCAATGGCGGGTTCCGCAGGCGCGGAACGCATGAAACCGCTGGATGGCAAGGATTTAAACTTTTCTCAGCAACTGGTTATTTTCGAAGCCGAGCACTGCGAATTCTGCAAGCAGTTCGACAACGATGTTCTTAACAACTGGCAAGCGGAAGTGCCGGTCGTGGCGACGATGAACACCAATCCGCCGGCTGGCTGGACGCTGGAAAAACCGCTATTTGCCGCACCGACCATCGTACTGTTCAGAAACGGCAAGGAAGTCACCCGATACACGGGATACAACGGGGAAAAAGCCAATTTCTGGAAGTGGCTGGGATTTCAGCTGCTGTCGCCGGAGCAGCAAAAAATCGCCTTTGCGCAAGGCACCGAGCCGCCGTTCACTGCGACCAATCTGGATGAAAAACGCCCGGGAAAATTTGTCGATCCGGTTTCCGGTGCACCGCTTTTTCTTAGTCAGGCCAAGTTTAACAGCGGAACCGGCTGGCCCAGCTTTTTCGATCCCGTCGAAGGGTCGGTGACGCTGCACGACGACAACTCGCACGGCATGCACCGCGTCGAAGTGCGCAGCGCCAGCTCCGGCATCCACCTCGGCCACGTCTTCGACGACGGCCCGCCGCCAAGCTATAAGCGCTACTGCATCAACGGCAATGTGCTGAAGTTCGTTCCGGATTGACTTGATGGTTTATAGCCCAATACTCTGTTGCTTCAGAAAGTATTTGAAAAGTGACAAAATCTCTATGTTCGGCAATTGATTTTGTAATCTTCTTTATTAGAGACCTTCGCAAAAGGTCTCAGAGAGATAAAACATTATGGCTGCTTTAATGATGACTATTCTGACACTCACCTCAGCATCCTTTACCCACAACGGTATGATCCCCGCCCGTTTTACTTGCGACGGACAAAATATTTCGCCCGCGCTTAACTGGACTGGTATACCGGAAGGCACGCAAAGTTTGGTGTTGATCGTCGATGACCCGGATGCACCCGATCCGGCTGCGCCAAAAATGACCTGGGTGCATTGGGTGCTGTACAACATTCCGCCTGCCACCACTGGGTTAGCTGAAGGTATAGCGGAGCAAAATTTGCCGCAAGGCACATTGCAGGGAATCAACGACTGGAAGCGTACGGGCTATGGCGGCCCGTGCCCGCCAATCGGTGCGCACCGCTATTTTCACAAGCTATACGCCCTGGACACCGTGCTGCCGGACTTAAAACATCCGGCCAAAGCTGTGCTCGAACACGCCATGAAAGGTCATATCCTAGGTCAGGCGGAATTGATCGGGCGTTATCAGAAGCGGCATTAAGCAGGTTGATTGTAACCGAGCCAATCCCGGCTGCTCCGGCACATATCAGCTTGCTGCAAAGGCAAAGCGGTTTTTCTCACTGCACCGGTCTGCGTACTTCCCTAAACCAGGCCCGGTATTGTTCCATTTTCACCCGTTGTTCCGCAGGCGCACGGCGGTGGCAGGTGGCATATTCTTCCGTATCCGGTTTGGCGCCCCAGCGAATCTCGGCACAGTCGTTGGGATTGTAGGCCATTTCAAAAGCCGGTTTGCGCGCCAGCACATCGGCCACCGATAATTCCCACGGGCTGCCGTCGCTGCGCGTGTAGCGGATACTGCTTTCCAGGATGCGTTGCGCGTGATGCTGCTCGATCCGGGCTTTGGCTTCCGCTGGACTTTGACTGCCCAGAACAAACAATTCCGGATGCCGCAGAATTTTTTCCGGTAAGCCGGTTAACACATTGATCGCGATGATCAGGCGCATATCGCGCGACGGCGTGGAATAATCCTCCCAAGGCCCAATGGTCTGAAAAATCGCCGCTCCGCTGGGCATCGGAATGACACTGCGCGGATTCTTGCGGAAATACGCTTCGCCATTGTTGACCGAGGTGACGCGCGTTTCGATTTGCTCCACCAGCGCAGCCAATGTGGCTTCGTACGCTTGTTGGGGATCAAAACCGCCGGGGTTGATGAGTCTGGCCAGTTTGGCGTAGAAATCATCGGGGGTGAGTTGATCTTGTTCCAAAGAATAAGTGGTAAATTCCGGATGATCGCTCAGTTCGTCATTGCTGAGCGCACGCCATTTACCGGGAGCGGTCTGAATCAACGGGCGGAATGCCTTGAAACCGGGCCCGGCATTGGCCGTATTGGCAAACAGCAGAGTGCCTTCCCATACGCGTTTGCGCGTGACCGAGTTATCCGGCTGCGCATCGACCGCGAGCAGCATGCCGGGATTATCCACCGTCTGCGGCACCCATTCCGCCAGCACCAGAATATGGCCGTACGGATCGGCATACACGGTACCCGGCCACAGCGTTTCCCGGTTCATCGGAATCGGGTACAGATCGGTCGATTCGTCCGCCAGCCCCGTGCGCGCCGAGCCTGAGTGAACGGTATCCACCAGCCGCCTGCTGAATTTCGTGAAATTGCTTTGCGAGCTGATGCCACGGGTAAATTCCGCCATGATGGTCGGTGCACCGCAATGCGGCGGTGCCTTAGCCGAACCGCGCCCGCACGCGCGAAAAGCGACTGGCAAACCGACCTTCCAGGCAAAATACGCGCGCAAGGTATACGGCAAATCGGCGCAATCGGGCGTCAGCGGTAAATTATTGTCCTCGTTAAGGCCGAGATAGTTGTGCAAGAAGTTGCGCTCGGCATTGCGCAATACCGGCTGCAGCGAGGTAAAGCTGAGATTTTCCCCGGACGGTGCGCCAAATAACGTTTCAATCCAAACAGAATAAAATGCTTCGGCGGCAAGATTCCATTCTTTCAGCCTTTCCTGCGCATTGACTCCGCTCGTAGTAAATTCATGACAAGCGGCGAGCTTGCCCTCCCGATAGGCTTCTATGCGCTGTAATCTATTAGGGGATTCTGCCAGCTCGGCAACCAGGCTCCAGGGCGGGCCGCCGCGGCGGCGCGATGGCAGCGCGGTGCGTCGACCTTGATTGTCGATCATGAGCAATTCGGCCAGCGGGCCAGCGGTAGATACCGCCA
Source organism: Pseudomonadota bacterium (assembly GCA_018241205.1). Taxonomy (GTDB): domain Bacteria; phylum Pseudomonadota; class Gammaproteobacteria; order Burkholderiales; family Nitrosomonadaceae; genus Nitrosomonas. Next base: position 7,404 of record JAFEEI010000160.1, read on the forward strand.
TAATCTTGATCGCTTCACCGGCTTTGGGATTCAGCGGTGAAATCCATAGCTGCGTGCCATTATGCTGCCCGCACGCGGCTTCTTGCGCCAGCACTGGCGGAGTGGTGAACACTGCCAGTAAAAATATGAAACATAATGTCACTGATAAGCAAAGCCCGCTTGCCGCAATACCGGATGACTTTGAATCTGAAAATGCGCGGATATACGGCTTAATCAATGAAGATTTCAGGTGCTTTAAGGCTATGATTGCCATTGCGTACTCCTTCGAGGGTTTTGCTGGATGACCATGCTTTCCAAGCTTATCCACCGGTAGTTATTCTCTCTTTATAAAGGCGACTTCATCGGCTATGTCATTTTCGTCATAACTGACTTGAAATGCCATCTCATCGCCGCTGAAAGCGATTTCCGCAGGTGTACCGGCGAGTTCCCACAGTCCCAGCGTCACGACATCCGCCGCACCGTGTGCAAATGCCCTAGCTGCCTTGACCCAGGTGCTATAGCCTTGAACAAATTTAAAAATTTCATAGCGTTTGTCATTGCGGAATTCGCTGATAGCCGGCGCACCGAATTCGGAAATCAGTACAGCTCTCGCGGTACCTTTCTTCAATAATCCGATATCCCTCTTTTCAGGCTGTTTGGCCGCCATGAAAACAGAACAACCGGAAAGCGAAACCGCCAACATTGCCAACATAACCGAAGTTCCTATGAATTTTTTTAAGCTCGTCATATTTAATCAAATTGATATTCAAAATCCCAACAGCGCATTTTACTGAAAACGCTCTCAGGTTGTATTGCCTAAATTACGCTCCGCTTAATTAGGAAATCGCTGAACAAATAGCAGTTTTCAGATTTCTTGGTAATGCTGCCTATTTTTTTGAATACGGATTTCTGATAATTCATATTTTGGCGGCATTTTGCCGTCAAATTCCCTCTATTTTTGCTTCATCGGCCGCCACCAGGGTATTTTGATGCGAATTTCCCTCTCAACTGGATGTAGTCTCACGGCATGCTGGAATAATATACGAACAGCATACCGTGAGACTAAATACCTAATTCAAATTGTCATTCCCTTAGTCAAATGAGCAGAAGCCGAAATTCGATCCTCTCGCACCCCTGGGGGTAAAATGATCGCAGATCCAAGAACAAATCCCGATAGACAGAGTCCATGTATATAATTGACATTTCACTGAAATATCTTGCTTCAGTCATGCCACACGAACCGATGAAACTAAATGCACATCCCACAAACAACACCGTAGGCTGGCGCTTTGACAATAGCTATACCCGCTTACCGGATTATTTTTACGCGCTGCAGAATCCAGTGCCTGTACGCGCACCGCATGCAGTGATGTTGAATCACGCACTAGCCGAATCGCTCGGATTGGATCTGCGCACATTGTCAGATGCTGAGGCCGCCGCGCTATTTTCCGGTAATACCGTGCCGGAGGCCGCGCAACCGATTGCGCAAGCTTATGCCGGTCATCAGTTCGGTCATTTTACGATGCTGGGTGACGGGCGGGCTATGTTGCTGGGCGAGCATTTGACTCCATCAGGCGAGCGCTTCGATATCCAATTCAAGGGTTCCGGACAGACACCATTCTCACGGCGCGGCGACGGCCGCGCGGCGCTCGCGCCGATGTTGCGTGAGTACATTATCAGCGAAGCGATGCATGCGTTGCATATCCCTACTACGCGCAGCCTCGCTGTGGTCACCACCGGTGAACAAGTGGTGCGGGAAACCTTGCTGCCCGGTGCGATTCTGACGCGCGTCGCGGCCAGTCATATCCGCGTCGGTACGTTCGAATATGCCGTGAGGCAAGGTGGCACTGAAGGTGTCAGGATTCTAGCGGATTATGCCATTCAGCGGCATTACCCCGATCTGATCGGCAGTGAGAATCGCTATCTGTCGCTACTGAACCGGGTCATTGAACGCCAGGCAGCGCTGATTGCGCAATGGCTGCTGGCGGGATTCATTCACGGCGTCATGAATACCGACAACATGAGTATCAGCGGCGAAACAATCGACTACGGACCATGCGCGTTCATGGATGCTTACGACCCGCACACAGTATTCAGTTCGATCGATCAATCCGGCCGCTACCGCTATAGTAATCAGCCGCTCATGGCGCAATGGAATCTCGCGCGTCTGGCTGAAACTTTGCTGCCGCTGATCGATCCGGTTCAGGAAGAAGCCGTAACGCTAGCGGAAGAAGCCGTGCACACTTTCCCGCAAACTTACCAAAGCCAATGGATCAGCGGTATGCGCAAAAAACTGGGATTGTTCACGGCAGAGGATGAAGACGCCGAACTTATCGCCGCGTTGCTGAGTTGGATGTACAAAAACCAAACCGACTACACCAACACCTTCCGTGCGTTGGCTTCGGAAAACTTACCCGTCGATGCGGTGTTCCAGGCTCCGGAATTTATCGCGTGGCATGTGCAGTGGCAAGCAAGACTGATACGTCAGCCCGAATCCAGAGACAGTGCGCAGCATTTGATGCAAGCCCATAACCCCGCGATTATTCCGCGCAACCACCGTGTCGAAGAAGCCTTGTCCGCCGCTTCGGAACATGGCGATTACGCACCGATGCAGCAACTGCTTGCTGCGCTGGCCGATCCCTATGCCGATGTGCCGGAATATTATGATTATCGCACGCCGCCGACACCCTCCGAGCGCGTGTATCAGACTTTCTGCGGAACGTAAGTCACTACTTGCAACAACCTAAAGAGGAAAATAGCAATGGCCATCACCTTGAACCACACTATTGTGCCCTGCATCGATAAAACCCGGTCGGCAAAGTTTTACAGCCAACTATTCGGTTTTGAATACATCGGCGCGTTTTCACATTTTATCGTGGTGCGCGTCAACGATACGCTGAGCTTAGATTTCGACAACAAGGAAAAATTTGAAGCATTGCATTACGCATTCAAAGTATCCGAACAGGAATTTGACGAAATTTTTACGCGTTTGCAAGCTGAGCAAGTTCCTTATGGCAGCGGCCCCGGTAATGCCGGCGACATGGCTATCAACCACAATTACGGCGGGCGCGGCGTTTATTTTCGCGACCCGAATGGGCATTTACTGGAAATGCTGACCGCAGATTACGTCATTCCGCCACAATAAATCCGATTATAACGTTCGGTTACACTCAAAATCATAGGAGGAAACACGCCATGCAGATATTTCACGGTCATATTTATTTCTCCGCCGATCAAATCGAACGTGCAACCAAGGTGCGGGAAAATCTCGCCACTGCCTTACCGCAACTGACTTACATCGGCAAATTAATCACCCAGCCAATCGGCCCGCATGCCAAACCGATGTTTGAAATTCATATTCCGGCAGCGGAAATCGACCGGATCACCCCGGTAATCGACGAATTGCGGCAAGGCCTTTCGGTGCTGATTCACCCGCTGCAGGAAAATGAACTTGAAGCGCACACCACCGATGCCCGATGGCTCGGGGAAAAACTCCCGTTGAATTTACAGGTGCTTGCCAAAACATAAAACAAAAAGAATGGCCTACTTTTTCTCCCCAGACTCAGTCTGCTCTTTCTGCTTTCTCCACTGGTCGTAACATTCAAGGCCGCAGTAGTACACGATGTAATCGGTTGCTTTCACACTCGTGGCTTCGGACAGCGGTATTTCTTTAAAACACACCTCGCACGCCACTTTCTCCGGTTCGATTATTTTTTTCTGTTCCATCATGATCAGCATCTCCTTGTGAATGAGGATCGGCCTAACGAATTCTTCCTGATCGCTTCTCCGCGCAGAAGCCGTCTCTCGCTTATTGCGGCGGAGGCAATGGCGGATTGCCTCGCGGTGGCGGCGGTGGCGTGAAATTTGCCGGTGGCGCTGAAATTCTCGGACCGGTACTCACCGGTTGATCATTCGTAACATTACCCGACACAGGAACGCGATGGCCTTTCGCATACATGCACTGGATATAACCGATATCGTAGCGATCTTGCAGGGCGTAAGCCGATGTCGTGGCAGCACCGGCACCGGTTGCTCCGCCCAGCAACAACCCCGTTCCCGCACCTATCGCGGCACCCGATGCACCGCCTAGAGCGGCTCCGGCAGCAGCGCCGAGTCCGGTTCCAACCGCCGCGCTTGTCACACCGCTAGTTTGCGCCGATTGCTGCGGCGTGGTGCCACCGACTTGCTGGTACGCATAAGCTCTGCATTCATAATCATCGGCGCGGAACTGATCGAAGCTTTTACCGGAACCGGGCAATGTCATAACACTCGGACCAGTTGGCATCGTGACACACGCCGACAGCAGACCGGTCATCAGTAAAACGGATAATCTTTTGGGTGTAAACATGCTGAACCTCTTCATGTTATTGTCCTGGTGGCTGTGGCGCTACCTGCAGCCAGCCGCCGGGACATGTTTTGACATAAGGATAATATCCGTCCGGCTCGCGGCAGTAGTACCAATAGTTAGTCTGCGGTTGGGCCTGCTGCGTTGGCTGAGCCTGTTGCTGCTGAATATAGACAGGCGGTGTCGACGGCACGATCACCGGCTGCGAATATGAATAGTACGGCGGATAATAAAACGGATAGCCGAATCCATAACCGCCGAAACCGTAACCGCCATACCCGTAGCCGCCATAAAATCCCGGCCCGTAGTAGCCCAAGCCGATACTCAAGTGACTGTGGCCATGGCCGCCATATCCACCATGGCCGCCGCCGCGCGCCCACACGGGATTACTTGCCAGAATTGCAACTGCTGCGATTGTCAGATACATCAGTTTAATCGTTCGCATAGAAACTCCACTGAAGCGTTGTGATGTGAAACGCAAATTAGACTGATACATTACCGCATAATTCCATCGGTTTGAAAAGTGCCGCCCCCGAACCGGGATAACATGCCTTACCTACCCATCCGCCATCCCAAATAGTCCGACTCCTTGGAAAAATCGTCCCAAATAAAGGGCGGATTGGGAATCGGATACGTCGGCAACCAAAAAGTGATGAAATCCACCGCGCCATTCCCGGTACGCCCCACAGTATGGTAAATCCCCCACAGCGCTCCTTCCGTCACACCGATTAATGGATTGCTATCCCTTTGGGTCCAGATTGCGATATTTTTTGGCAATTCCAGCCAACCGGTCGCTACATTGGCCACGCCACTCAGAATTTTCATCCCCGCCCTGCTGAAATAAATATCGGCGGTAATATCTTCGCTGGCCTGAATCGGCGGTGAGAAAAGAAACGTTATCATCAATAGCAAGGTCAGTTTAGCAGCTACTCTCATCGTTTTAACTCCTGTCAAAATTTCAAATCTTCCCGCAATACCGGATTAGTCAATCTTTGCAACTTAAATTTTGATTTTAGAACGAAACAGCCACGCTATAATACGCATCAATCAATCTGTTGCGTATTTTTCTATCATCTCTTCACAGTTTTAGTTGAGAAAGTATGGAATCCCGCACTGCAAATAAAATAAATCTGCACTAAGCGAACATGAATGTCTGGAAGAAATATCTTCATTTGTTCAAGACTGCCGAAACCAGGCGCTTCGCCATACTGTTTGCCATCATTTATTTTGCGCAGGGCATGTCAGCCCTGCCCGATCAAGTCATATCGATCGTTTTTAAAGACCAAGGCTTTGAAGCGGATGATGTCGCCGCTTTTTTTCTGCTCGCATCGATTCCCTGGTTTATCAAACCACTCTATGGTTTGATCTCGGATTTCCTGCCGCTGTTTGGGCAACGCCGTAAGAGCTATATGCTGCTCACATCATCGCTCGCGTGCTGTGCCGGTCTGGTTGCGGCTTTAACCACGCAACATGGTTACTGGGAACTTGCCATTCTCTATACCGTCATAGGCTTCGGTTTGGCGTATACCGACGTCTTGAGCGACGCGCTGATGGTGGAGAACGGCAAGCAGAATGATCTCACCGGCGCTTTTCAATCGGTGCAGTGGATTGCAATTACAGCGGCATCGATTCTGGTTGGTCTGCTTGGCGGATACTTCGCCGAACATCGCAGCATCCAAGCGGCTTTTGCTGTGTCGGCTATTTTTCCTTTTACCGTGCTGCTTGTGGCGGTTTTCTTCGTGCGCGAGAAAAAGCGCGTCACCCTAGGATCGGGCGAATTCAAAAAAACCTGGAAGGCTTTGCGGGAGGGATTTGGCGAACGCTCCATTTGGTTGGTGGCCGGATTTATTTTTCTGTTTAACTTCAGCCCATCTTTTGGTCCGGCGTTTTTTTATTACAAAACCGACACACTGGGCTTCAGTCAAGTTTACATTGGTATCCTAAGCTCCATCGATTCCGCCTTCAGCATCCTTGGCGCCCTCATTTATGCAGTGATGTCTAAAACGATGCAATTGCGCCGCATGATCAACATCGCCATCGGTCTCTCGGTGATCACTCTACTGGCCTATTTGGCGTATCGCGGTGAGACATCTGCACTATTCATTCATATGATCTGGGGCGTGACCAGCATGATTACCACCCTGGCATTCCTGGATCTCGCCGCGCGCGCTTGTCCGAAACGAGCGGAAGCCACTTTCTTCGCGCTGCTCATGTCGATTTTTAATTTTGGCACGTTGGCCTCGCAAAATATCGGCGCGCAATTGTACACGGCGCTCGGCGAAGGATCTTTTGCGTACACTTGCCTGGTAGCTGTCTCAACCTGTACGACAGCCGCTATCTGGT
>JAFEEI010000161.1 GCA_018241205.1 Pseudomonadota bacterium
AACGCTGATTAATTGACTGTACGAGCGAATCGATTCGTTGCGCGGTATCTCACTCCCTCGCCTATCTTGTTGATATGTCTCGGTCACTGCGTTCCGTGCGCCTATCGCTTCATCTCGTTCGCCGAATTAATCAGCGCTTCCTTAGGTTTAAATCAGATCGATATCGCGGAAGCGCTGTTGTATTTCCAGCACCTTGTCGCCATTGCTGATCAACGCCTCGACGCAATCGCGATCCAATTTGGAATTGGACATTTGCCGCAGCATGGCAAACGCTTGCTCATTGCTCCACGGCGCTTTGTACGAACGGCGCGAAGTGAGTGCATCGAAGACATCAGCTACCGCGCTGATACGCGCTTCAATCGGAATTTCATCGCCTTTCAAACCATTTGGATAACCGCTGCCATCGACCGCTTCATGGTGAAATTCGGCGATGTTGCGCAGGATATTGGTGTGACCGAATGCGCCCAAACCGAAATCTTCCAGCACGGAATCGATAATTTCTCGGCCTTTCACCGGGTGCGTCTTCATGACGTCGAATTCTGCCGAATCGAGCTTGCTCGGTTTGCGCAGGATAGTGTCCGGAATACCGATTTTTCCCACGTCATGCATCGGTGAAAAGAGAAAAATATGCTCAATTTGCTCGTCGCTGATGGCATAGCTTGGCGCAAGCTCGCGCGCGATCAGGCGGGCGTAGTGCGCAGTCCAGTCGATGTGCGAACCGGTTTCGAGATCGCGGTAATGCGTCATGTTGCGCGCCGCGCGCACTGCGGCAAGCAAGGTGCGAATGGAGGTAAGCTCGTTGATAACCATCAGCGCGATCAGATGACCGTAGATATCGACTTGGCGCAGTGCTTGCGTATCGAAGGGATGTTCCTGCTGCGAATTGAAAAACAAAAAACCGACGAAAGTGCCGCTTTGATACAGCGGCATGGTATAGCTGGATTTGTAACCTTTCGCGGCTATCCGTTTGGTGTGCTCGTGCGTGCCTTTGGCAAAAATATTCAGATCCTGCACCAGACGCGGGCGGCGGTGCTCGATGATGGCGCGTAACGAGGGAGCAGCGCTGAGCGGCGCTTCGTACGTAGTCACCGGATTATTGCTACCTTCCATGCTGTGCGTGTACGTTTTGAGCATCTCGGTCTTTTCATCGTATAACGCAATCGCCAGGCGATCGATGAAAGGAAAATCCTGCCGGATGATCTGATGCAGGAAGCGCAGCTTCTCGGTCAACGGTAAATTTTCATGCAGTTTTGCCAGGGTATCCTGGTGGGTAAAAAAATCTTCTTCCGATTGCATAAAATTCCTTCCGGCGAATGATGATGAAGGTAGCAACTGCCAATCCTGTGACGGATATTGCGGTTGAATAATAAACTCTCGCAGTATTTTAACGATTTATCGTGAATCCGTGGCGTTGGTTTTTCATGAATATACCGATTGTTGCGATTTTAAAAGTGCGTTACGTGGCAAATTGCCGCGCGGCAATATGCCACATTCCAAAAACAAATCTTTCTTCCTACAATTTGTTCAACGTGATTATTCGAATCCGATTGGTATCGATGGTCGCGGTAAGAGCAACCGATTATTTACTTTACCTGGCAGGAGGATGACAAGCGTGTTGCAACAGCGCGCGCTGACATAAACCCTATGAAAATACCGAAACGACTGGAGCCATTAATTGAAGAAGGTTTGATCGATAGCGTGATTTGCCAGCTCATGAGTGGCAAGGAAGCGATGATTTATATGGTGCGCAGCGGCGAACAAGTCCGTTGTGCGAAAGTGTATAAAGAAAGCAATAAATGTAATTTCCATCAGCGCGCCTGCTACACCGAAGGACGCAGAATCAAAAACAGCCGCCGCACCCGTGCGATGGAAAGCGGCAGTCATTATGGCCGCAGCGCACGCGAGGAAGCTTGGCAAAGCACGGAAGTGGATATGTTATGCCGTTTAGGAATGGCTGGTATCCGCGTGCCGAAATTCTATAATTTCTTTGCCGGCGTGCTTTTAATGGAACTAATAACCGATACGGAAGGCAATGTGGCGCCACGGCTCAATGATATGATCCTGACACCCAAACAAGCGCGCAGCTACCACAAAATTTTAATTCAGCAAATCGTGACTATGCTGAGCGCGGGAATCGTGCATGGCGACTTGTCGCCTTATAACGTGCTGATCGATAGCCAAGGTCCGGTGATCATCGATCTGCCCCAGGCCGTTGATGCAGCCAGTAATCACCAAGCGCGCTATATGATCAAACGGGATATCGATAATCTGACGGCATTTCTAAGCCGTTTTGCGCCAGAATTAGCGCAATCCGATTATGCGAATGAGATATGGTCCTATTATCAACATGGAAAGCTACCTCTGGCGCGTTTGACAGGGCAGGTCAAACAACCGGCCAAGCCCGTTAACGTTGCTAATGTCCTGCAAATTATCAATACGGTTATAAAAAAAGAAATTGCCTGGCAGCGTCATAAACAAGCACGATGGAATAATTCTCTGTCATAGCGCTAAACGAAATAATTCCAACAAGAAAGTTGCAGCAGATGTTCGTTGACCTTCATACACCAGCTTGTGCTATAATGCCCCCACTTCTGACGCGGGGTGGAGCAGTCTGGC
>JAFEEI010000162.1 GCA_018241205.1 Pseudomonadota bacterium
GTGCTGCTGGGCATGATGGCGCGCTATACCACAGCCGATGTCATTGTTGTCGGGTTGATCGGGGAACGGGGGCGGGAGGTTAAGGAATTCATCGAAAACATTCTGGGGGAAGAAGGGCTCGCTCGTTCGGTGGTGGTTGCGGCACCGGCCGATACCTCGCCGCTGCTGCGCTTGCAAGGCGCGGCCTATGCCACGGCCATCGCCGAGTATTTTCGCGATGCTGGTAAGCATGTATTGCTCATTATGGATTCATTGACGCGCTATGCCATGGCGCAACGGGAAATCGCGCTGGCAATCGGCGAGCCGCCAGCGACCAAAGGTTATCCGCCTTCTGTGTTTGCCAAATTGCCGCAATTGGTGGAGCGGGCTGGAAATGGTAATCAAAACGGCGGTTCGATCACGGCTTTCTATACCGTGCTGGCCGAGGGGGACGATCAAAATGATCCGATTGCCGACAGCGCGCGCGCCATTTTAGATGGCCACATTGTGTTAACGCGGCGATTAGCCGAGTCGGGGCATTACCCGGCCATCGATATCGAAGCTTCGATCAGCCGGGTCATGACCAGTGTGGTGCCGCAAAAACAGACGGACATGGCGCGGCAATTTAAAAGCCTGTATTCCCGTTATCAGCGCAGCCACGACCTGATCAGTGTTGGGGCTTATGTCGCTGGAACGGATGCGGAATTGGACCGGGCGATCAGACTGTATCCGTTGCTGGAAAAATTTTTGCTGCAAACTATGTTTCAGCACGACAACTTTGCCGATAGCCTGGAGAAATTATCCAAATTATTTGAAAACGAAGGGATCCGGTAATTAAGGAAAAACTATCATGGCAACGAAATCGTCACTAAAAGTGTTGCTGGAGCTGGCCCAGCAACGAGCCGATGCTTCCGCGAAGAATCTCGGAAAGTTGAACTCTCAGCAGCAGGAAGCGGAAAAAAAACTGAATTTGCTCTTGCAGTACCGCCATAACTATCAATCGCATCTTCAGAATTCTACCGAGAAGGGGATGGATAATATTGAGTGGCTCAATTTTATCGCTTTCATGGACAAGCTGGATGCAGCGATCACGGAGCAGAATCAGGCAGTCTTATATGCACAAAATAGAAGAGTGGCAGGCAACGATGAGTTTTTATCTCGTCAGCGCAAACTGAAATCTTACGATACGTTGTCGCAGCGTCAGCAATGCACTGAGAATCAGAAACAAATACAACAAGAACAAAAAGCACTGGATGAGTTTGCCTTGAATTCTTTTCATCGCAAAGACGGTTAGCGATGTCGCCAGTAATAGTTGGATTGGTATGGATATTGCTTTTTCACTGCTAGTATTATTAATCGTATGAGACCATAAGCTTATGTTAAACCTATCGATTGCACTTCAGAACATACCACCCGCGGACAATTCAGCAGCGGCGATGAGATCTGGTTCATCAGGAACCAAAGAACCTGCTACCGAAGATTTTGGTAAGGTTCTGGAGCGAGAAGTATCCGAAACTACGAATAAGCAGAAGAAAAATGATACTGCAAGCGTACCAGACCGGCCTGAAAAAGATGATTCTTCGAAAAATAAGAATACGGCCGATACTTCTCCGGAGACTCCGACGGATAGTAGTGGTAGTTTTATCCAGAATTTCTTGCATGATACTTCGGCATTTAAAACGACCCCCTCACTGCAGGCAATGGGTGCGGTGGTCAATCCGGATGCAACGATCGCAGCATCCGCACTGCCTCAAACTGCAACTCCGGTATCTCCCGATAATCCTCTGCCTCAAGCAATAAATCCGGTATCTTCCGATAATTCTCTGCCTCAAGGAGCAACTCCGACACCTTCCGATATTCCTCTTCCGCAAGACAGCGGCCAAATTACCGGCACCGTGATCCCGGTTGTTAATCAAATGTTGCAGCGAAATCAGAATCAGATCAATTCGGATGCGATCAATACTAATTCTTCATCCAATAATTATTGGCAATTTTTGGGAACGGCAGATTCTGCCGCTTACGGCAAATTTGCACTCCCTGCTTCAGAGTTGAATGAGGTGACCCAGGTTGACAATGCTGCGCAGATCTTCAAAATTCCGGAAGAATCCGTGGTTCCACCATCATTCGGCTTAAATGGCACCACTGCGGCAACTTTACAAAATGCGGTTTCTCAAGACGTTAAAGTTGATGCGCCTGTGGGTCAAGATAAGTGGGGCGGCGAATTCGCACAGAAAGTTGTATGGTTAAGCACACAGCAGCATCAGGTGGCGGAAATTCGTTTGAATCCTGCGCACTTAGGGCCTGTTGAAGTTATGTTGAGTATTGTGCAAGATCAGGCGACGGCACAATTCGTGTCTCCTCATCCTGCTGTGCGCGATGCTATTCAGGAAGCGTTACCGCGCTTAAGGGAAATGATGGCGGAAAATGGTATTCAACTAGGTAATGTAACGGTCGGTGCTGATTCATTTCCGCAAGAAAATAAGCAGCAACAAGCTTTCCATGCGGCAAAAGACTCGAGCAATATGAACAATACCGCAGAGCAAGAAACCGCCGGTCAAATTCAAACGGCTGCTGTCCCAGTCAGGCATCAAGGTCTTGTTAATACCTATGCATGATGATTTGTCGGATAAGTTTGTTTTCTTCACGCTAAGAAAGCGCTGATTAATTGACTGAACGAGTGAATCGCTTCGTTGCGTTGTACTCACTCCCGCGCCTATCTTGTTGATAGGTCGCTGCGTTTCGTGCGCCTATTGCTTCATCTCGCTCACCGAATTAATCAGCGCTTCCCTGGTAATCCCAGAACATCATCGGTCATGCTAATTCGTCTTGCATTAGTTTGATCGCTGCAGGGTCTTGATCGATTCACCCGATTCCGTTTTTTCCGCTGCTTAATCAAGATATCCAGTTTAAAAGTACTAAAGTTTTATCTTTCTTACATCCAAATCAGCTAATCGCGTTTAATTTTTGATCGGTTTTTTTATCTGAAAATAGCGACATTATTTCAGTGTTATTTGTGACATCGGTTTATTGTTGCGTCGGCCATAATGAGCTCCATTCAATGAGGAGTTACGCAAAATGGCAAAAACGATCGAAGCCCCCGCTGCTACAGAAGGTAAGAAAGGCAAGAAGGGGCTGATAATTACTCTCTTGGTAGCAATCATCGCGATCGGCGCAGGTGCCGGTGGCGTATGGTATTTCATGAAAATGTCAGGGGGCGAAGAATCCGAACCGGCCCAACCCAAACCGAAGCCCACGAAGTTTGTGGACTTGGATGTTTTTACCGTTAACTTGCAGCCTGAGGAAAACAATCAATATCTGCAAGTTGGTTTAACGATAAAAGCCAGAGAGACTGAAGTCATTCAGGAAATTACCAAACAAATGCCGGATATTCGCAATCGAATCCTGATGTTGCTTTCCAGCAAGAAAGCAGCCGAGATTGCAGGCATTCAGGGGAAACAGTTATTAAGTCAGCAGATCGCTGAAGAAATCAAGAAATCGCTAGACTCGGAAGAATTGCAAGATGATATCCGGGAAGTGTTATTCACATCATTCGTAATCCAGTAATTACTCATGGCTGAAGATTTTCTTTCACAAGACGAGGTCGATGCACTTCTCAAAGGCGCTACGGGTGAGAGCGATGAGGTGCGAGAGGAAGAGGATCGCGGCGGAGGTATCCGGCCCTACAATATCGCGACGCAAGAGCGCATTGTTCGTGGCCGGATGCCGACCTACGAGATCATCAATGAACGTTTTGTGCGCCTGTTCCGAATCGGCTTGTTTAATTTCATGCGGCGCACGGTGGATATCTCGGTCAGTCCGGTCAAGGTGATCAAGTTCAGTGAGTTTGTGCGCAATCTGATGGTGCCGACCAACCTTAACATGATTCATATAAAACCGTTGCGCGGTACAGCCTTACTCGTATTTGATCCAAATTTGATTTTCCTGATTGTGGATAGTTTGTTTGGCGGTGACGGCCGGTATCATACGCGCGTTGAAGGGAGAGATTTTACCCAGACCGAGCAACGCATTATCCAACGCTTGCTCGAGGTAGTGTTTGAGAATTATGAAAAATCGTGGAAACCCGTGTATCCGGTTAAATTTGAATACATCCGGTCGGAAATGAATCCGCAATTTGCCACGATTGCAACTCCGAACGAGGTGGTTGTTACCGTCACTTTTGATGTCGAGATGGGTAACCAAGGTGGTGAATTCCATGTCTGCATTCCTTACTCCATGATCGAGCCTATTCGCGATACTTTGTACAGTGCACTGCAAGGCGATCATCTGGAAGTCGACAAACGCTGGATCAAGTTGATGTCACAGCAAGTGCAAGGCGCTGAAGTGGAGTTGATTGCGAATCTTGGGCAAACGAAAGTAACTTTTGAACAAATTCTCAGTATGCAAACCGGGGATGTTATCCCGCTGGAAATACCTAAATCCATTACTGCGCACATCGACGGAGTGCCGGTTATGGATTGCCGTTACGGTACCATGAATGGGCGCTATGCGCTGAAAGTCAACAGAATGGTCTCGCCGTCAGAGTCTGAATAATTTATTGGAGAGTGGTGAAATGTCAGAGCCTACAGCAAACAATCAAACTGAGACCGATGACTGGGCTGCTGCGATGGCGGAACAGGCGGTAACATCTTCACAAAATAACACGATGGAACAAGAGCTGGGAGTAGACGACTGGGCTGCTGCGATGGCGGAACAGGTGGCAGCGGATCAGGGGGCGTCTGCGGAGAAAAATGATAACCCTCTAATGGGTGCGCAAACAGCATCTCCTTCTGTTTTTCAGGAATTCTCAAAAGATGGTGCGGCGAATCATGCCCATCATGATATCGATCTGATTCTCGATATACCCGTGCAAATGACAGTTGAACTTGGGCGTACCAAGATTGCGATCAAGAACTTGCTGCAACTGGCACAAGGTTCTGTGGTGGAGTTGGACGGCATGGCCGGCGAGCCAATGGATGTGCTGGTCAATGGTTGTCTGATTGCGCAAGGGGAGGTCGTGGTGGTAAATGATAAGTTCGGTATCCGCTTGACCGATATCATTACCCCCAGTGAACGCATACGCAAACTTAACCGCTAGGTGCCTACTACATGCAAATTCGATTGTTGATTTTTTTGCTGATGGCAATAATGCCCTATTCGGCTGCTGCGGAAACCGCAAAACCAGGTTATGTACCGCCTGCTCCGGTGATATCAACGGAAAGCACACTGCAGATGATTGGCGCATTATTGTTGGTGTTAGCGGTGATTGTCGGCGGCACATGGCTGTTAAAGCGTTTTGCTTTGCTGCCGGCGGTAGCTTCGGGTGTGGTTAAAGTGGTTGCGGCTGCTGGCGTGGGGCAGAGAGAACGGGTGGTCGTGGTCGAGATTGAGCAGACTTGGCTGGTGCTCGGTGTTGCGCCAGGACGGGTCAACAAGCTGCACGCGATGAGCAAGCCGGTAAACGATCCTGTTGCAAAACCGGATCCTTCCCGGGTAGAAGCATTCGCCACGCAGCTTAATCAGAGTATGGAAAATGACCATGCATAGCCATCGTAATTTGTTGCAGGTCATCGTGTTGTTTGCCGGCTTGATTGCCTTGCCTGCCTTTGCGCAGAAATCCGGATTTCCGGCATTTACTAGCTCACCCAACGCGGACGGCAGCGCAACCTACTCGCTCAGCTTACAAACGCTGATCCTGCTGACCTCTTTGACGTTTCTGCCCGCAGTGGTATTAATGATGTCGAGTTTTACGCGCATCATCATCGTGTTGTCGCTGCTGAGAATGGCCCTGGGCACGCAATCCTCTCCCCCTAATCAGGTGCTGCTCGGATTGGCGCTGTTTTTGACTTTCTTCATCATGTCGCCGGTCATTGATCGTGTTTACAACGAAGCGTATTTGCCGTTTTCACAAGACAAAATCAATATCATGGAAGCAGCCGATAAAGCCAGCGTGCCGCTGAAAGCATTCATGCTGCATCAAACCCGGGAAACGGATTTGGCGCTGTTTGTGCAAATCTCCGATAGTGAGGAAATCGAAAGCCGCGATAAAGTGCCGCTGAAGATATTGGTGCCCGCGTATATCACCAGCGAATTGAAAACCGCGTTTCAGATCGGTTTCGTGATTTTCATTCCCTTCCTGATTATCGATTTGGTGGTGTCGAGTGTATTGATGGCGATGGGTATGATGATGTTGTCGCCGGTGATCATTTCACTGCCGTTCAAATTAATGCTGTTTGTGCTCGTCGATGGTTGGCATCTGATTATTGGGTCATTGACGCAAAGTTTCTATACCTGAAAGGAAATACATTATGACCCCAGAAAGTGCAATGACGATCGGCCGGCAAGCGCTGGAAATCACTTTTATGATTTCCGCACCGCTGTTACTTTCAGCACTAGCGACCGGTTTGCTGGTCAGTATCTTTCAAGCGGCAACGCAGATCAATGAAATGACGTTGTCGTTCATACCTAAATTGCTGGTTATGTTTCTGGTTGTGGTATTGGCCGGGCCATGGATGATTACCCTCATGACTGATTATATGCAACGCCTCTTTACCAGCATTCCGTGGCTGGCACTTGGTTAATTCTGCAAAGCGTTCATCGGGCTTTTTACCTGGGATTCGGTTGGTTGGTGAGCACATGAATGACCTCGTAACATGATCAGTATAACAACCGCCGAATTGAATACACTGCTGGCGGCATTTCTCTGGCCACTCAGCAGAATACTTGCATTGGTGGCGACCGCGCCAATTTTTGGAAATCCAAGTATCCCGATCAGAGTAAAGTTGGGGCTGGCTACTGCAATCACCATCCTGGTTATGCCGCTGGTGGAGAAATCGTTGCCGCCGATCGATCCCGCTTCGGGTGCCGGTTTAATTATTCTGATGCAGCAAGCATTCATTGGCATCGCCATCGGATTTGTCATGCGAGTTGTTTTTGTCGCCGTAGAGATGGCGGGTGAGTTGATTGGTTTGCAGATGGGACTTGGTTTTGCAATTTTCTTTGATCCGCACAATTCCGGGCAGATTGATATTATCGGCCGATTTCTAGGGGTAATTGCCAGTCTGGCGTTTTTGGCCATCGATGGGCACCTGATGATGATCGCTCTGATTTCACAGAGCTTCGGCACTTTACCGGTGGGGTTCGAAGGAACGACGGAGGGGACATTAACTACACTTGCCAATTGGGGGGGGGAGATTTTTAAATCCGGTTTGCAATTGTCGCTTCCCGTTTTGACGGTACTGCTGATCACTAACCTGGCTTTAGGGGTACTGACACGCGTAGCACCGCAGTTAAATATTTTCGCGGTAGGTTTTCCCTTGACTTTGTCCATCGGTCTTTTCGTATTGGCGCTGAGCATGCCGTTTTTCGCGCCGATTCTAGAGCATTTGGTGCATGACGGTTTGAATCTGATAATGGGAATTCTTAGTATCAATAAAATCAATATGCCATAGCTGTTTTACCGGTTTTTGGGAGTAAATCTAACTAGCTGCAATAAAAAATTTTTCAGCTATCAACGTATAAACAGGCAATTTTTCCCTTCTTTTTCAATATAAATTATGCGTGCAAAGCTGTTAAAGTGATCACATGTTTTATCGGAAAAATTGCTGCTTCATGTAAGCAAAATCCTAATAATGGCTGGCTTGGTTAATCATTTATGACATTTAAGACGCGTTTAATCAGTTCGTTGCGTAATCTTTCTGTATCATCGGAAACCCATCAGGATGAAGAGGTTGCAGTGTCTGACAGTGCATCCGACTCGGTACAGAAATTTGCAACGGCCGAAGAGATTAAGCAATTGCTCGATTCTTCTTTTCGTGATCGGCTAAGTGCCGAGGATCAAGCGATAAAAGAAGCACATAAGCGAATTGAAGCAGAAAATATTGCAAAAGTAGCTGCTGAAGCGCGCGCCCGGGCTGAAGCCAATGCTCGAATTGCGGCTGAGACAAGAATTCAGTCCGAGGCGATTGCCACCGATCAGGCTCGGGCGCGCGCTAAGGTTGAAGCATTGGCTATCAAAGAAATCAATACCCGCCGGGAATTGGAGATAAAAGCAAGGTTATTGGCGGAAGAGAAAGTGAAAGCTGAGAAAGCTTTAAATGCTTTACTGGAAGCCGAAATCAAAGCGGAATCTTCGATTGTCGAGAAGATGCAGTTGCGGGTCGAGGAGGAAGCAGTTGCCTTGGATAAGGCACATGCTACTGCTTTAAAAGAAACCGAAGCTACCGAAGCTGCCCGTCATCGGATCAAAGTAGCAGAAGAAGTTTATCAGGCTGCGCAGGCCAAGGCTGAGGCGGAAAGCATTGCGGCAGCGCTGGCTCAGACGCGCATTCAAGAAACACAGAGAGTGATGGCATTGGCTAAAGCGCAGGAAGAAACCGAGCGGCAGGCACTCGAAGAGGTACAGATCCGTGTCCGGCTTGAAGCGCAAACATTGGCACAAGCTTCCCGGCATTTGGAAGTTGAGAAGAAAGCCCGGGAAATGGAGGAAGAAAGGCTGAAAACAGAGAGTGCTGCAGTGCAAGCAGCTCTTGAGAAAGTTGAAGCAGAAGCTGCTGCAGCCCGAGAAATCAGGAAAAGAGCTGAGCTGGATTCACAGGCTGCTGCCGCAGCCCGCGCTAGAGCTGATGCGGAAAGAGCGGCTGCTGAGCAAGCTGAATCTATTGTGGTAAAGGAAAACGCAGCCGCTGATGCCATAAAAGTCCGGCTGGCAGTCGAATCCGGATTGCTGGAAGAAGCTAATCAACGCATGCAAATTGAAGTAGATACGCTGGCTGCAACGGAAGCCGCTCTGTGTGCGGAGAGGGAAGCTAAACTGATCGCCAGTGAGAAAAAGAAAGCAGAGATCGCTGCTATCGGAGAGCATCAGAAACACATAAAAGCTGATGAAGAGGCAATTAAAGCAGCTGAAGCACGTGCAAAGGCCGAAAAGGTTGCTAGCGATGCGGCCCAAAGCCGGTTGGCGGCTGAGTTGCGGCTAAAAGCAGCAGCAGAGGCAAAAGCGCAAATGGATATCCTTGCAGCTGAAGAAATGAACAATAAAGCAGATCTGGAGCAACGACTGCTAGAAGACGCAGAAATACGCGCTAAAACAATGGTTGCCGCTAAGCAGGCGGCGGCAGAACGGCTAGAAGTTGAGCAAAAAATTACAGGCCTTGCCATTGCCAGAGCACAAGCCAAAATTATTGCAACTAATAAAGCCAGGGCACAGTTCGAAGCGGAAAAGAGTGCAACGCGAATGGCATTAGAGAAAGCCAGAAAAGAATCAGCTGTACTTGTAGCCATGCAAGAGCGAGTCGTGCTGGAATCTGAGGCGCTAGAAGCCGCAGAAGAACGAGAGGTTGTTGAAATAATGGCGAAAGAGGCCTTGTTTGTACGCTCTCAAGCCGATAAGGAAGCAACTGCAGCTGCAACCGCAAGGATCCGAGCAGAAATTGCTGCTGCAGAATACTCCCGCAGCAGAATGGCTTCTATTGTCAAGTCCCAGTAGTCGAATATTCTTTTATCATAAAAGACTTTGGACAATTCGTTTTTCTATTGATCAAGACGCTGGATACATTGAATACAGTGACGCGCTACGATGTTCCTCGCATTCAAATATCTCCCAATAGCTTGTCTTTTTATAAGGTTTTGATTATTTTTGAATATTCATTAAGGGAAACGCTGAACAATTAGCAGCTTTCAGATTTTTCGGTACTGCTGCCAGTTTTTTTGAACACGGATTCCCGGCAATTCACTTCTCAGCGGGATTTTGTTGCCGGATTCCCTCAGTTTGTGGTTCATCGTCTGCCTTCGGGGGGGGGCATTTCGAGCTAATTCTCCCCCCCCAAGTAGTCAACAATCGCCTGCGTAGCAGGTACAGGTTGACCAGGCCCATCAGCTGTTCACCTGGACAGCATTCTTCATCAGTCCGCGGTAGCGGATCCGGATAAATCCAAACTGCCGCTTGATCACCCGGAATACATGTTCC
>JAFEEI010000163.1 GCA_018241205.1 Pseudomonadota bacterium
TTCGCTAATGCCGCTACTGAACAGCATTCCAGAGGATGATAATAACAAACAAGGCAGCATAAAAGCTGCCTTGTCCAGTTTAGTCGGGAAAGATGGACAAATGCCGAACCAACTTATCAACAATTTAAGAGAAATATCGAGTTTCTATGAACTTTATAGGATCTAAAATCTCCTTAAAACTAACTTTCAAGACTGGAATGTACTGGCTTTCGGTAATTAATTATTTATTATAAGAAATGTGTGTCAGAATCGTGTCGTAGAAACCTGAAGAATTTATATGCGTGACAGGTTCACTTATTTTTTATCAGTTTCTACATATCGCAACAACTATAAAAATATCAATTGAAAATTTTATTACCGTGAAAGTGGAAACGTATCTTGTAATCGCAATCTCTATTATGTATGAACCGGTTCGCTTTTATTTAGGTGCAAGACTTACTTTGGGCGAAAGAATATTCTATGTAAGGTGAAAAAATTCGATAGTGAATAATGCCTCTCAGTATACTTTTAACATTACAAGGCTCCTGATCTTATTTCGAAAAGCAAATCCATTCATTTAATACAAATTCGGGTTGCCAAATCATAATTTACACATATAAGCGCGGTCTTGAGCAAACGCTTCGAAATGTTGAGATAACAGTCTTTTTTGAAAAAAATTCGCATCCTTTATCTTGCGATTACTTGAATCTGCCCTGTCATCAACAGCTGTTTTAACGTGACATAAAGAACCGCATGAGAAATTTTTAAAATTGACTTAATCTTTTATACCGCTATTGTTTATTTTTCATTTCATTGAGCACAAATCGCTTTAAAAGCACAATAAAGATCAAGGCATAATATGCGAGATAAAAACGATCACTCAAGTCCGGAAACATAAAAAACCGCACGAAACTTAATAGCAGAACCAGAATACAAATAATACTGGTAAAAGGAATTTCCTGAAACCTGATGCTTTTCACAGTGTGGATAGTGGTCATTATACCCAAAAGAACAAAAATCAGAAAACTAGAGGAATAAAATCCTGCAACCAGCTTCGCATTCAGTAAAGTGAGATACTCTTTTATTGAGAAGGTTTCCCTGTACGAATAAGAAGAATTGAAATAATGTATGAACGTTGGATAATACAAGATTCCGAATGCGGCTCGTGAACTGATTGTCGTAATAATAAAATAGGCAGCTACCAGTAATCCCGTCATGGCCAGATAATTGAAGAGTGATATTCTTTTTGCCCAGCTTCCTGAAAAGGTACAGACAGTAATCATGCAAATCGAAAATAAAAGATTGTCAATCCTGGTGAATACCGACAAAAGAAGGAATGTGAACAACCCTAATACAGACGGCTTTTCGATCGTGAAATAAAGACTGCATAAGAGGAAAAAAGCTGAAAGCATGTCGGGTGACGATAGCCTTGCTGAATTTAGCATAAACCCGCAATGCATAAATAGAAGTGAGAAGATAAAAGCAACCCAAATTTTCAAATATTTACTAAGCCAAAAGTAAAGCAATAACCCAATCAGGATGAATGTAATGACCGATGGAATCACTGTTGCTTTGGTCAGTGTCTGACCCATAGCATAACATAGTTTGCAAAATAGAATGTAAAGAGGTTTTACCGAATAGAACGGCAATTGCTTGTAAAAAGCCTGTGGGTCAGTTGCCATTAATTTCCTGTAGGGACTGGTCGCTGTTAATTGGGTATAGGTTTCAGGCGGCACAGATTCCCGAAACCTAGCATATACATAGGAGTGAACGCTATCCGCATTGCCCACATTAACATCCATTACAAGCGCCATATATGCAAGCATATCCCAATTATTGGCAAGTTTATTATATGCAAACCTTGACATCGGCAACAGACCAATAACGAGAAGACACGCACCTGCTAAACGTTTGTTTTTAAATACCCGCATGAATTATTCCTCTTTGTAAATGGAACGAAAGATTAATCAACTTGGTTGCTAAATATACATTTAAAACCATTTAGTAATGATTTACTCTTATCCCTATAGAGAATCACAAAAAATAATTACGGAAAATCCAAAAATTAAGCAACCTCGTTCCGAAGTTTCCCGATAGCTTCTTTTGCGTGCATTGGTTTTCTATCTGTCTTTGATTCCATTCAAATTTTCCCGCTCTGATTTTGCAGTATTCATCTGTTGGCAACGGATAAAAGTTCTTTGTGCCCATTATCAACAAATAAACAATCATAATCTCAAAACTTTAATTATGAAAAAACAGTCTATTTTATTCGTGTCCATTTTATTTTCATTTATTTATTCCTCTGCCCAGTGGACAACCAGCGGAACAAATATTTTTAACTCCAACACTGGTTTCGTAGGTATTGGTACCTCCACCCCAACAAGAAAACTTACAGTGTCAGCTACTTCGTCTGTTGCATCCGGCACAAATTCCGCGGCTGATGTGCTGACTATACAATCTGCTGCATCTACAGGTTCAACAATTTCTTTTAACCTGACAGGCAGAGCAACCCATACAAGCGGAACAGTTGCGCAGGTAGTTGGCTTGAACACAACTGCAGAACACAACGGATCCGGAAGTGTGACATCACTCAAAGGAATTCAGTCAATTCCACAACTCAGCGGTTCCGGGTCTGTCACTGATTTAATGGCTTTTACCGCAGTCTTTTCAAGACCGGGAACAGGAACAGCAACAAACGCATACGGCTTGTATATCAATAATTTTTCCGCAGGACTGACAAACAAATGGGGGGTGTATGTAACGGACGCGACCGCAAAAAATTATTTTGCAGGTTCCTTATGCCTGGGTACAACTTCCGATTTTGGATATAAACTGGCGGTCAATGGAACTGCAATATTTACAGAAGCAAAAGTGAAGTTGTTTGGAGCATGGCCAGACTATGTTTTTGACGACAACTATACATTACGCTCACTGGAGGACCTGGAAAAATATATTCAGCAAAATAAACACTTGCCCGACATGCCTTCTTCCGATGAAGTCTCGAAGAACAAAGGATTTGAACTGGGTGATATGAATATAAAGTTGCTAAGAAAAGTAGAAGAGCTGACTTTGTATGTTATTGAACTCAAAAAAGAAAATGCGGAGATCAAAGCAGACCTTAAGCGGTTATCCGGCAATAAATAGATATACTATCTACTAAACTTTGAAATTGCGAGGATGCATCAATAAGCATCAGTTGTTGGCGATTTTTAGCGAAATAATTTACTAAGGAACACTGACTGCTTCAATCAAAAATGCATCGCTGGCTATATCGAATTTAATTAACAGCTCAATCGTATGATATGAAAGTTAAATATCTTTTTATTTCCACCCTGCTAGGTTGCATGTGTGCCTACAACCTCGATGCACAATGTAACATCAATGGAGATTTCGACCAGTATTGCGGCACCAACACCGGTTCAGGCTGCGGGTCAAACACAGTATCTTTTTTTAATACTGCCACACCGCCCGCCCAGGTTCCCTGTGTTGCGAATTGGTACCGGTCACATGGTACACCTCAACTGTTCGTTCCAGGTGGAGGTGCGGCGTTGAATTACGCATATATGTGGTACAGTTCGGCCTTTCCGGGTGGCGAAGGAATTTTTAGTAATTATAATTTTGTTAGTGGCAGGACCTATAGTGTATCAGTAAGAATCCAGGCGAGTAATACTACAGGAGTTTTCCGGATCTATGCAGCAACAGGAATTGTAGAGCCTGCTTCAGCGCCTAATTGCGGTGACCTCATCCCATCCATTCCGTTTAAACAATTAATCCATGAATCCATTGAACCCGATATTAATATGTGGAAAACTTATACCTATACATTTACGGCGGACGCGAATTATGATCAGCTATGGGTACATCCATTTACAAGCAGCGGAACACAATATGATTTTTACATGGATTATATCAATGTATGCCCCGTAGATTCCTGCACAAACCTGGCAATTTTCAATAATGGAGTACTTCCTATTCATACAACAAAAGCCGGCGATATCGCTGTCGGAAGTACGGCAGGAACAGGTGGATTCGGCAACGTTACAATCAATGGGACAACCCTTACTGACCTGGTAGCTGCAAATTCTATTGACATGCTTCCCAATTTCTTCGCAACAGTTTCAGGAAGCGGGTATTTTCATGCTGAGATCCAGTCTTGCGGAATTGCAACCCGAAGAAGTGGAGGAATTCCGGACAGCCTGCGAAATGTTGACGTAAACAGGTTTAAGGCATACCAGGATGTGATCGAAACAAAGAAACAAGAACTGCCGGATAAGAGCATTACAATTTATCCATCTCCAACCCGTGACTATATCTATATTAAAGGCAAAGAGGCAAGTATGGTAAATGCAGACATCACGCTTTCAGACATGTCAGGCCGAATAGTTTACAGAGCCAGAAATATTTCCGGAGAGAATTATTTGAAAATCGATACCCGGTCGTTCAATAATGGTATTTACATCCTTCAAGTTAAATCCAATAATCAAACAACAGTTTCAAAAATTGTATTAAATAAATAATTATTTGAGATGAGCCAGAATTCCCGGACGAAGTTTAATTAAAATTGAAACTGAATTCAAAATAAAGAATGGGGGTTTGATCCAGGAAATTCCCCTTAATCAATGTTGACACAAGAATCATGTATACGCCTTTGCTTCATTTGCAAAGGCGTATAATTTGGTCATTGCAAAGAGTTATATGATAGATATTAGTTGCAAGAATATTGAGAATTCCTAAGCCTTGACAAGAGACGTGTTTAATCACCTGGTGCTTCTGCGTAAGAAAATCTGCTAAATCCGATAAAGGTTCAGCCTTTACTTGTTCAAAAATTTGAAGTTTGAAATGAGTAAAAATTGTTCTGATTTTTCTTGATTTGACCCGGACTGAATATTTATCTCCCCATAAATTTCGAACTAAAAAAGCCTTTCAATTTGATGATTTGAAAGGCTTTGCATTTCAGTCGGGATGACTGGATTCGAACC
>JAFEEI010000164.1 GCA_018241205.1 Pseudomonadota bacterium
TGACCGCATCATGAGCCGCTATGGAGATACTCCGCTCGGTATGGTTGAGAGTGCGCTGGAGTTTCTTCGCATCTGCGAAGACATGAATTTCTACAACATTGTGTTGTCAATGAAGGCCAGCAATCCACAGGTAATGGTACAGGCTTATCGTTTGCTGGTGCACAAACTGGAAGAAGAAAAGTTTAAACCATACCCGTTGCACCTCGGAGTGACCGAGGCCGGTGACGGAGAAGACGGCCGCATAAAATCATCGGTGGGAATAGGAACATTATTAGAAGATGGATTGGGCGATACCATTCGGGTTTCACTCACCGAAGAGCCAGAGGCTGAAGTACCCGTTGCTGAAGAATTAGCCGACCGGTATGTACACCGGAAATCGACCCATCTCATTCCTGAAATCACAAGCTATCCGATTGATCCATTCAGCTACACCCGAAGGCAAACACGCGAAGTGGTAAACTTTGGAGCGCATCAGGTGCCACGGGTAATAGCTGACTTATCAAAGAAAGAAAAGATTACTCCAGCTTCGTTATTTTCATTAGGCTACCAATATTCTGTACCGCTAGATAAATGGAATATTGCTGACATGGCGTGCGATTTTGTTTTTGCTGGTGACAACACGCTTGATTTTGAAGTGCCCGGCACGCTTGGCATCGTTTATCCGTTTGCCAAATGGAAACAGGAGGGGTGCAAACCGAGAAGTTACCCGTTACTCTCAGCTTCTGAATACCTGTGGGTAACAGGCCAATCGTCATCATTGAATTTTGTAACCGTTACATTGCCGGGTATAAATCAGCCGCTTCTTACCCGATTGAAAGACGACCCAACAGTTGTGCTTATTATATCAACAGAAAATGAGCACGCCATGCCTGAGTTGCGCAGACTTTTTATAATGTTAATGAATTATCAGTGTCAGGTTCCTGTTGTTGTGGAAAGAAACTATGCGTCCGTTACGATGGAACAACTTCAGTTGTATGCGGCCACCGATGTAGGTGGCCTGCTGATTGATGGATTGGGGGATGGGATTTTTTTAAAAACAGAAGGCACCTCGCATAAGAAGGTGAATGAAACTGCGTTTAATGTGTTGCAGGCCACTCGTACCAGAATTTCAAAAACAGAGTACATCTCGTGCCCTTCGTGTGGAAGAACGTTATTTGATTTGCAGGAAACTACTGCGAAAATAAGATTGCGCACCAGTCATCTGAAAGGAGTGAAAATTGGTATTATGGGCTGCATTGTAAATGGGCCGGGTGAAATGGCCGATGCCGACTATGGTTATGTAGGATCAGGGCCCGGAAGAATAACGCTGTATCGAGGAAAAGAAGTAGTGAAAAAAAACGTACCTGCTGCACAAGCGGTAGATCAACTTATTGATTTAATCAAAGAAGATAATAATTGGATTGAGATAACAGAATCCGTAAAAATGGAATAATATGGAAAACCAGGAAGAAGGCAAGAAGAAACTATCATTAAAAGAGTTTTTTTCATTAGGCGAGGTGGGAGGATATTTTTTCAGAGGGAAAGATCCAAGCCGCCCCACCAACATCAACATCAAGATGATGCACGGTGTAAATAAAATTTCGATTGTTATTTTTTTAGCTGGAATAATTTACCTCCTGCTCAAGCGGTATTTGTGGACATAGAATTCTTTCGCAACCATTGTTTAGCTAAGCCTGGCGTAACCGAAGAATTTCCATTTGGCGAAACTGTGATGGTGTTTAAAACAAATGGTAAAATCTTTGCGCTGGCTGATATCGAATCGTTTGAAAGTATTAACCTGAAATGCGATCCTGAAAAAGCCGTTGAATTGCGTGAGCAATATCCGGCCGTAACTCCCGGCTATCACATGAATAAAAAACACTGGAACACCGTACACCTGCGGCAGGGAGTTCCTTCACACTTGTTGAAAGAGTGGATAGACCATTCGTATAACTTAGTTGCTAAAGTTACTTCAAGTAAAAGGATAATAAGAACGAATAAATAACCTGATAATGAAAAAATTACACTTTGGTTACTTTTCTTACATTTTTAGCATTACATGAGTTAATTATTTATTTTTACAAGTTTGCCAGTCTATTAAAGAAATGATTAGGGCTTTTTTCTGTGTAGGCATCCTTGCCACTGTACTTTTCTGTTGTAATACACAACGGAAAATTTGCCCTGCCTATCAAAGTGCGTTTGTTTTTGACCCGTCACAGACTAAAAAGGATTTCATGCTTTATAATGAAAGCAAAGACAAACCTCTTGAAGTCTTGGCCAGCAACAGCAACGGTAAGGATAACAATAAAACTATCACACTTCCTGTACGCGATTCGGTATGGGATAGAAGTTACGTTGTCCAGGCACCATCGCTCCCCATCGAACGAAGAGTAAAAAAAGACCGGTATCTTCTGCTCCCGCGAAAAACCTATCTACAAGCGATGAAAGCTCTGCAGACTGTGCCTATGAAACCTGTTTACCCTAAAAAGGAAGAAGTTGACTCGGGCGCTATAAAAAAGGCATTAGACAGTGCCGCAAGAAGTATAACGGATACCCTAACTGCTAAAGCACCCTCTAAACAAAATAAACAACAACCAGCGGATGAAGTTTACGTTATTTCCACCGCCAAAGAGAAATTTAATGTTGATCAGGATTATTACATGTGGGCGCTTCGCGATGTTTTAGTTTTACCCGATGTTCGGTTAGCCTTGAATCAAAGTCAAGAAGAAGTAAATGCCAAAGGATTAAGCAACGCGAAGAAAACCGGGTTTTTTACTAAACTGAAAAACCTGTTTAAGAAAAAACCAAAAGGGAAGGCAAAAGAAGTACCCAAACAGGATTCTGTCAGAACTACTTCATTTGAAGATCTCCGCGACCTGCCAGACTCTACAGGCAACGTTCAGCCGGTTAAGACACAACAGTCTGTAGTGAAAAAGAAAACGGGATTAAGAGGATTGTTCAAGAAAAAAGATAAACCAAAAGAAATCCCTGAAAATAAGCCAGGTACTGCTCAGCCTGACAAAACTAAAAAAACGGATAAGAAACCTGATGCCAAAAAAGAAGATGATGGGTTTTAACAAAATTCCGTCATAGCACCCGGTCATTACGGGTATTCAATACTTGTTATAAATATTTGATGTTCATTAAATCCAGATTAGGTAGATGGCTTGTAATGCTAACACTCACTGTGTTTGGTACGTGGCATTGTAATCTGTCTTTTACAAAAGAACTACCTGAGGCACGGGCCACAGCTTATCCGGTTGACATACCTGTACTAAAGGGATTAGTCGCAAATCCCATATTGAGGATTACTATTTCATTACCATTAAAAAATGATGGACTTCAAATACAGACCTTGCGCGTTTCACTAAACCCTTCTTCCTTAAAAGACATTCAAACATTAGATGTTTATCAAACTGGTGCAGAACCCTTTTCATCCAACACATTGTTAGCACGAACTAAACCCTCTTCACCTGGCTTTGACATACCGGTAGCAACAACCTCGCAATCAAGTCTATTTTTTTTGTGGATCAGCATAGTGCTAACACCTGAAGCAGACATAAATCATCTCATAGAACTGCATTGTGAAAAAATTGTATTTCATAATGGCGAGCAACTTCGGGTCAATGAACAGAAAGGCAATTATACAAAACGGTGTGGTGTCGTTGTAAGAAAAGCAGGAGATGACAAGGTTAACACCTATCGCATACCCGGTATTGTGCAAACTGACAAAGGCACTCTGATTGCCGTGTACGATAACCGGTATAACAACAGCCGTGACTTACCTGAAGACATTGATATTGGCATGAGCCGAAGCATTGACAGTGGTCGAAGCTGGCAACCCATGAAAGTAATTATGGATATGGGTACGCCCCATGCTAATAACGGTGTTGGTGACCCCGCCATCCTTTTCGATCCGGCAACAAAAGAAATATTAGTAGCCGCGTTGTGGAGCAAAGGCAACCGTTCTATTGCCGGCTCCGGGCCGGGCTTAGCACCCGATAGCACGGGGCAATTTATGCTGGTAAGCAGTACTGATGACGGGCTCACCTGGTCAGCACCCCGATCAATTACAAAACAGGTTAAAAGGCCGGCATGGAACTTATTCTTCAATGGGCCCGGTATGGGCATTGCCATGAGCGATGGCAAGTTGGTTTTTGCAGCGCAATACTGGGACGAAAACAAAATGCCATTCGCAACAATTATTTACAGCGAAGACCATGGCAAAACATGGAAAGGAAATATTGCCGGCCCCAAAGCCAACACCACCGAAAGCCAGGTGGCAGAAATCTCACCGGGCATGTTGATGCTTAATATGCGCGACAACCGTGGCGGCTACAGAAGCATTGCCACCACAAAAAACATGGGCAGCCGTTGGACCGAACATTCAACTTCATTCTCAGCATTGCCAGATCCTGTTTGCATGGGCAGCTTGCTAAAGGCAACTGTGAACGTCAGCGGATCGGTACAGGAGGTGTTATTTTTCAGTAACCCCAATACCTCGCACGACAGGTATAACATAACCATCAAAGCCAGCCTTGACCTCGGACAAACGTGGCTACCTGCCCATCAACTTTTGATTGATGAACGCGATAGTTTTGGATACTCGTGCCTGACTAAAATTGATGATCACACCATTGGAATTTTATACGAAGGCATTAAAGACTTATTTTTTGTGAAAGTGCCGGTAAGCGCGGTTCTCACCAGAAAATGATTATACCTACAACTCACCAAAAAAAGAACCTGCCAAATAACTGACAGGTTCTTTCTGGCTTTCGCTTTAATTCTTAACCCTTATCGGGAAGGGGGGGCGCTTATATTCTTCAGGAGGGTTTTTCTTTAACTCATCCAGTGCCACTTCAATAGCTTTTTGCAACTGCGGATCATTGCCTTTTATTACTTCACTTGGTGTTTGCTCAACTTCAATATCGGGAGGCACACCCACGTTCTCAACAATAAATCCGTCTTTCGTCCAGATGCCCACATTGGGTGCTGTTACCGTGGCTCCATCAATAAATTCAGGGAAACCCAATATACCCACCAGCCCACCCCAGGTACGCTTGCCCACTAATGTTCCTACCTTAAATTTTCTAAACATCCAGGGCAGCATATCACCGCCCGAACCGGCAGTCTCATTGATGATCATTACCTTTGGTCCCTGAATGGACGCACTGGGTGTTTTAAAATCCTTCCCGTACCGGGTTGCCCAATGAGATTGATAGGGTTGTTGCAACAACTCAATGTAATAGTTGGCAATTTGGCCACCTCCGTTAAAACGCTCATCCACAATAATCGCCTTGCGGTTGGCTTGCGGATAAAAGTAGCGTTTGAAATATTCATGACCAGCGTCAGCCGTGTTAGGAACGTACACGTAGGCTACTTGCGCATTGGTGGCCTCGGTAACTTTTTTCAGGTTACCTTCCACCCAGTCGCGGTTACGAAGAGCATTCTCATTGGCCACAGGAACAACTTTCACTACGCGAGAGCCCGTCATTGCAGGGTTGGGCCCAATGGTGAGCTCAACAATTTTTCCGGAGGTGTTCTCAAAAAAACTATAGATGCTTTGAGGGGCAGATACCTCTTTTCCATTTACTGCCAGAATATACTCGCCCACCTGCGCATTAATGCCGGGTTCAGTTAACGGTGAGCGCAGTTCCGGGTTCCAATTCAAACCACCATATATTTTTTTGATCTGGTAGCGGTTGTTCACTAGGGTGTAATCTGCGCCAAGCAATCCGCCCGCAACTTGTTCGGCTGAACTCACGCGATCACCCGAGCCCGACAAACGGTGATGACCAACCGCCAGTTCGCTGCACATCCATTGAATTACCGCATTGAGGTCGCTGCGGCAGGAGAGGTGAGGGAGGAATTGCTCGTATTTCTTTTTCATTGCAACCCAATCGGCACCGTGCATGCCGGGGTCATAGAAGTAATCGCGATTAATGCGCCAGGCTTCATTAAAGGTTTGTAGCCACTCAGCTTGTGGATCTATTTTTACCTGAATGCCACCGGTATTCAACATGCCTTTGCCGCCTTCCGGATTTTCTCCAGCAGTTGAAATAGTATATGAATTGCCTCTCCGGTAAAGCATTTTTTTCTTGTCGCTTGAAATTACATATTCGTCTACATCGGTAACTTCCGTATCCTTCCGTTTGCCAAGATCGTATTTATGAAGTTTGCCAAAACCGGAACCATCTGTTGGAAACTCTACATAAAAAATTTCTCCTTCCATGCCAACACTTAACAACGCAAAGTTTCCGGCCTTGATGGGCAGGTCAATAATCCGTCTGTCAATGCCGTCCCAATCCATACGCAGTGCCTCAGATTGCTTGGGCTCTTCAGCATCTGCTTTGGGAGATTTCGATTTGGTATTACCTGCTGCTGCTTCCGGCTTCTCGTTCTTTGCAGATTCTTCATCGCTTTCTTTTGCCAAAGGCGAGAGTGTACTTTTTTGTAGCGTTACCAGGTAGATGGCGCTGGTTGCACGCATGTCGTTGTTCGACTGGTCAAACCAGTTTACCACAGGGCCCGCATCAGTAGATGCAAAGAAATACAAATACTTTCCGCTGGGGTCAAGTTTTGGCTCGCTGGCATCACTTAGCCCATCCGTTACTGCAAACGATTTGTTCTGATCAACGGAATAAAGGTAGATTCGCTTAAAATTAGTCTCGGTTAGTTTATCGTAGGCAATCCATTTCGAGTCGTTGCTCCAGCTACCCAACAAGTCGCGAAAAACACCCGGAGTGTACACCTCATCAGAATCAATCTTCTTTGAAACTCCGGTGACTACATCCAGCACAAAAAGACTCCTGCTGTTATCTACATAGGCGATTTTCTTACCGTCTGGCGACCATTGAGGGTAGGCATAAAATCCAGCACCTGTTAATTTAATCTTTCTTGCATCTCCATTTCCATCTTGTGGTTTAATATAGAGTTCGTATTCACCGGAGGCATCAGAAAAATAAGCAATCGATTTTCCATCGGGCGACCAGGCCGGATATTTTTCATGTGCACCTGTGCTTTGTGTGATATTACGGGCATCTCCCTTTTCGGCAGGAACGGTTATAATTTCACCTCTGAAATCAAAGACTGCTCGAGCGCCTGTTGGAGAAATGGCAGCACTGCGGATGTAGCCAGCGCCCTTCACAAATCGCGGTCGCAGGTCTTGCAGATCAGCAGCAAGACCAATGGTTAACTTTTTTGGAGAACCACCGGCTGTTATCAGGTGAAGATAACCGGCCTGTTCTATTACTATATTACCACCACCACTTCCGGCACTCAGCACCGGAAAGTCGGTGAACTTTGTGATTGCGGTAATCGTGTTGCTGGTTACATCATAAGCATACAAATTAAATTCACCATCACGATCACTTCTGAAGTAGATGGTATTGCCCACCCACATGGGGTCGGAGTCATTGCAACCGGTATTCGGTTGTGGTATTTTGATGGCCGATTTATCATCGAATGAAAAAATCCAAATGGTAGAAATGTTTCCTCCCCGATAATGCTTCCATTGGTTATGTGCCGGTGAAAGAGGGGAGTAGGCCAATTTTTTCCCATCAGGTGAAAGCGTACCGTTCCACGCGTTTGGTATTTCAATTTGCGTGGGAAAACCACCGCTAACCGGAACCGTAAAGAGTTGATGGTAGCGGTTGGTGAATACTGTTCTTTGTGAGGCGAACAAAACATTCTTTCCATCGGGCGTGAAACCCCGTACCAGGTCGGCCCCCGGATGCCACGTGAGTCTGGTGGGCACACCACCTTCTGCCGGAATTATAAACACATCGGTGTTGCCATCGTACTCAGCATTGAAAGCAATCCACTTTCCATCGGGTGAAAAATGTGGATTGGATTCAATGCCTTCATCAACGGTTAGTCTTCTGGGCTGTGTACCATCCAGGTTAGCTATCCACAGATCTTCGGCATAAATAAAAGCAATGTGCGAAGCGCTTACTGCGGGCAGGCGCAACAGGCGGGTATCCTTCGTATCGATGGCGAATAAGTTTGCACTTATTCCAAAAACAAAAACAAGAAAAAAATGGATAGATAATTTCATAACGTTTGGTGATTAAGCGATCAATATAGCAAATGGTATTGTTGAAGTTGGCTATTATTTTATGAAAAGGTTTTAGTGCGCAGTTATTGACCTTAAAACTATGTTTAAGTAACGCATTACCCGCGTGAGGTACGGTTCAAAAACTACAAAAAACAATATGCAGAAGTTTCCATGCTTAACCAAAAGCAGTTGGTTTCAAATGAGTCCGTTCTGAGGTAAGGAGAAATATGAATTTTTTAAAACTTTGCCTTCATTTTCACCGTAACCGGGCCACGTAACAAAAGGTTGGATTATCCGTCATGGTATTTGTTACGAAAGTCAACTCGTAACTGCCCTCAGGTGCAAATTAAATTTGAGTTATGAAAAAAAACCAGCAGCAAGGTGAATTGATTAGAACGGCACGTGTCACTGGGATTTGGTACTTGATTCTGGCAGTTACAGGAATGGTAGGATTTCTTTTGTTGCATTCGAGAATCTATGCGTCAGGGGATATCCTAAAAACTCTTTCTAATCTAACTGAGCATGAAACACTTGCGCGGGTTCGGCTTGCACTCGAACTCCTGATCGTGTTGTCGCAAGCATTGGCCGCGATATGGTTTTATAAACTCTTTAAAGATATACGACATGTTGCCGCCTGGGCATTGGCTGCCTGGGGTATGATGAATGCTGCTGCTATAATGATCAGCGCCATGGCTATGGCAGGAGCGCTCGAAGTAGCAAACGGCACACAGGCTTTAAATGAAAAGATAATTTTGATTCAGATTTTTCATCAATTCATAAACAATGCATGGGGTGTAGGAAGCATCTTCTTTGGTCTTTGGCTCATACCAATGGGGCACATTGTGGTGAGTACGCAGTGTATGCCCGTATGGCTTGGCCGCGTGCTGATTCTTGGAGGTACTGGCTACATCGCGAGCACCTTC
The DNA here is from genome assembly GCA_018241205.1 of Pseudomonadota bacterium. Classification (GTDB taxonomy): domain Bacteria; phylum Pseudomonadota; class Gammaproteobacteria; order Burkholderiales; family Nitrosomonadaceae; genus Nitrosomonas. The sequence continues at coordinate 8,959 of JAFEEI010000164.1, forward strand.
ATTAGTTATATGAATGTAAACGGGAGCTGGGTCAATCTGTTAATAATTCCCGCCACAGTTGGTGAGTTTTGGATGATTGCGTACTTATTAATTTTTGGGATAAGACAGCCAAAGTCATAATCTTCGTAAGCCGTCAATTTAGCTCAGTAAGAGTTAATAGACCTGGATGTTTTCGTCCGGTTACCCCAAAATAAAAATTGAAATTACTCAACGCCAGAGGTCTATTAATCCTGAAAGTATTAAGAGCCTGAGTAAAGGAGTGAGGTGAGATGCACCTATAAACTTCGTGTTTATCGCTTCGCCTGATGATAAATTTCAATTTAAAGTTTCCGAACTTGGGGACGTTCGTTTAATCATCTAACAAAGTTTATGAAAATTGATGCCTATGGAATACTGACGCTGTTCAGTGTATTGGTCGTACTCTCTTACGTATATAATTATCTGGCGGGTAAGCTGAAGGTACCATCGGTGTTGTTGCTGATAATTTCCGGAATCGGCCTCAAACTGCTGGCTGATAAATTTCAAATTAATATTCCTCAAACTAAAACGCTTCTGGAAATTCTTGGTGTGGCAGGCTTAATTTTTATTGTACTGGAAGCATCATTGGAACTTGAAATTAATAAAGATAAATTCAAATTAATTGGCAGAGCATTAATTTCTGCTATCGCGCTTCTTACCATAACATCGTTAGCTATTGCTTTAATATTTGCTGTGTATTATGGCGCCAGGTTCAATCAGGCTATGCTGCATGCTATCCCTCTGTCAGTCATCAGCAGTGCCATCGCCATTCCAAGCGTAAGTTCACTATCGGCTGATAAGAGAGAGTTTGTAGTTTATGAAAGCACTTTCTCAGATATTATCGGAATTATGGCGTTCAATTTCTTTCTGGCTGATCACAATACAGGCCTAAGTGCCATAACCGGATTTACTTGGGATTTGATACTTATTCTGGTGATTTCAGTAATCAGCACCATAGCCTTAGTTTTTTTACTGAATCATACCACCTCGCACGTCAGGTTCTTTCTCACTTTTGCAGTTATTGTACTTGTTTACTCACTTGCAAAATATTTTCATTTGCCATCGTTAATTTTAGTTCTTTGTTTTGGTTTGGTACTCAATAACTTCAACCTGTTCAGTTCTACAATTGTTCATCGTTTTGTCAACTTTCAGAAATTAAGTGCAACTGCTCAAGAGCTTAAATTAATGACAGCTGAGACAGCTTTTATTGTCAGAACCTTTTTCTTCCTCTTGTTTGGATACTCAATAAACCTCGAGTTGTTGCAAACACAGGAAGTAATACTCACTGGTTTGGGTATTATTGCGCTTACGATTTTATTAAGGTTTGCTTTTATAAACTATTTCTTAAAAATCAGGTCAACACCTTTATCGCTGATAGCGCCCAGAGGATTAATTACTATTCTGTTATTTTACTCTATTCCGGAAAGCCAACGAATGGAGCAATTAAGTGAGGGAGTACTTTTTATCGTGATTGGTCTAACAAGTTTGATTATGACAGTTGGACTTTTGATAAGTAAGAAAGATGTCAAGGAAAATATCGAGGATGTGATATAGATCAAAAAAGGAAGGTGTTGATTAAGATTGATAGAGTTATAGAGCGAGGGCATTCATTGCCCAAACTTCTTCCTTCACTCCGGGCTAGCAGAGACACGCTTTGGCAAGCTTCGGAAGTGGGAGGGACGCTCGGCCTGACAATGTGTGCTGTGCGATGGGATAGGCCAAATTTTCCTCAACATTGTTATAACCTTACTCGTATATTTGAATATGGTTAAAACATTAACATCAGTAGGAAATAGCAAGGCTGTTATTTTACCTTCTGAAATGGTTAAAAAATACAAACTAGAAAAAGTCGTAATTGAAGAAACAGACGATGGAATATTGATACGCTCAGCAGTCCAGAACACGAATTTTCAAAAAGCCATCGAAAAATTGAGGAAAAACAAAGCAGCTCTCTACAAGAGAATAAAATCTCAGGCTAACGATCCTGAAACTATAAAGTACTACGCTAAGAATGCTAACAATTTCTCAGATGTTGATCTTGACATTCTTGAAGAATGAAGCATGGCGAAGTATGGTTAGTTGATTTTGCTCCAAAAGTTGGGCAAGAAATCTATAAAGTAAGGCCTGCAGTAATTGTGAATCATGATAGCATGGGAGCTCTTCAATTAAAAATTGTAGTTCCTATTACAGATGCAATCCGGTCAATTTGTGATTGGCATGTGCAGCTAAATCCATCAAAGAGCAATGGTCTTTCAAAAGAAAGTGTTGCGGATTGCTTTCGAGTTATATCAATTTCAAAAGAAAGATTTGTTAAGCACTAGGACTGATTAAAGTGCTGGATTTGCTTTAAGGCAAGCATCAGGCAGAAGCGTAAACAATAAGTTATATAATTTATATTATGTTAAATATATCTATTCTATTAAAACCTCTCCCGTAATGCGCAAGTAGAATTGTCCTGTAGAATTGTCTAAGTGTAAGCAGTCAATGAGTTGATCGAAAAAGGGCATTAATTTTTTCTCTAAAAAAGCATGAAAAACGCCATAATGAAATGCCGATCCGCCTGCCAAGTCAAAGCCAAGGCCAAGCTCGCCAGAGGCAACCTTGTACAAATGATTTCTGTTCACTAGGATATGTTTGGCAAAATCAGGCTAAATCCAATTCATTAACCAAAGAAAATCAGACCGCAAGGGTTTTCTTTTTAATGGGCCTAACGTAGGCAGCCGTTCCTGTGACGCAGACTTCTGGATTTGGCGTGCAGAGTATCGGTTTTGCATTTCGATCCAATACAAAGGATCTGTATTAAATTCTCTGGCAAATTTCATGATCATTGAAATGGATATCTCTCCTTATTACAGAATGCTTGTGTTTCTGATTGATTTGCCGTAAAAAGAATTGCGCTCGCAAGTCAGTCGAATTGAGTTTCTTTTTCCATTTATCTAACGACGTCTCCCCTATCAAGAAAATGAATTGCGCGCGTCCCCCAACTCGATCATCAGCCCGATTAGATAAATGACCTGCTGAAAAGTTAGGTGCTGACAATTGTAAAATGGCTCCTTGCACTAACCATTATACAACCTTAACCGGTTCCTGTCAATAGTATTTTTTGGAACCCGCGTGTTCCACTTGCTCAACCTTTAAATAGTTTTTTACCTTTTAGCTTCTTGCCTTGCATCGACACGTTGTTTAGGAACTTAACATATTCCTTCTCAACCCTGGCAGCTCTATCTTTTAGTATCTGTTCCAGGAAGGGTTTCAGGGTGCCGTAGCCGGCACGTGTGGCCTCCATCTGCAGCACCAACACAGTTTGGTTATCCAAGTCGATATTTTTTCTTAGCATCTTAGTCGCTGACGATATAGTTTTCATATCTACTAAAAGATATATAAATGTACAAAGTTTTATTATTAAATAAACACTTGTTTATAATAATAGATAACGCTATTTTTAGTCCTATTGTTATATTTCGACATGTAGTCTGGTATTCGTATAAAATGAATAAATTGATCAGGCGACCCGGCGCCCTAGCACGCACCACCCCACTGGCAACACAGCTGTTGGCAGACTACACCTATTGGTTTGAACGTAAATACAGCAAGAAACCAGGCACCTATCTCACCAACGCGAAGTCCTTCCTGAAGACTTACAAAGCGGGGTCCTTGCGTGCACAAATAGCAACCTTCGGCCGGCTAAAAAGTCACACTCTTCGATCGTTCCTCAAACGGTTCATTGAGTTCCTGGATGAGCGTGGTGTCGATCTGGTGATCAACGATCTCGATAAAAAGCCTCTCCCCCGCTCCAACCCCTACGTCAAGCTGTTTCTTTTGCACGCCCGAGACCGGCTCAGGGGTGATCTATCGTTGTCCACATATGCGACGGTGCTCAATCATTACTTTGTGACTGTTCGTGAAAACCCGCGAAACATTAATAAACAAACCGCTGAATACTTCATATTTTCCCGTGATCTATCAGACTACACCGTTAGATTGTACAAAGCCGTGCTGAAAGCATTTTGTCGATGGGTTGCCGAGTACCAAACGGTTCCTAATAAAAATCTGAACGGTGATCAACAGAAATTGAAAAAGGTTTTGCTGCTGATCAGTGTACGATCGCTCAAAGAAATCATTGAGCTTAAGGTTCGATCACACCAAAATCAGTTAAAAAGTTACCACAAAGAATGTTTAACCATGCCACAACGGCGCCAGCTGCTTGCTTCGTGTGAGTGTCAGCGCGACCGTGCGATCATCTCGCTGATGGCATGGAACGGTTTGCGCACGATCGAAGTCACGCGTCTTTCCATTCACAACTTGCGCCCTCAGGAAAATAAAATCGAAGTGTGGGGTAAAGGTCGGTCAGCCAAGTCCCGTGAGGCTATCCGACTCTTCAAGGTGCCCAAGGCCGAAGTCACCAAGTATGTCCGTGAGACAGGGCTAACCAAGGGAAGATTGTTTGATGGCTTCTCACGTCAGGCCATTGATGCCATGATCAAACGAAGTTTTGAAAAACTGCGGTTGGGTAGTCGTCACCTGAAATATTCTCCGCATAGCCTTCGGCATACGTCCGGGCAAGTGATGTACGACAAGGGCGTCAAGCTTGAATTCATTCAAAAAACGCTTCGGCATGCGACAATGGAGAATACTCTGGTGTACGCCCAGCGAGCAATTGACCGGTCGTATTTTAAGACAATGCCACTTAATGTCTAGAGATAGAAATCCAATTCGCCGATTCTCTTACCTGAAGTTGAAAAAATCCCAACACAGGCAAGTGTAATAGTTAAGACTTGATCTGACAGTTGAGCTTTTTAGTTGCCATTCCTTCTTCACAGGCAAAGGTAGCCACCGCTCCAAAAAAGTCAAGGGCTGCGCGAGTGGCAGCGCAAGATCAGCCGCACGTCCAAAGCCACCCTTGACTTTTTTTTCGCTCGCGGCTGTTTGTGGCCTGAGAGGAAGAAATGAAAAGGTGTGCTCATTCCGGTTGATAGTTTTGATCCACCATTTTAGCAAGTGCAAGTTCTTTTGAAGCAGTAAAAGTTTCCCACGGGGTTCCGCTATAGCAGTATTTTCCGATATGCGTCCGCTGCTCGTTGTACTCTTTGATCCATACATCAAGGTCCGCTTGCAACGACTCTAATGATTCATAGAGCTTCTTTCGGAAGGCGATGGCATAAAACTCGTTTTGAATGGTGCGGCGGAAACGCTCGCAAATACCATTACTCTGATGGCTCTTTACTTTTGTTTTGGAGTGCTCAACGTTCTCAATAGTGAGGTAAAGCTCATACTCATGGTACTCTGGGTAAATGGCTGGAAATTTTGACAGGTTGTAAATATAGATTACTGAATTGAATTTTGCATTGTTGAACTGAAACGGAAACAGGCTCTGCTGAGGAGCAACCTGCCAGGGTTAAGTTCAACCGACTGGAATGGTCAAGCCCTGCCTTTTGTGCGGGGCTTTTCTTTTGGATCATTCCAAGAGTTTGTATGCCTAAGAAAACCTTACGCTGCATAGGCCATGGGAGTTTGATAG
>JAFEEI010000165.1 GCA_018241205.1 Pseudomonadota bacterium
CCCTTGGGGCGGGGTCGTTCATTATGACACTCGCAATGTTTTTCGCGCTGCATTGTGAAAAGCCAAGTAAGCTAAAACCCGCCAGCAACATGACATAAGTTTCCGGTCCGGAACGGCACTGTAGCTTGTTGTCCATACGGATTATCGCGGATTTTCATCAATCCCCGCATGCTTCGGCAACACATTCCGCGTTCTTGCCGGCTCGAGCGCGCATCAAAGCACCACTTGCCTGAAGCCATCCTGTTCATTGACGGTTCTGATCCAGGCCGACATTGCCGTCAGCGCGCGATTCTTCGCTGCCGCTTCCGCTTCCATAACCAGCCGTGGTGCGCCCACATTACCCATCCAGGTCTTTGCTGTATTGGCTGGCGTCGGTAGCGAGTCCTTCAATAATCGATTCGTGCATACCCGGAATCGACAACAAATACAGCGTTTCATTGATCGCATTCCAGTCTTCCTCGGATAACAGCACTGCGTTGGATCTTTTTCCTTTGATCAGGATCGGTTGATGAGTCGAGGCCATCTCGTCAATCAAACTGTAAAGCTTGGCCCTGGCTTCCGTGGCATTAAGTATGGTCATTGTCACCTCCAAAAATAGAAGCGCAAGTTGTAGCGTACGTGCTGTCAAAGAGAAATGTAACCATCCGAAAAAGATGCGGCTGATTGCAATAATTCTCTGATGCGGGTTCGGTTGCGTGCTATCGGGTTTCTTACTGCAACGTGTCGCAACAGCAAACCGACATCATGGTGCTCAGCGGTACGGTCGAAGTGATGACGCGGGAGGATACCGGGCAATTCGTGGTTGTCCGGGCGGATCAAAAAATTACCGTCACGCCGGATGCCCTCGGCCAACCCCATGCGCTGGCCCCGGATGAGATCTGGCAACGCATGCGCTGGCGCGAAGATTTTCAGCTCTATGAAACCGTCGTTGACTGGAGAAAAGTAGTGGCGGGCGCAGCTATCGTTGCGCTTGTCGCCGTTGCGATATTATTCGGTAAAGGCCGTGGAGGTCATGGTAGTGGGTTTCCTAGGCATTCAAGGTAGCGATTATCTGTTTCATACTATTTATCTATTTTCTTTTTTTGCAACCTGACACTTTTTGCTGTTTATTTTGTATGCGTGACTCCAATGATTGAGTAGCAACGACAACTGAGCCTATTGAGTGCTGTGTTAGTCATCATCTACCTCATCCTCAAATGAAGATATTTCAAGATGAAAATCTTTGCCTGTAATGCTTACAAGGGAATTGACAACAAATGCAGCGTCATTTATTCGTTTCAAAGCTGTTGAACGATGTTTAAATTCTCCTCGATGAACAACTCCGTTCCTTTCATCATTTATAAGTTTTGATCGCTCGCGAATTTCTTTCAATAATTTTTCGTGTGTAGTGTTTTTGTAAATCGGAATAATAAGGCGATCAAGCTTTCCCATAAAGCCGTTAGCCCATTTCATTAGACCCTCAACGAAATCAACTGGCAAATTTCTTTTTTCTATGAACTCGTGCTCAATCACGAGATTAGCTGCTAACTCGACTGTCGTTGCTGCTCGTATTGCTACTGTTGAAAATTCTGAGCGCCGAAATAATTTATCAGTTTTCGACCAATTGGACTTAATTCGCTCGATTTGCGATTGCTCTGGTATGGTTTCTTTGACAAAGTTGACCACCATTTCTGTTTCTTTCTGCATAACTAGAATCAGGTTTTTGAAATGACGCTATATATTAACTCAAGAACGAGATCTATTACCGCAAGCTTCACGTTACGTTTTTATGTTTGATGAAAATAAGATAATTCAACATTCATCAAATTAGTAATCCCTTAAAACACCATCACATGATCCACAAAATATCTTCCATCTCGATGCACCAGCAGCATTTCCGCGGCAAACTCGCCCGGTGCTTTCGTGAACGATTGTTTCCACACAAGCGCCGCCGAGTCGGGGCGGCGGAAGATGGCGATGGGGGTGCGGGTGGTGAAGTAGCCTTTTTCCGCTTGGTACTGCTGGCAGATGCATTGAAAATAATCCGGCGTGACGATGGCTTTGAGCCGTCCGGTGAAATCGCGCACGTGCCGAGCGTGGTCGATCTGGGTGGACGCATCCATCAAGTTATCCATGATCGGATTGGCGATGCCCCATAGCTGCTGTTCGCTCATGGTTTCAAAGTTCGGAGTCATTTCTTCAACGCGAATACCGGTTTTTTATTCCGCGATGCTGATACCCGAGCCGCCCATTTCCTTCGGAACATCTTTCATCTTGGGTAGTCCGTCCACGATGCGCAGCACGGATTCCTGATAATGCACGTGAATGGCCGGTTGGAACGAGAAATTCTGCAGGATGGGGGCAAATATATCGATGAGATTCCAGCCGGGATGCTCGGAATAAATGTGGCCGCCACAGGTTTTGCACCATTTACGCGAACTTTGCGCTGTTTTGTTGTAGGTGCCGATGTTTTCCGCGCCGCGCGTAATTTGCAGCGCTGCGGGCTTCCACAGCGTAAAAGCATTGACTGGACCGGCCGACCAATGCCGGCAGGATTCGCAATGACAATAACCCATCGCGTCCGGCTCACCGGTTACCGTAAACTCAACCGCGCCACAAAAACAATTGCCTTTGTATACCTTCTGATTCATGAAATATCCCCTTGTGTAACTTGGAAGAACTACCGGGTTGTTTACTTAGCTTGCTTTCCTTCAATACCGGACTGTTTCTTGTAGGCCTCATAAGAAGCGCTGGTACTCGATAAACAGCGAGCGCGTTCCTGTTGATCCATGATTTTGCTGCACTCGTTGCGTTGCCACGATTGCCCGGTGGAGTAGAGTTGCTGCGCAGTGCAGCCGGTTGCCGTCACCGTGGCGATGGCGGCAACGATAGCCAGAATGCGGGAATTCATGCGGTGTGTTCGCCGACGACGTTGATCATCCAAGCGATGCCGAAGCGGTCGGTGAGCATGCCGAAGCGCGGCGACCAGAAGGTTTTGGTCAGCGGCATTTGCACCTGGCCGCCGTCGGATAGCGCGGCAAAATAACGATCCGCTTCGGCTTCGGTGGCGACCGAGATCGATAGCGAGAAGCCTTTGAATTGCGTTCCCACCTCGCAACCGTCCGAAGCCATGATCACATTGCCGGCGATGCGGAAGCTGGCGTGCATCACCTTGTTTTCAAAACCCGGCGGCAGCATGCCGGGTGGCGTGGGATCCGGGCTTTCGCTGAAGCGCAGCAGCATATCGACCTGCGCGCCGAGCGCGCTGCGGTAGAATTCGAGCGCTTCTTCGCAGCGCCCGCCGAACATCAGATAAGGTTGAATCAGCGGATTGGACATGATGGCTCCTTGTGATGAGTGTTACAAAGTTTTTAAATACTCGATGATCGCAAACGCGCCGTCCTTGTCGCCCGACCAGTTGAGGCGGTAGGTTTTCTTGCCTTCGACGATATCCTTGTCGTGGCCTTTGTTGCTCAGCGCGGGAACCGCGTTGGTCTGGAACACATAGCCTTCTTCCTTACCGCTTGCCTGTTGCGGGTTCCAGGAGAAACCGAGCAGTTTCTGGTCGTAATCGAGGCGGCTTTTGACAAAACTGGCGGGGCGTTCATCCGGCACCAGCAAGTGGTAAACCGTCGGCACCGTACCGTTGTGCAAGTATGGCGCTTGTGCCCACACGCCGCTCAACGGCCGGGCGTTGTAGCCATGGTGTTCGCTGTTCGGTGACATCAGCAGGTCTTTTTTACCGGCCAGCGAAACGCCGTCAAATTCGGCGCATGGCTTGATGTCTTTGTTGTACAGCCGGATGGTGGTATCCGGGGAACAGTTGTCATACAGCCCCTTGCGTGCGGCGTAGTTCAGCACTGCGCCGACCACGTAAGCCCGTTTCATGCTGGTCCCGAGGTTGTCGTACACCTTGCCGTTTTTCGGCTGATGGCAATCGGCGCAGTGTTCGGCGAATAAATCCTGTCCCTTCTTGGCCAATGCGACATCGACCGCGAACGGATAAGGACTGGCGGGCAGACCATCGAGCAATTCTTCGGCAAACGCGGCGACGCGCACGTCGGTCTGTTCCAAGCCCAATGTCAGCATGGCGACCAGGTTGCGGTAGATCGGCATCGGGATATTGCCGTTCCATTGCCCGCCGCCGTTGATCAGGCGTTTGTGGCTTTCATCCCAGCTGGCGAGGCGTTTGTCTTGTTCCCAGACCGACATGAAATCGGTAATGCCCGGCTCCGGCGGTAGAACGATACCGGCAAACCATTTCAATAGGGGGGTGCTGCGCAAGCCGATATAGCCATTGATCGCGCTCAAGCCGGTGGCGTCGGCCATGCCGGGAAATCCGGCGATCATCGCGGCTTCAAGACCGGGGTAGTTTTTCGCAACCAGAGCGCCAAAGCCTTCGTATTCGGCTTCGACGCGTTGCGCGTATTTTTTCACCGTTTGTCCGGCGGTTTTCTTGAACAGCGCGATCTGCGCCGCTTCGTACTCCGCATCGAATTTTCTGCCCGCGGACTGGTAATTGTTGTAAAAGTAATTCGGGTTTTGCTGGTGCGTGGTATCCAATGCGTCCAGCAGCTTTTGCGTTAACACTGCGTAGCGTTCATCGCCGGTTTTGCCCGCGTAGGCTTTTTGCAGTGTTTGATACGCTTTGACGCGGAACTGCACAATATTGAACGAACCGTTCACCCCGCCGTCGAGGTAATCCATTTGGCCGTTTTCCAGTCGCACGCGGCCAATGTGGCAAGCGCCGCAGGTAAACGAAGCGTAGTCGATGTTGCCTTGCGCTTCGGCCCGCGATAAGCCGCTGAAACCGATACCGCGCGCGACCGGGAAAGTTTTTTGCCGCTCGTCGATGAACAGGCCGACCGCGTCGAGAAAGTTGTCCTCGCTGCCCCACAATTCCGGCGCGAGCTTCGGCAGCAGTTTCAATACCACATAGGGAATGCCGTCGGCTTCACTGAAGGAAAAATTGCCGAACCAGTCATAAGCGACCTGATGCGACTGGAGATAGTCCGCTTTTTTCTGCACTATTCTGGCTTGCGCCTGCGGCCAGTTATCCGGCACCGGGCTGACATAGGCCGGAGGCGATGGGGCTTCCAAGGGATGCGAACTACAAGCTGCGAGAGTGATGGCGGATAGAGCAAACAGAACAGCGATCCGGGTTTTCATGGCTATTCCTTGTTCGGATGATGGAAAGAAGGGCTTTGAGCTATAAGACTGTACAACCCGCGCCGATTGTAGCATAGCCCCGCAGGGCATGAAGAATGCCGGGATTCAGACAAAGTCCGCTGTATTTTAAGAGCTTTCCCAAGTCTACCGATACGAAATGTCAACGCACCCTAGTGTGTGCGGTTTTTTTGGCGATATAATGAAGCCGATATTGAGCTATTTCATCCGGATTCTCCTAATCTCTATACATGCAAGATTCAAAATCAGTCGGTGTGGTAACACCGCAGTACGTGCAAATCGGCAAGCCATTGCAGCTGAAAAGCGGATTGTCGCTGGAAAGCTACCACCTGGTGTTTGAGACCTATGGGCGGTTGAATGCTGCGCGCTCCAATGCGATATTGATTTGTCATGCGCTTTCCGGCAACCATCATGTGGCCGGTGTGTATGCCGAAAATGAAAAGAGCGTCGGCTGGTGGGACAATATGGTCGGTCCCGGCAAGCCGATCGATACCGATCGTTTTTTTGTCATCGGTGTGAATAATCTGGGCGGCTGTCACGGTTCAACCGGTCCGGCCAGTATCGATCCGCGCACCGGCAAGCAGTATGGCGCGAGTTTTCCGGTAGTGACGGTGGAAGATTGGGTCGAGGCGCAGGCGCAATTGGCCGAGCATTTAGGCATCGAACAGTTTGCTGCCATCGTCGGCGGCAGCCTGTGCGGCATGCAGGCGCTGAGCTGGACGCTGCGCCACCCGGAGCGCGTGCGCGACTGCATCGCCGTGGCCACC
>JAFEEI010000166.1:0-2740 GCA_018241205.1 Pseudomonadota bacterium
ATCTCGTCCGCCGAATTAATCAGCGTTTTCCTAAAAATTCTCATAGCGGTTGATATCGAAGATACCGGCGATCAGGGGCTCCCGCTCTCTCTGCCAGGCCGTGATATCGTGCAAAATCTCCCAAAACTGCGGATGTGTGCGCCGTACACCCCATGTATTCACAATATGTTCGAAGTGCTCCTCTTTTTTGGCTGCGCCAAGCAGCACTGCAAAGTTTTCGATATCCGAGTCGGGCACATCGAAAATAAAATTCGGATAGCTGCCGGTAATGCCGGGGTATACGGTCAGGCGATCTTTTTCCGGCTGATACCGCAATTCCTCGCCCAGTATAAATGCAACGTTGCTATGCGCGCGATCCCGCAGTAAGGTATAGACCGTGCGGTTATCCTGGCCGTGCTTGACTCGCACGAACGTCACTTCCGGCAACCGGTTGATACCGGCCAAATCGGCCGCCGGGCGGGATGCAATGGCGGACAACGCATGATCCGCTTTTTGTATCCACAGCGGCTGACCCGGACGAACGCACTTCTCCGCCTGGCAACGATTGACCGGATCGTGCGCCATCGCATTAACGGATTCAAAACGCTGGAGAATCCGCAAAGCAAGTTCCTGTTTCGGATCTTCAGTTGCAAAACTCTCTGCCGAAGGCGATACGTCGTCTATTTTTTCGTAAAAAGTACCGAATTTCAGTTTGCCCGATTGCTGATACCAGTCGTGCAATATGCCGGTACGTTGACCATCAGGTATCAAGCGCAAGAAGTTATGTTCCGAGCTGTTACGAATCAGATCGAAATATAGTCTGGTCAACAGTTGATGCGCAACATTGCCAAACACATTGTAATTCACCACCAGTATGTAGTAAGTGCGCTCCAGCAACGGATAATCCATCAGCCATAGTGTCTGCGGTATATCGCCGATCAATCCTCTGGCAACCGACGCGCTATCATAGTGACGGGCGATGGTCAGCAAGGCATCGGTATTCCGGTGATCGCCGTCCCAGACATGATCCAGCGATGCGCCGCCGGGGTATTGCGCTGCATACTGACTGCGGCGTTGCGCCAGATAATCATTGTGGTGGCTGAGATAGCGCAACCATTCCTCGCCCATCGCCAGCAGATCATCGTTTTGCCCGGGCATCGCCAGTAACGGAATCGCTTGATGTCGATAAGCGTTATTGGTGATGAAAGGGTCGAATTCCGGATTCTGAAATAACACCCAGAACCGATCGCGTATCACGTCGGTGGCGATCTGACCGCGGCATACCGGCCCGTGGATGACATTCCGGATATAGTATTCGGCGTCGTCCAGCATGAAGCGGTAACGAGCGTACGCCGGAATGGCTGCAAACGTTGCGAACGGATTCACCCGTTCCGCATAGCTGTACCCCGGCAAATCGCCCGCCGGCCATTCCTGAGCAAAAAATAACTCGTTGATACGGCGTTGTTTTGCCTGGTTGAGCGGATACGGAATCCGCCGTTTGTGCAGGATACTGCCGCTAATCGGGCGGATGCGGTAGAAAAACAGCTGCTCGGGATCGTCATTGGGAAATACGCTGGGGATCGGGATGATATCCCTGCCGGGCGGTGTCGCTGAGCGGATTAACTCAAAAAAACGCAGCTCTCCATCCAGATCCGGAAAATACAGCGTCGCCATAAACAGGTGCTCATACAACCAGCGCGCCACCAGTTTGCCGCGATCATCAGCGCGGTTGAAAAACGATTCCCACTGCTGAACGGATGCTTTCTCACCCTTGGTAAGCACCACCGGTTCATCGGTGATCACCGCGCCTTGTTTGACCCAGCCGGCCAGCAGCGCATATTCCTGATCGCTGAGTCCGGTAACGGCAAACGGCATGCCGCTGCGCGGATAATCGCGCGCATAAGTAGAAAATTTCTCGCTGGAGACACACTGATTTTTCCGGTTAATGCCCAGCTCGATCGAATCCGGTATTTTACTGTTCGGCGGGAACGGATACTGTTTCGCCAGCGATATCATCCCCGCGATCACAGGTTCGGATTGCTCATCGTGCGCTTGCAACACCGAATGAAAACCACGCTCACGCCATCCCGAAACGGTCAGCTCATCGATTCCGAGCCGGGTAGATGGCATGGCTTCGGTTCTCGCGCCGCCATAAATCGATTCGCGAAAAGCGCCGCGCAGCAATCCTTCAGCGCTTTCCAGCTTGAGCTGGCACGGCGCATCGTAACAGCTATGGCACGACAAGCATTTAGTTTCCAGAATCGGGCGGATCTCTTCATGATACGAAACGGGTCTTTCCACAGCAGCAGGCAATGCAATGGGCGCTGGCAGTTGCTCGCGGGGAGCTATTGGGTTGTTGCCGTCTTGACAGGCGGATAACAGAAAAATGAAACAAAAGAGAAGATTGGTTGGGCGGAATAATTCCATGAAAATCCCCGGATATGAATTCAAAATGTTACCTCACCGCATATCGCTGGAGGGATCGCCGAAGTTACCGGAAACACCAATCAAACCTAACCGGCGTATTCCTTAAATCCGGTAATCCGGATTTATGAAGTTGGTCGCACGAAAAAATGCACAGATCATCGAGAAAAATTTAACTCTGAACTTAAATCTTGAAGAAAACGCGAGTTTCGATCAGGAATGGACAATCATTGATCCCTTCCCTCCTCACTGCTCCAGCAATGGACTCATCGGATATTCCAGCGCTTCCTTCATTGCGACCAGCGACAACACCGCTTCGCGGCCGTCGATGATGCGG
>JAFEEI010000166.1:2812-4515 GCA_018241205.1 Pseudomonadota bacterium
TGCGGCGGATTGATGATCGGCGTCGACAGCATCGAGCCGAATACGCCGCCGTTGGTAATCGAGAACGTACCGCCGCTCAGTTCGTCGATACTCAGCTTGCCGTCTTGCGCGCGCTTGGCGAAATCGGCGATTTGCAATTCGATTTCCACCGTTGACAGTTTGTCGGCATCACGGATAACCGGCACGACCAGTCCGCGCGGACTGCCGACGGCGATGCCGATGTCATAGTAATCGTGATAGACGATCTCGTTGCCTTCGACGGAGGCGTTGACGATCGGGTATTTCTTCAGCGCGGCAACGGCCGCCTTGACAAAAAACGACATGAAGCCGAGCTTGACACCGTGTTCTTTCTCAAATTCGGTTTTGTAACGCATGCGCAAATCGATGATCGCTTGCATGTTGACTTCGTTGAATGTCGTCAGGATCGCCGCAGTCGATTGCGATTGCACCAGGCGTTCGGCAATGCGCTGACGTAACCGCGACATGGCGACGCGGCGCTCGGTGCGTCCGCCCGTTGCACCGCCTGCGCTGCCGCCGGTTCCGGCTTTTGCAACCGCAACGGTTCGGCTATCCATGTACACTTGCACGTCTTCTTTGGTGATACGGCCACCGAGACCGGTACCCTTGATCGCGGAGGTTTCCGTAGTTTTCAAGTTGTTTTCTTCCACCAGTTTGCGCGCCGCCGGCATCAGCATCGGAATTGCGGTATCGACTGCTTCCGCACTCGCCGTCTCAGCGCTGACCGCAGCAGGCGCTTGCGTTTGTTGACTGACGGCAGGTGCCGGAGCCTGAGTCTCCGGTTTTGCAGTTGCCGCAACCGCTTCCGTTTCGATCAGCGCAATCACTTCGCCGCTGACCACAGTGGCGCTATCGCCTTTCAGCACTTTGGCCAGCACACCGGCGTTCGGCGCAGGCAACTCCAGCACAACTTTATCGGTTTCGATATCGATCAGATTCTCCGACCGGTTGACATACTCTCCCGCTTTTTTATGCCAGGAGATTAAGGTAGCTTCCGCTACGGATTCGGATAATGCGGGAACTTTGACTTCAATCAGCATGGCGCCCTCGTACTAAATTTTTTCTCGGAATGCTGCGACGATTAATTCATTCTGCGTAAATTTGTGTCTTGCCGTGTAACCGACCGCGGGAGAGGCCGAAGACGCGCGCAGCGCGTAACCCAGCACTTGGTCCGGCTTCATGTGACGCAGCAAGTAATGCTGAATGCGATGCCAGGCACCCTGGTTACCCGGTTCTTCCTGGCACCAGACGATCTCCTTGGCGTTGCTGAAACGGTCAATTTCCGCTTGAAACTCCTCGTGCGGAAACGGATAGAGCTGCTCCAAACGAATGATCGCCATATCAGAGATCTGCTGCTCTTTGCGATAAGCCATCAATTCATAATAGATTTTCCCGCTGCAAGCGATAATACGTTTTACCTTATTGGAATCCAGATTGTCAGTTTCGGAAATGACCGGATAAAAATGACCGTGCGCCAATTCATCCAGATTCGAAGTAGATTCCTTAAGCCGCAACATACTTTTCGGACTCATGATGACCAGCGGCTTGCGGATCGAACGGATCATTTGCCGCCGTAACACATGAAACATTTGCGCCGGGGTCGACGGCACGCACACCTGAATGTTGTAATCCGCGCATAATTGCAGGTAACGTTCCAATCGCGCCGACGAGTGTTCCGGCCCCTG
>JAFEEI010000167.1 GCA_018241205.1 Pseudomonadota bacterium
ATTAATCAGCGTTTCCTTAAAACTCCGGCCAACACACCTGATGCTGTGCCGGCCGGGGTGAAACATCAAGAGCGTTTTCCCTGTTCAAAATTCCCGTCGATTTCCGGTACCCCCCACTGAATGAAACCATGATTACGAGACTATCAAAACTTGTCATGGTCTTGGCTTTTGCGTTGTACGCTTCGCTTGTCGCTTACGGTAATCTCACCGATTACAACTCCAATTTCACCTTGGTGAGCCATGTCCTGACGATGGATACCACGTTTCCCGGCAATCAAGGGTTATGGCGCGCCATTCATTCCTCGCCGATTCACCACGCGGTTTACGGCATCATCATCGGTACCGAAATTGCCGTCGCCGCACTGTGCTGGCTTGGCGGTTTTCGTTTATACAAAAACATCAAAGACCCCGCATCCTTCAATCGCGCAAAAGGCTTCGCAATCCTCGGATTGACATTGGGTTTTTTACTATGGTTTACCGGATTCATGACGATTGGCGGCGAATGGTTTCTGATGTGGCAATCCGAAACGGCCAATGCGCAGCAAGCGGCATTCCGTTTGGTGATGATCATTGCCGCGACGCTCATCTACTTGGTACAAATAGATGAGGAAAGGCATAGTTAAGTGATGGTGCTTTTCATACGAACCAACTTACGACCGGCAAAAGCCGCTACGCTTCCTGCACCGGCTCAACCGCCAGCTAGCCATGCGTCGATCCCGGCTTGCGCAATCTGCGCATCCTGATAAGACCGCACACCGCTGACGCCGATTGCGCCGGTAAATTGTTGCTCGGCCACAACCGGCAACCCGCCTTCTACCGGCAGCGCGCCGGGTAACCCTAAATAATGCAGGCGCCCTTCGGCGACATTGTTTTCCCAGATTTTGGTCGGGCGGCGGAAAGCAATCGCGGCGCGCGCTTTCTCGATGGCAACCTGGATACTGCCGTACTGCGCGCCATCCAGGCGCTGCAGATAAAGCAAATGGCCGCCGTCGTCGACAATCGCGATGACAACCGGCCATTTATTCCGCAGTGCTTCCGCCTCCGCTCCGGCAGCTATTTCTTTGGCATCATCCAACGTCAGTGCTAGTTTATGAGTCGTCATCATCACTCCACGGCAGAAAAAAGGTTAATACGGTTAGCGGCCAACGGGTGCAATCATATCCCGGCGCCCTGCTCGAACACTTCCTGGCGCATCTGCGCTTGGGAAATATTACTGCCCGGCGGCACGCTGCGCGTCAGCCAGACATTGCCGCCGATCGTCGATCCACGCCCGATCGTGATGCGCCCCAATATCGTGGCACCGGCATAAATCACGACATCATCTTCGACGATCGGATGGCGCAAATTCCCTTTCACCAAGGCGCCATTCTCATCCACCGGAAAACGTTTTGCACCCAATGTCACCGCCTGATACAGACGGACATTCTGCCCGATGATCGCGGTTTCTCCGATCACCACGCCGGTGCCATGATCGATAAAGAAACTGCCGCCGATTTGCGCCCCGGGATGAATCTCGATACCCGTTACCGAATGCGCGATTTCGGAAATCATGCGCGCGATCAGAGGCACGCCCAAGCCATGCAACACATGCGCCAGCCGGTAGTGCATGATCGCCATGATGCCGGGATAGCACACCAGCACCTCGTCGACATTACGCGCCGCCGGATCGCCTTCATACGCCGCTTTGATGTCGCTCTCCAGCAAGCGCCGGATTTCTGGTAAGCATTTGGCAAATGATTGTGTAATGGCGATCGACTGCGCGCGATCTTCGTCGCTGAGCGCTTCCAGACCCGAGTTATAGTGCAATTCATGTTGAATTTGCACCATCAGCTCGCGCAAAGTCATATTCAAGGTATGGCCGACATAGTGATCGACCCCTTCATCCGCCAATTCCGATGAACCCAAGCGGTTTGGAAACATCGCCGCGCTCAAGCCTTCCGCGACGCTCGCCAATATCCTGCGCGACGGCAGCCGGGGTGGACGGTCATGCCGGTTACGGCTTTCCAGTGACGCCAGCCGCTGCACACGCAACTCGGCTACGATACTATCCACATCCAGATGCGTGCCGCGCACCAGGAGATCTCTTACTTTCTTGCTCGTGTTCACTCTGTGGCCAGACCTTGTTGATCGAACAGGCCTTCAAACAAAATACTGCTCAGATAACGCTCGGCCGAATCCGGCAATATCACCACGATGGTTTTCCCGGCATTCTCGGGACGCTTGGCATGGCGCACCGCCGCCGCTACCGCTGCGCCGCAGGAAATACCGGCGAGAATGCCTTCCTCGCGGGCCAGGCGCCGCGCGTACAGGATAGCTTCCTCGTTGCTGACCTGCTCAATTTCATCGACCAATGATAGATCCAAATTATCCGGTACAAATCCAGCGCCGATGCCCTGAATTTTATGCGGCCCGGGCGCCAGCGACGCACCTGCGCGCTTTTGCGATAACACCGGGCTTGCCGTGGGTTCAACCGCTACCGAGGTAATGGCTTTGCCTTTGGTTTGCTTGATATAACGGGAAACACCGGTAATCGTGCCGCCCGTTCCCACGCCCGCGACAAAAATATCGACTGCGCCATCGGTATCGTTCCAAATTTCCGGACCGGTAGTTTTCTCGTGGATGGCCGGATTGGCCGGATTCTTGAATTGTTGCAACAGCACGTAACGCCCCGGATCGGAAGCGATGATCTCTTCCGCCTTCGCCAAAGCCCCATTCATACCGCGCGCGCCTTCGGTCAATTCCAATTTGGCGCCGAGCGCCACCAGTAATTTGCGCCGCTCCACGCTCATCGTTTCCGGCATCGTCAATGTCAGCGGAATGCCCCGCGCAGCTGCCACAAACGCCAATGCGATCCCGGTATTGCCGCTGGTCGGTTCGACAATTTCTTTGCCGGGACCGAGCAACCCCATGCGCGCGGCATCGTCGATCATCGCCACGCCAATGCGGCACTTAACCGAATATGCCGGATTGCGCCCCTCGATTTTCCCCAACACCAAAGCCGCCGCGCCATCTGTCACCCGGTTGAGACGCACCAGCGGGGTGCGGCCAATCGATAATGCGTTATCTTCAAACCAATTTGCCATGAATTTCCCTTTCTTGTATGTGATCGCCATTGCACGCGCATCATAACCGAACTATTTCAGCACAACGGTTTCACTATAGCGCATTCATTCCGCAGCGGAAAGTGCAAAGCAACCGATTTGTGCCATTGGGAAGCCGCTTAAAACGCAATTTGCATGCGTGAGAACAACATTTTTTTCGTTCGGCCGGTTAGCACCGCCCCTAGCGCCACCAGCGAAATGGGTTTGATTGTAATTCAATTGGAATTTGATATTGCGATTGAGATACCAGTTAATACCGATACCGAAATCCTGCGCCTTTGACCGCACGATCCGGATTGGAAAGACCATGCGCAAACGCTTTGTCATTGAGATCCAGTATCGGATACCGTCCGGCTAACTGCACGGCCCCCAGCGAACTGATGTTTTCGAGCGTTAATGGCTTTGCGGCCGGATTCTGCGAAAAGATGCATCGCCGTTGAATAACACCCAAGACAACTGAATCTGATAAGCCTCGTTGCTAACTTTATCGTTCACTGTTCCAAACTAAACATTTTGCTGCGCAAGGGTATATTCACCCAACACGGCGAGCGGACCGTAATGATAATAAAGTTGCAGGCCAATCCGCTCGCGGCTGCCACCCGCAAAAACTCTCCGCACATATGCAGCGATTTGTTGTTGACCTGGCTGCACACTACCTTGTCGTGTGCCATAACTATACGCCATCCCCAGTCCAAGGCCTTGCAGCAGTAGAGTGGCACTATGTTTAAACGGATGCGAAGATACGCGCAACGAAATCGACACCGCTGTGATTCGAATAAACCAAACTGTCGCGCAAAACAGAACTATTGTCGACCATTCCACTGAACAACCCGATTTGATATTCTGTCGTATCCCAAAGAATATCGCCAAGAATCTGCGCGCCAATCTCCCGGTCCGGCGCGAGATTCGTGGGAAAAGCGCGTTCATTGAAAGCCAACGCGGTAGCCGATTGCAGGCGCTCCAAGCCGAACGGAGACTTGAACTTACCGGCACGAATGTTAAATGGTTTGGCAAAGTTGCCTTGCCAATATACATCCAGGATGCTCAGTATCGATGAAAGATTCGGCAATCAGCCGCTTCGTCAAAATAAGTGGTGTATCCGCTTGCACGAACCCAGCCAGCCGTATTTCGCTTTTGCCGCCATTCCAGCGCAATCCCGATCCAGCATTGCCATAGAAAAAAATAGTTTTTCTTTTTTGCCTTTTCTTGTTCTTGAAAGTTTTTTTGCCGATGGATTGCGGCGTCCGGTCCGAAATATCTTCCTGTGCAAAAACAGCGGCGCTAACAACAAAGCTGCATGCCACCACACTCAGCACCAGTCTTGATCAGAAAGCATTCATTGGCATGCCCAATAGGCAGTTATGAACCTACCGCGATTACCGCCAAACGGGGACGACGATATTGATAAAGACTTATTTCGCCGGATGAGCGTTATAACGTTTGATCAACGCTTGCGGAAAATAAGAAATCGAACGTTTTATCTCCCATGCCGCCGCGTCTCATGCTGATAGAAAACGAATGCGGTGAATCCGGCAGCAAGTGAAAAACATACGGTGTCGATAACCCCTTAACGCGAACCTCTTGAATCATCGTTTCCAGCCAGCGGCGGCCGCGTTCGATGCGGGTTCTACCTTGCAACCGGTCAATTTTTGCTGTTTTATTCAGCTCCGCATCGCGCTGGTGATCCCGTTCTCCGACTAAGATGGTTTTTCTTCACAGTAGCGGCGTAACTCGCAAAATTACCCGGTAATCCTGTTTCTTGATGGCAGTGCTAGTCAAGGGATAAGGCTGCACGCCCAGCAATTCCAGTTTGTAACCAGAAAGCTCATGAACGATAGGATAGGCATTTGGCGAAGTCAGCGTGATTTTTTCGGCAGCCTTACCGGCACGGATGACATTGATGACAGCAACCACTTGTCCCGGCCAGACACAGACAGCATCGCTCGGACAACGGGAATCATCCGTCACATCGGAAAACTGGAATTGCAGATCGGTGCCGTTGATGTTTGCGGTCTTACCCAGGGCAAGCTTGAACGGAAGATTTAATTCGGCAATATCCGTGGGTGCATCGTCACTATATTTCCGCACGAGAAACTTTCCGCTGTCAAAATCCAAATGTAACTCAACATCGTACAGCAGATTAGTGTCGTTCACCGTAATCTGCGGAATACGCACTATCTGTTCAGAACCGGAAAAACTGGGCAATTCAACGGCAACTGCGCCGTATGAAACAAAAAAGACGCTGATTAAACCCAAATGTAAAAGTGATTTACGCACGATATTGAACTCCTTCTTCGTTTTTAACTGATCCAAGCACTTGTTCATGATAGCTATTCCTCGGGTTCGCAGCCACACTCCTTGCCGTCTTGCTTGGGGTCGCTCCAGGTCAGCGAGCGGTAATCAAAACCGTTTTCGATTGTGGGTTTGATGATGTCAAAGTAGGGGGAAATGTCGAAATCGCGCGGTGTAAACAGACTATAGTTGCGGATGTGATAGATATCCGCGTAACAATCCGTGTGCATCGGATTATCCGACCAAGCGCGATGAATCTCCGGCAAAATTGGATAGCGCATCGTTTCAAATGCTTGCGCGATTAAGGTTGAACAGATGGCGCGTGTCGGGTCGCCGCTGCCGAAAGCCAGCATGCGTCTGCGCAATCTTCTTGGGACTGGAAGGGTGGGCAGCAAATAGCGCGCAAGATCGTAGATATGCTTGAGATCGTACTTCTGGCCGATGCGCGCGATAACATAATCTACCACGCGCTTGCGATCCTCATTGCTCAAGCCGACCGGACGGCAAATCCGGGTATGCATCTGCGCGTAGTGTGCCAGCGGGATGGCGCGCACACCTTCCTGCAAATCCGCTTCCACCAATACCTGAGGTAATTCCCACGGTGCTGGGGGAGGCAGCGCATCGCCGATGTACAGCGCCGCGTGCGACCAGGTCGATTGGGTAAGATATTTTATGGCGACACTGATGCGAGTATTCCCTTCCACTAGCAACACGTCGCCAGGCTGTAAATATTGCGAGAGCTTTTCCTGACTAATGGTTGCAACTTGAATGCTTTGCCGCACCGGTTTGGTTAAAAATCCCGCCAATCCACGGCCTATTATTTCAGTGACCCGCCCCATAACCCTTTCCTTATGCTCGCATATATCCGCATACGTTTAATAGCATCGCGGCATCCCGGTGGTGATATGAAGTTATACCGCAATGCATGGGATAATTGCCGCCAGCAAAAATTTGCTCGAATAAAAAACGCCTTCTATTATAGGCATCCGAACCTTGTTGTGTGATGGGTAATTTCCCGGCGAATGATGAATGAGCATGTTTCCCACTTAATGGCTTTGGCGATTTCCGGCATCATCGTAACTGTTTGCGTCGTACTGCATTATGAAGCATTGCGTTTTTTAAGCCGCACCGTGGGTGTGCATGTGCATAAACGCATCGGCGTATTGGTGGTCATGCTGGGGTTGCTCGTAGCGCATATCATGGAAATTATCGTTTTCGCATTGGGATATAAAACCATGCAACTACATGCCGGATTGGGTCACATCACCGGTTTAAATGAAAACAATTTTTTGAATTCATTTATTTTTCATCGATGGTTTTTACCACGGTAGGATTCGGCGATTTGGTGCCCACCGGAGCCATACGGGTGCTCAGTGCCGCCGAAGGTTTGGCGGGACTGGCCATGATCACTTGGTCGGCCTCTTTCACTTTTCTCGCCATGCAGCGCTTATGGCCGCATTTGTTGACACAATCGGAGCGTAACGCCAAGGATTAGGGAGTTCTGGAAACAACTGCATCCAGCCATGCGGCGATACATTCAGAGCTTTTGGATAGATTCCCATGACTCCGTCTTCGCAGTGGAACCATGGGACCGGTTGACTTGATTCCGGCTATTTCAGTGCGTTCATTTCCTGATTCAACTTGGATTTGCACTGCTCGCCCTTATTGCCGATGTCCAGTAAGCCGGAGGTGCGCATGCATTCGTTGTATTCGAACAAAATTTCGTTCTTTCTCTGTGCAATCTCGAGCGAAGCCGATAATTGCTTGACTTGCTGCGCGATATTTTTCAGATTCGTTTCCGAGGCAACGCCGACGCCCTCAATGCTTTCTTTCGTGGCGTCCAGTTTCTTCATTGACACTTGATTGATTTTATGCGCTTGTTCAGCGAATGCCTGATTGGCTTTGCTGGAATAATTTTTTAACTCATCGACATTCTGCTGGGTGATACCGGCCAGCTTAGTCTGGTAGTTATTGAGTTCTCCCTGAACAAAGGAATTGATACTCTCTTTAAAGCCATCCAATGAGTTGTCGACTTCTTGCTTGAATCCGAGCATCTTTTTCTCAATCAGCACTTTGACGTCGTCATCCAGTTTTTTGACGATCGTATCGGAAATTTTCTCAACTTGCGGGCGTGAGTCGATGATTTCTGTTTTTGCTACCGCCAAGTTGGATTTGATATCGTCGGCAAGCGATTTTTGCTTGCTGTCGATTTGATTGAGCGCATTTTTCTCATTTTCCGCAAACAACCAGGAAATCAGCACCAATTCTTTTTTCTTTTCCTGATTAAGGCCATGAATCATCTCATCCAGAATACTCGCAGCTGCTTCCTTATCTGCAATGCCTTTGGCATGCGCTAAGCTGGCCGAATCCAGTAAACTCTGCAAACTGCCCTGAATTTCACTGACATTGGTGTTTGCTCTGGCGGACACCATCGATTGGCGGTAAAACTCGTACGGCAGATAAACCAGCCCGATGAGCGCGCACAAAATGGATGCGACTGCTTTCCAGCGTTTGTGTTGGATATAAAAACTCAAACCCAGAAATACCAAAGCCAGCAAAAAGATAGGTGCCAGAATTTGCACAATTTCCAGCCAACCTCTTTCTATCAGTGATTCAATCGAAACAAACTTCCACATTTTTGTAAAAAACTCGCTCATCGACGACTCCCTATTGGACGAAAAAAAGCAATTGAATGTTATCGCTATAATTCAAAATAGCGATAATTTATCATGGTATACACGCCCGATTGTATAAACTTTGTATTTTGTTACGGACAACGAACGCGGGCATCATGACCAGCCATTGAAAACCGCATCAGAATGGAAAATAAAGTGCCGACAGCCTATATCACCCACCCGGATTGTCTCAAACACGACATGGGCACCTACCATCCGGAGTGTCCGCAACGCCTAACCGCCATCGAAAACGAACTGAAAGCCACCGGATTGCTGGCGCAACTGCAACGCTACGAGGCGCCGCTGGCCACGGACGTACAATTGGCGCGCGTGCATACCCCGGACTATATCGAAAGCATCCGGCAAGCCTCACCTGCTGCCGGTTTGATTGCCTTGGACGCCGATACCGCAATGAATCCCTTTTCGTTGAGCGCGGCATTGCGCGCGGCGGGAGCGGTGGTGCTGGCCACCGATCTGGTTCTTGCCGGTACGGTGAACAATGCGTTCTGCGCCATCCGGCCACCTGGCCATCACGCGGAATCAGATCATGCCATGGGATTCTGCCTGTTTAACAACATCGCCGTAGGGGTGGCACACGCGATTGCGCAGCATCACCTGCAGCGCGTTGCGATTTTGGATTTTGACGTGCACCACGGCAACGGCAGCGAGGAGATTTTCCGTGACAACCCGCACGTCATGCTGTGCTCGACGTTTCAGCATCCTTTTTATCCCTACAGCGGCGCGAACAGCGCCACCGGGCGCATGATCAACGTCCCACTGCCGCGCGGCAGCAATGGCGGCGTATTCCGTCAGGCCGTCACCGATCATTGGCTTCCAGCGCTCGGCTGCTTTAAACCCGAGATGATCTTCGTCTCCGCCGGATTCGATGCGCATCGCGACGACAATATGGCGCAACTGCAACTCGAAGACGAAGACTATGTCTGGATCACGCGGCAGATCAAAGCGATCGCCGCACAATACTCACAAGACCGCATCGTCTCGGCGCTGGAAGGCGGGTATGAATTGAAATCGCTGGGGCGGTGTGTGGCGGCGCATGTTCGCGTATTGGCAGCCGATTGAGCTGCGAAGTCAGCCGGCAAACACCGCTGAGATGACGGGGTTAGTTGCTCGTACAGCCGCACAGTCAGTGATTGACCAGGTTTTCTATCCGGTTGTTTGTGCTACAGGGAGTGATATACACTGCGATTTTGTATGCTGACTGCTGGAATGGCTGATAGTTTTACACGCCCGCTCCATAGGCTAGCTTGAAGCCAATGCGGATTTTCAGCAGAGAATTCCAGAAGTTTACCGGCATTTTAATTATTTTTTATGGATCCACATGCCAATGAAGTTTTTTGCTTTTATCTTGTTAGCGATGATTTCCGGCTTGGTTAGCGCTGCCGAACCGGCATCAGCCGGAATACCCGATACCCTGGAGGAGCGGATAAAGCCCTGCATTATCTGTCATAGAGATGCTGACCTAATAGACCGGGATGCTTATTTCCCGCGTATTGCGGGCAAACCGGCGGGTTATCTCTATAATCAGTTGCGTAATTTTCGCGATGGGCGGCGCTATTATCAGCCGATGGCCATTTTGCTCGAAAACATGTCGGATGGATACATGCGGGAAATCGCCGAGTATTTTGCGTCCCAACCCTACGCTTATCTGGAACCGGTAGCGCCCGCCTTGTCTCCCGATGAAACAAAATCCGTGGAAACCCTGATGTATTCCGGCGACCCCGAGCGCGACCTTCCGGCCTGCAGCGCTTGTCATGGTGAAAAGCTGATGGGCCTGCAACCGGCCATTCCCGGTCTGCTGGGCTTGCCGCATGCTTATCTGGCTGCGCAGTTCGGCGGCTGGCGCAATGGCGGGATCATGCGCGGCCAGATACCTGACTGCATGTCGGAAATAGCCAAAAAACTGACGCAGGAAGAAGTCAATGCGCTGGTGCAGTGGCTGCCCGGGTTGCCGGCATCGGGGCAATCCGCCGGAGCGGACGCGCTTACCCCGGAATTGGCACAGCGTTGCCGGACTATTTTGTCCGGGCAGGAGGTGGCACGATGAGAAATTCAAGCAGAGCAGGGTTTACAAGGGAAATGCTGATTAATCCAGCGAACGAGATGAAGCGAGAGGCGCACGAAACGCAGCGACTGAGACATATCAACAAGATAGACGAGGAAGTGAGTACCGCGCAACGAAGCGATTCGCTCGTGCAGTCAATTAATCAGCATTTCCCAAGCAAATGGCAGATCATCGCCTTTGTTGCCGGCGGTTTGCTGTCCCTGATACCAATGGCATCGGCTCAGACGCCGGCTGATTCCGATACGGAGCAGGTCCGGCGCGGAGAGTATCTTGCCCGGGCAGGCAACTGCATGGGATGTCATACCACGCGCGGAGGGGAACCTTATGCGGGTGGGCGCAAGCTGAATACGCCTTTCGGTCAATTCGTCACACCGAATATCACACCAGACAACGAAACTGGCATTGGCCGCTGGAACAGCGAGGATTTCTGGCAGGCGCTGCATTATGGCAAGTCGAAGGATGGGCGCTATTTGTACCCGGCTTTTCCGTACACCGAATATACCAAGGTGACCCGGCTCGATGCCGATGCGATCTTTGCTTATTTGCGTTCGCTGCCGCCTGTCGTACAAACCAATCCGCCACACAAGATCAGTTCACCTTACGATAATCAGTTTCTCCTGTATCTTTGGCGGGCTCAATACTTTAAGGAAGGTGTTTATCAGCCAGACAAATCGAAAAGCGATGAGTGGAACCGGGGTAATTATCTGGTTCAAGGGCTCGGGCATTGCACCGCCTGCCACACCGCCCGGAATGTATTGGGAGCAAGCCGGGACGATAAGCTGTCCGGAGGTAAAATCATGGGCACCCACTGGTATGCCCCCTCTCTGATATCCCCGCTGGAAGCCGGCGTGGGTGAATGGCCAATCGAAGACATCGTCGAGCTGCTATCCACTGGAATAAACAGCCATGCAGTGACTTCTGGTCCTATGGCCACGATTGTCCGGCAAAGTTTGCAGCATCTGTCGGACTATGATTTACGTTCGATGGCGGTTTACCTTAAATCCCTGGACGAGAAGCGTGACAACACCCCTCAAAAAGTCCGGAAAATGCCGGAACAGGTGCGCCAATATGTAGCTCTCGGGGAGAAAGTCTATAAAGAACACTGTCAGAACTGTCACGGCGAATCTGGGCAAGGTGTACCGGGAATTTACCCCCCGCTGGCAGGAAACCGAAATGTGACCATGCGGTCTCCGCTGAACACCATCCGCAACGTACTGTATGGCGGGTATCCGCCTGCCACGGCCGGCAATCCAAGACCCTATGGCATGCCACCCTTCCAGCATTTCATTCGCGACCCTGAAATTGCCCACGTGGTGTCTTACATAAGGAATGCATGGGGAAATATCGGCAGCCTGGTGTATCCGGATGATGTCGATAACAGCCGGGGAAGCGAATTCTGATTCGCCCCGGTTTTTTTGGAGATTTTTTAGTTTGAGTCAGGTTGCATCAGCTGACGATTTGCAAGCGGGCAGCATACTTGCTTCAGATGTTTCCGTATCGCGGATCACCCAATATTGGCAACCGTAGTCTTTATGGTGAATGAATCCCTCGATTTTCTACCGCGCCCACAGCACCTGTCCCAATACATCAATCACCAGATCGGTATGCAATGACCGGCTGCCCCGCCAATCAACAATATACCGGGCAAGAACATCGATGATAAAAGCCACATAAACAAATCCCATCCACGTTGCAACAAATACCATGCTTGCCATCCACAATTAATTTGGCCGGGCTGCCATAAACCTGCAAATTATCTTGCCATACCCGATGTATGCCGGGTTCCAATTTCATGTCACGCTTGACACGTTCAGGCAATCGATCAGAGTATCTTTCGCGTGCTTTGTGTTCGTAATGGCTCGATAAGGCAAACTGTGCAGCCAATCTTCGATACAGTCGATTTTATCGTCGGCCATTGCGGTCCACGCTCTTTCTGCTGTTCAAACACCAATCTAACCACCGTTCCTGTACTTCCAATGAATAACTGATTTGATTCTTCATCCTCTCCTACTTTCAAATCATTTTATCTCCGGAAAAACCGTGGCGGTTCACTAACTCCAAAACTGGATCTCTTTGACCAGCAACCGAATATCGTACGGCAATCGTATATTGATCCAGACACAAAACCCGCTGAGCATGAGCGGGTCTAGAGCTCGCTTGCTGTGCCGCAATGGGCTATATACAATAACACAATGAATTTTATATAATATTAAATTACAAGCATGCTGGACAATGATGAAAAACTAAGTGCACTGATTCTCAGGATTTATGATGCTGCACTGGATGATGAGCAATGGGCATTGTTGATCCGTGACCTGACTCACCTCTTTAATGCCGAAGACAGTATTTTGTTTGGGTCGCCCGATATCGGAAATGATCGAATGCTCGTGCTTTCTCCGATGATTAATGCCGATACCAATGCTCCGGCTGCCTACGAATCCCACTTTTGGAAACACGATATTTGGAAAGCCAGTGCAGCCCAATATGGCTTTGCGCATCGCGGCGCTATTTTTCATGGTGATCAGTTCATTGAACGTAACGCATTCCAGAATACCGAGATTTACTGCGATTTCTTCAAACCTATGATGAATGGAACCGGTGTTGTACTCACTGCAGTGATTGAAGAAGCTACGCAGGAGCAACCGATGCCATTGGTTCTTAGTTTTTATAAATCGCTCTCCGCAGAATCATTCACACAACAAGATGAGCAACTGATCCGGAAACTGATGCCACATTTTCAGCGTTCCCTGGCGATACGAAGAAGATTGCTTGAAGAACAGCAAATGCGGCAATTAAGAGAGCTGGCGTTGGATAAGAGTAAAGATGCCATCGTTTTGCTGGATGTCACTGGTCAAGTCTTATTTGTTAACCAACAAGCGGAAAGATTGTTGCGGCATGGAAGCCTTTCCATTCGTAATGGCCGGTTGAATAGCCCGATTCCTTCGGAACGCCGGGCGCTCATGACTGCTTTGCTCAACGCTCAAGAAGGTATCGGCGGTACACTGCAGTTTGGCGGTCATAATCAAATCACCCGCATGGCCATGATTTCTCCGATTCCGCTGGCAAGAGGTGAGTTATTGGAGGTATCTACGCGCATCATGATGATTATCTACGATCCGGATAGAGCCGATCCCGGTGGCAATATTGAAGTTTTTGCCCGGCTTTATAGGCTGACTGCCGCAGAAGCTCGAATCCTAAAAAATCTATTGTTGCAGCAAAGTACCGCCGAAATCGCGCAAGCGTTGCATATCAGCATCCATACACTGAGAACCCACCTCAAAAGCTTATTTGCTAAAACCAATACCAAAAACCAGCGCAATCTGGTTAATTTTTGCCGGTCGCATCCTTTTATTTAAGAATGGACGATTAATCGCCAAGATTACATTTTAAGGTGATGTAATCATTGTTGAATTTTCTCAATATCACTCATTTGAGTGACGCAGTGTTTCTGTCAATTTAATAACATACTCATAGGAGAATAGGCAGGCAGTTTAGGTGAATAACAACTGCAAAAAACATAGACAACCTGACGGATAAAAAATGCAGCACAAAATCCATATTCTGGTGATGGAAAGTTCCGATCTTGTCAGGATGGGTTTATGTTCATTTTTTGAAAACCACCCAGCAGTTAATCTGATTGCTGCGACCAATCGCATGGAAGATCTGTCGCTTTTGGTAAAGCAGCATCAACCCGATTTAATTTTGATGGATTTGCAGTTGATCGAAGATCATGGGGCAGAAATTTTTTCCGGTTTATATCGCCAGAACCGGGAAATTAAGGTTTTAATTCTAAAATCAAACGAAGAGCAACAACTGCCAGCACAAATGTTGCCGCCAACCACAGCAGGAATTATCAGCAAGCGCAGTTCATGCACGTTATTGTTGCATGCCATCACTGCAATTTATGCCGGAAAGAGTGGTTTGAACTACAGCACATTACCGGAAGAGCAAGTAAACGCTGGTTTGGCTAACCCCCCTTTCTCTGACAATCATCCATCAGCCGATTATCTTAAGTTGAGCAGAACCGAAAGCCGTATTGCTTCTCTTGCATGCAAGGGATTGTCGGCAAAGGAAATAGGACGGCAATTATCAATCACGGAAAAATCCGTCCGCAATCAATTATCGTCAATCTATAAAAAAGTGGGTGTCAGAAAACAAGTTCAGCTCTGTATAAAGGCGCCTTTGCACAATTATTTCCAGTAATTCTTTGCACCCTCCTTAACCGCCTGCCTGCCTATCAATACCGCTTATCAGCTATCACCTCAATCACAGTTCGAGTGATTAAAAAATAATAAATATGATTTAAAGCATCTGAATTATTTGCCCGTGACTCGGAGAAGGAAAAAAATCACTTTATGCGTATAATGGCAATCTTTATTGTTTGCGGTTATGACAAACAATAAGCCTGATTGAATTGGATGAGGAAAAACTAACATGCGCGTTTTAAAAAATACGGTGGTTTCACTGAACTATGAATTGACGGATGCTTCGGGAAAAATTCTGGAGAAAACCGATTCACCGATCAGTTATCTGCACGGCGGCTACGGCGGCATTTTTCCATTGGTGGAAGAAGCGTTGCATGAAATGGAAATTGGCCATTCCTGTTCGGTCGCGATGGAGCCGGAAGATACCTTTGGTGAGTACGATGCCGAATTGATACGCGTCGAACCGCGCAGTTCATTTCCCGATAACGTGGTCGTCGGCATGCATTTTGAAGGTGGCGCGGAAGATTCCGACGAATTTATTATCTACAAAGTGACCGATGTGACAGAGGATTCCGTTTTTGTCGATGGCAATCACCCGTTTGCCGGTATGAAACTGAATTTTGCTTGCACCATAACTGATGTGCGCCCTGCCACGGCGGATGAAATTGCGCATGAACATGTGCATGGCGCGCATGGTCACGATCATTAGGAGTGTGCGGAAAAACTACTGCACCAATCAAACCGCTTAGAAATCAGGTTCAAAAAGCTCATTTAATATGCGTAAACTGAGCTTTTTCGCCTAGTCTGTCTCGCTCGCCACCTTTTCAATGCTTTTCTTAGTGATCGCCCGGCGCATCCAGCGTCTTTTTCAGTAGATACAGTTGCTCCAACGCTTGCCGGGGAGTCAACTCGTCCGGCGAAAGATTCTGCAGCAGAGCAATCGCCGGATGGTCTTCCTGCGCAAGATCCGGATCGATTGGCGGTTCGGAAGCTGGAAACGAAAACAGATCCATCTGCGGTTCTTTTTTTATGCTTTCCTGCTCCAATTTGATCAGGTGTTTTCTCGCCAGCTTAATGACGGCTTCGGGAACACCCGCCAGCGCCGCGACTTGTAACCCGTAACTTTGACTGGCCGGTCCCTCGTTCACCTTGTGCAGAAAGACGATGCGGTGTTTATATTCCACAGCATCCAGATGCACGTTTTGCAACTGCTTGAATTCCTCCGCCAGCTTGGTCAGTTCAAAATAATGGGTGGCAAACAACGTAAAACTGCGATTCTTGGTCAACAAATGACGGGTAATAGCGAACGCCAGCGCCAAGCCGTCAAATGTCGATGTGCCGCGCCCGACTTCGTCCATC